>LT629764.1:1892500-2225000 GCA_900105225.1 Paenibacillaceae bacterium GAS479 | reverse complement strand
CTACCCTGGGGATAACAGGCTTATCTCCCCCAAGAGTCCACATCGACGGGGAGGTTTGGCACCTCGATGTCGGCTCATCGCATCCTGGGGCTGAAGTAGGTCCCAAGGGTTGGGCTGTTCGCCCATTAAAGCGGTACGCGAGCTGGGTTCAGAACGTCGTGAGACAGTTCGGTCCCTATCTGTCGTGGGCGCAGGAAATTTGAGAGGAGCTGTCCTTAGTACGAGAGGACCGGGATGGACGTACCGCTGGTGTACCAGTTGTTCCGCCAGGAGCACAGCTGGGTAGCCAAGTACGGACGGGATAAGCGCTGAAAGCATCTAAGCGCGAAGCCCCCCTCAAGATGAGATTTCCCAGTATGTAAGACCCCTAGAAGACGACTAGGTTGATAGGTTCGAGGTGGAAGCGCAGCAATGCGTGCAGCTGACGAATACTAATCGGTCGAGGGCTTATCCAAATCCGTCACACAACAGCCGGTCAGCACGGCATATCATTCGATCCAGTTTTCAGGGCGCAATTATAGTTCCGTCTAAGGACTAGTGCTTGAAAACGGGACAAGTTGTTTGGACATTTGGCGATGTCTTACCTGAATTGTGTGGCGGCGTAGCTCAGCTGGCTAGAGCGTACGGTTCATACCCGTGAGGTCGGGGGTTCGATCCCCTCTGCCGCTACCAACCTTATATGGAAGCTTAGCTCAGCTGGGAGAGCATCTGCCTTACAAGCAGAGGGTCGGGGGTTCGATCCCCTCAGCTTCCACCATTTTTCTTGGAGCTGTGGTGTAGAGGCCTAACATGCCTGCCTGTCACGCAGGAGACCGCGGGTTCGAATCCCGTCAGCTCCGCCATTTTTTTAATTATGTACGGCTCGGTAGCTCAGTTGGTAGAGCAAAGGACTGAAAATCCTTGTGTCGGCGGTTCGATTCCGTCCCGAGCCACCATTGGTTTTCTAAGTGAGCTTGATAATGGCACATCTTAGAGCAATTCTGGAGGGCTAGCGAAGTGGCCAAACGCAGCAGACTGTAAATCTGTTCTCTTACGAGTTCGGTGGTTCGAATCCATCGCCCTCCACCACTTCATTTTTTGAGAGCCATTAGCTCAGTTGGTAGAGCACCTGACTTTTAATCAGGGTGTCGAAGGTTCGAGTCCTTCATGGCTCACCACTTTATAGTGAACTCAAAGCGCAGATGCGAATCTGCGCTTTTTTTGTGTTTGTTTGAAGCCCGATCGTCCCTTGTTGGATGAGTGCTGCCTGTTCATGGTAAACTTGATTATAGCGCGTCCTAAAACGGGAACAGGAGATGACTCATGGCATCAGGAGAATGGCTGGATGAAATGCGGCGCATCTTGGGAGCAGATATTCAGGAACTGCCGTACACATCGGCACAGTGGCAGGAACTGCATCCCCTTTTGGAAAGAGGTCGACACGCTGCAAGAATACATGCTGACGGAACCGTGTACATGAAGATGTCAGGGGACTCGGATCGCATGGAGTGTCTTGAAATCCGGAGGCCGGAGCGGTTAAGTGACACCGAGCTGAATCTGATCAGTCTTTTGCTCAGCAACCTCAAGACTGATCGTAGTGGTCACAGCGCGGCAACTGGAGCTGAAAAACAAGCTCTGGCGCTTGGTGCCTGGGTTATGGAGCAACTCGACCGTCCTCAGGCGGAGATGATTCCAGAGGGATTGACGCTCGGCGGAAGATTGTATGCCGACATGATTCCCTTCTTGCTGATACGGGAGTACAGCGGATTGACCGAGGAGCCGTACACTGAACTTGAGAAGCTGCTCCGTTCCTTTTTTGAGGAAGAAGTTCTACTCATTCCACTCCAGCGCAACGAATGGCTTATCCTCAGCCCTATGTCTCCGCTAAGCGATTCTCGCTTGGACGGGGGGGACGACGAGGAATCGGAGGAAGAGAGTTTAAGGTCAATCGGTCTCGGACTGCATGAAATGCTAGCCAGTGAATGGCTGGGCGAATGCCATTTGGCGGTTTCTTTTCCAATTCAGCCATCCAAGTCAATTGTAGAGAGTGTTGCTCAGCTTCGTGAGACGATTCAGCTCGGTCGACGTTTCCAAGTCGGCTCCAATGTGCATCTACCTTGGCAACTGCATTTGGAAAGATTGCTCAGTACGATTCCAGAAATGGATAGGGCGCGTTTCGTTGAACAAGCTTTCAGTCGCTCGGATTATTATGTAGAGCCTGAGATCTTAACGACGCTGGAAACATTTTTTGTACTGGATTGCAACGTAAGCGAAACGGCAAAGAAACTCTATATCCATCGTAATACGCTATTGTACCGGCTGGACAAGCTGAAACAGGAGACTGGGCTCGACGTGCGGCTCTTCCGAGACGCTGTTATGGTCAAGATCATTCTTCTATTGTATAAAGTTACGAAAAGACCCTGATTTTTTTGTAGAGTTTGTGCATAGTCATGCGCTTACATTTTCGGGTAAGATAGATTCATAAGAGGAATTCTTCAGGAACTACTATACATCACTCACATAGGGGGAAATCAACATGGCAGGCGTACGTTTAGAGCATGTTTTCAAGAAATACCCTGGATCCGACAATGCATCCGTAAAAGATATCAACCTGGATATCAAGGACAAGGAGTTTCTCGTTCTGGTTGGTCCATCCGGTTGCGGTAAATCCACGACTCTTCGTATGATTGCAGGACTTGAGGAAATCTCCGAAGGCAAGCTGTTCATCGGCGACCGCCTGGTGAATGACGTAGCTCCTAAAGATCGCGACATCGCGATGGTATTCCAATCCTACGCTCTGTACCCGCATATGAACGTTTACCAGAACATGGCTTTCGGCCTGAAACTGCGTAAGTTCAAAAAAGCGGACATCGATAAACGCGTTCGTGAAGCAGCAAAAATTCTCGACATCGAGCATCTGCTTGATCGTAAACCTAAAGCACTTTCCGGTGGTCAACGTCAGCGTGTCGCTCTGGGCCGTGCTATCGTCCGCGAACCACAAGTGTTCCTGATGGATGAGCCGCTTTCCAACCTTGACGCCAAACTTCGTGGCCAAATGCGCGCTGAGATCAGCAAGCTGACGAAACGTCTGGAAACGACGACGATCTACGTAACGCATGATCAGATCGAAGCTATGACGATGGGCGATCGCATCGTTGTTATGAAAGACGGACTTATTCAACAAAACGCTACTCCAGAAGAACTGTACAACCATCCAGTGAACATCTTTGTAGCGGGCTTCATCGGCGCTCCTGCGATGAACTTCATTACGGGTACGCTGAGCGAATCCGCTGGCTCTGTAAAGTTCAAAGCTCCTGGCGTAGACGTAGTTCTGGCAGAAGGCAAAGCCAAAGCACTCCGTGAAAAAGGCTTTATTGGCAAAGAAGTTATTCTGGGAATTCGTCCAGAAGATCTGCATGAAGAGCCAGTATTCCTGGAAGCTTCCCCGAACAGCATCGTCACAGCTAACATCGAGGTAGCAGAGAACCTTGGTCATGAAATGTACCTGTATTTGAACGGTATCGGTAGTGACACGGTTATCGCTCGTGTAGACGGCCGCTCCGGTATGCGCGACGGTACTACCGTCAAGCTGGCTTTCGACATGAACAAAATCCATGTTTTCGACAAAGAAACGGAACTTAACCTGTTCGAGAACTAATTTCCTATCTTAACTTAATGAATGTTTTATAATAGTAGTTGGGTAGCAGCTCAAGCTGTTAATCCATGAAAATGCACCTTGCGATTATGGTTTTTTGGATGGTCGAGATACCTCCATTTTACCATTTTCGCTATGGTGCATTTTTTTATGGGCTGCTTGAACAGGCTAACCAAGTAAAGTTTGATACGTCTTTGCAGCTCTTATTGAGATTTGACTCTAATACCGCCGATGCTAGTACTTTTGCAAAGGAAATTCGGTCTTGATTTTTTTCGGCTTTCTCTCAACGGGACTCCTCTCTATCGGTACGTTGTGGTTAAACACCATTCTGCCAAAGAGTTGGAGCCCTTTTCACGTTTTCAAAGAGGTCTATATATTTTTTTGAAGGAGTCATATTAGTCGGCATTGTGCAAGCAACGTCAAGATTGTGAAATAGCCGGAGCGGCAATTACTGATCTATCATTAGAGAGAACGCAGATGGTTGGCGCACTCTCTTCTTTTTGATCCGATTGCGGTGAAGGAGGACATGCACAATGATGCACAAGCTTACCCGGTGCGAAAAATTGAAGCAGGAAGGGGCTTATTTGACGACTGTTACGAAGGTGGAGGGAGCAAGCGATTTACTTAAGCCATTAATGAGAAAAACATTAACCGGTCTATTTGCTGTCAGTCTTGCAGTTGCCATGTTTTTTAATGTTACAGCTAATGCTTCAGGAGAAAAAGTCGAAAGCAATTTAAAACAACTCATTAGCATCGATGACCTGCAGGTACAGGGACTTGACGCGCCGCTCGGAATCGACGCGACGAAACCCACGCTGTCATGGCGCGTCTCGTCCGCTGGTGATGGAGCAGTCGTCAGTGGCGCGGAGGTGATGGTGCTTTCGGGCACGGGCGCCGTGATGTGGTCAAGCGGCCGCCTGACAAAGCCCGGAATCTCGTCGGTCAAGTACGGCGGTCAGCCCCTGCAGGCAAAAGCTCGCTACACCTGGAAGGTGCGGGTTTTCGACGGCTCCGGCCGTCCGAGCGCGTGGAGCAACGCCGCCTTTGGTACCGGCATGCTTACGGATGCGGACTGGAATGGCGCAGACTGGATCACGCAAAAGGATTGGGCTCAGTCGCAGGGTGCCTCTGAGATTGGCTCGCTGTACCCGGTCACGGTGATCTTCCCGGGCGGCCCGATCACCAGTCGCACGGTGACGATCTCAATCTACAGGATCGGCGAGATGCCATCGGGGGACAGCGACTTCCGGGCTCAGCTGTCAGAGATCCAGGTCAAGAACGGTGAAGGCGGAACCAATGCCGCTCAGTACGCCACCATCACTGCGTCTGAGTCGAACGAATCCGACGGCTGGTCGGTCGGCGCTCTCAAGGATGGCACGACGTCGTCGGAGACGTCGTGGGCACGAGGCTGGTCGTCCGCGCCGCACAACAGCGCGGACCTGGCATCTCCGATCACATTAAAACTCGACCTTGGCGCCGTGCAGACGTTCGACCGCGTCGTGCTGTACCCGCGTACCGACGTCGCTTCCTCGAGCGGTCGCAGCGCAGGTTTCCCCACACGGTTCAACGTTACTGCGGATGTGGAGGGTGAGCCGCAGGGTGGCACTGTCATCGCTACCGACGATGCCATTGTCGTTCCCGCCTACGCGAACCCGGGTACCCCGTACACCATCGACCTGCCAGCACGGCCGTCCGGGAGGCTGTTGACGCTTACGGTGCCGAAGGTCACCGTCGAACAGCCTGATGCGCCCACGGCGTTCTTCCTGCAGCTGGCCGAAATCGAGGTGCTCGACGAGAATGGCCAAAACATCGCGAGGAACGCCACTTTCTCAGCCAACAGCAACCTTGGCGGGGCGTGGGACTCGCATCTGCTTGGGGATGGTGTTACGACCACTAACGACGTCGCTTCCACCGGATGGACCTCATGGCCCCCTTACGGCGGGCGGACGCTGACTCCTCCCGCGACCATCACCATTGATCTGGGCAGCATCCATACGGTGTCGGTAGTCAAAGTCTATCCTCGAAGCGATAAGTCCGTCGTAGTCGACGGTACACCCCGAACGGTCGCCTTCATGAGTGCCTACTCGTTGTCGATCGCCGACACCGTCGTAGTCGGCGGCCCGACGACGGTCGCGTCGTATGACAACGCCGAGCCGCCCGCTTGGGGCGATCGAACCCTCCTGACGCTGCCGCTGTTCCGCACAGGCTTCACGGTGCAGAATCGGCCGATCACTTCGGCGACGCTGTACATCTCGGGCCTCGGAGCGTACGAAGCCGAGGTCAACGGCGAGCGTGCCGGAGACATTCGTATCGGCTCCGGTATGACGAAGTTCGACGAACGTACGTTTTACGACGCGATTGATGTCACTGGACAGGTACACGCCGGGGAGAACGCGATCGGCATCGGACTCGGCCAGGCATGGCTCGACGGCGTCAACAGCTGGTCGCCGCGCTCCAACTGGGGAGGCTGGAATAGCATCCTGCGCACCAAGGCCTTACTCGACGTGCGTTATGCCGATGGCAGTACCACGGAGGTCATAACGGGTAGCGGCTGGAAGGCCGTTCTCGGCCCGAGTCGGACGACTACCGACGTTACGCCTGACGCGGAGGGTTACGACGCGACGCTGAAGCAATCCGGCTGGAGTAGTCCCGGCTTCGTCGACAGTGGCTGGGATGCGGCGCAGATCACCTCCAATGAAGGCGCGCTACTGCAATCCAACCCGGTGCAACCGAATCGCGTCACGGAGACGCTCGCCCCGGTTGTGGTGACCAACCCGGCCGACGGCGTCTATGTTTACGACGTGGGACGCAACATCGCGGGCACCGCCCAGGTCACCCTCGACCTGCCAAAAGGAGTGACCGCGACGGTGCGTTACACGGAGCGGCTGGCGAATGGGCGCTCCGACATCGCGAGCGCACGCTACCAGGATGACTACGTGACCGGCAACGGGGCTGGTCCGCTCACCTGGGCGGCGTCGTACACGTACAAAGGCTTCCGGTACATCGAAATCAGTGGCCTGCCGAGCGGAAGCCCGGCGCCGACCGTCCGCGTTCTACGGATGCACAACGACGTCACCAGTGTTGGCACCTTTGACTCGGGCAACGCTGTGCTGAACTGGGTGAACGAAGCCGCGCGACAGACGCTGCTGAATAATCTCGTCATGAGTGTGCCCACCGACGGCTCGTACAACGAGAAGCTACCTTGGCTTGGCGACGGTCATCTGATGGAGAAAGCTATGGTCCGCAATTTCGACGCCGAACAGGTCTACATCAAGTGGTTCAACGACATCGCAGATTCGCAGCACAGCAACGGTGACGTGCCGGCCTGGGCGCCAGCCCCGACGGAGGCTGCCGGTTACCGCAGCAGCGCATGGGCGAACGCCTTCCCGGAGACGGCGCAGATGCTCCTCACCGAGTACGACGCAAAGGATGCCGTGGCGGCGCGCTATACAGAGTTACGCAACTTCGCCGCGTTCGAATGGTCGCAGTTCGGATCCGAGCATGAGCAGTGGGGTGACTGGGTATGCCCGGGCAACGACTCCGTCTGCAACAGCGAAGCTAACAAGCAGCTCGTCGGCAAGGCGTACGCCTACCGCAGCGTACAGCAGTTTTCGGAGATTGCGAGGGCACTTGGGCACGACGACGACGCATCCCTCTATGCTAACCGCGCCGACCAGATGAGGGACGCCTTTAACGCAGCTTATTTCGACGTGGCTTCGCAAAGTTATTTGACGGCGCCCGGCGCCGCCTACTGGCAGACACACAACGTGCTGCCGCTCGCGTTCGGCATAGTGCCGAACGGCCGCGAGCAGGCGGTCGCCGACAGCATCGCAGCCGATGTCGCAGCGCATGATAACCATTTGAACACGGGTGTGCTAGGTACGAAGTGGCTGTGGAACGTTTTGACCCGTTACGGACACATCGACACCGCCTACGCCGCCGCGACGACAACTACCAGCCCGGGTTACGGTCAGTGGATGAACACCGGCGCGTCGACCCTGTGGGAAATGTGGGGCGAATGGAGCCGCTCGGAAGGCCATCCATTCCTCGGGACCGTCGTCGACTGGATGTACGCCGATGTGGCAGGGCTCGCAGACCTCGGAACTGTCTCCGGGAAGGCGAAAGTGAAGCCGTACCTTCCCAAGGGACTGGATTACGCATCCACGAGCTACCAGACCGCCGGCGGGACGCTGTCGTCAGGCTGGACGGTCGCGAACGGTGTCACAACGCTAACTGTGACCGTGCCGGTGAGCATGACTGCCGAGGTGTCCGTTCCGGTCGTTGCCGGCGCCAAGGTGGCCGCGCCGTGCAGAGCCGAGCATCTGCGTGACGAAGCGGGGTATAGCGTGTTCCGTGTGAGCAGCGGCACCTATGTGTTCACCTCCTCCGCGACGGCCACGGCGCCGGACTGCAGAAACGGCGGCAACGGAAACGGCAACGGAAACGGAAATGGTAACGGCAACGGAAACGGCAACGGTAATGGTAACGGAAACGGCAATGGCAACGGAAACGGAAATGGTAACGGCAACGGAAACGGAAACGGCAATGGCAACGGAAACGGTAATGGTAACGGAAACGGCAATGGCAACGGAAATGGTAACGGCAACGGAAACGGAAATGGTAATGGTAACGGAAACGGAAACGGAAACGGAAACGGTAACGGAAACGGAAACGGAAACGGTAATGGTAATGGTAATGGTAATGGTAACGGTAACGGCAATGGCAATGGAAATGGAAATGGAAATGGCGGCGGCAAGGGAAAAGCGCCCCGACCTTGACGCTCTCCGCGACCGATGTCGTCCTGAGCAGCGCAGTCGCCTTATCCGACACCGGCTTCACCACCCGGAGTGGATTAACAAACTATGTGCTTGTTAAAGCAACAGAAAAAATTCAAAAACAAACCTAATTAAAGAGGCGCGCCTTTCAAAGGCGCGCCTCTTCTTGTGTGCCCGGGATGGGCGATCTCTCTAGGCTGAAGCCCGCAGCGGGTCTGCGAGTCCTGGCCGTTAGCGCTCTTTCCGTGCAGACTCGGGGGCGGCAGCACGATATGGAGCTAGCGCCGCGTCCATCTGTTTATTGAGCTGTTCGGCTGCAGGGACAGGGGAAGTCGGATCAGTGAGTTTATACACCATTTTAAGAGCTAAAATCCGATACACGCTCTCGTTGAGTCTCTTCTCTGGAATCGTTCCGTTGTCTACAGCTTGTTTGAGGCTGTTGTAGACATGAATAATATTATCGTCACCGTGGCAAACCAGGGCTATATCCCCTCCCGCTAATATAAAGCGTACCGCTGCCTCGCCTAGATCATAGTTGGTTTTGATAGCTCCCATTGTCAGATCGTCGCTTATTACGAGACCATCGAACTTCATTTTTTCACGAAGAAGTCCTGTGATGATCGGTTTGGACAAGGAGGCAGGATAATCGGGATCAAGCTTGGGCAGTGAAATATGTGCAATCATGACCGCTTGTGCACCGTTGTTGATGGCGTTCTCGAAAGGCGGAAGCTCAATCTTGGACAAACGGCTTAAGCCATGATCAAGAACGGGAAGCTGTTTATGGGAATCGACCGAAGTATCGCCGTGGCCTGGGAAATGCTTCACAACACCGAGAATGCCGGATCTTTGATGTCCCTTCAGCTCAGCGAGGCCAAGCCGCGCGACCAGGGAAGGCGAGTTGCCAAAAGAGCGGTCCCCGATGACAGGGTTATCGGGATTACTGTTCACATCCAGCACGGGGGCAAAATTGATATTAAAACCGAATGCTTTGACTCGATTGGCAAGTTGTTCCCCGGCAGCTTCAGCATAAGCTTCGCTTTCAGTTAGACCAATCTCGCCGCTAGAAGGTAATTTGATCACGGGTGAGGGTAGTCTTGAGATCCGACCGCCTTCTTCATCGGTGCCGAGAAAAAGCGGTTTTCCTCCTGCTTGGCGGTTCAAGTCTTTCAGTTCGTTGAGCAGCGCGACGGTACCGGAGACAGTTTTCATATTTGGGCGGAAGAGGATGAATCCTCCTGCCTGTTGATTTTTGATTATTTTTCGCGTGGATGCATCCGCCGAAGTACCTTCCAAGCCAGCGATGATGAGCTGACCAACTTTGTCGCTCGTGCTCATACTGAGCACTTGGTCTGCGACTAATGTTTGTTGCATTAAGCTCAGGCGTGGGGTCGCTGGCCAGCTTACAGGAGGCTCGTTGCCGGTTGCGACAGTGGTGACTTTATGAGCGTGAGCTGGTGCGATTGCCGTAACGGCAGCGGACAACGCTTCAGGATCGATGGATCGGCCATTCCAGCTAACAAGTATGGTTAAGGATGTAACGAGCAGAAAGGATGCCGCCAAGGCTACCTTTGTAGCTGGGCTCCATCTGGCTCTTAATTTGCGCTTAGATCGCATGGACAGCACCTCGCCTCGTGAAGTGATCGTTAAGGAAAGAGAATGACAGAGCAAGAAATGGTTACCGTACTGCATCATTATGGACGTAAAAAACTCAATAAGGTTGCCTCTCCCGTCATCCAAACGTATCTTACCGCGAAAAAGGACAACATGCACCTTGGAAAGGATGGAAGCTGCTACGTTGCGCTGAATAGCGATTTCCATTAGGATGGAACTAGCAGCAAGGTGTACTGAATACCAATCTATTCCTACATAAGTTTAGATCTAGGGAAATGATACAGGGAGGCTCTTATGCCCAAGAAAGTAAAGGTATCCGAATTGATCCAGCCTTTTCAGCTGGAGATTCTTGCTGGAGAAGATGGACTGAAACGAATCATAACGACTGACGATCTGTATCGGCCAGCGCTGGAAATGGCCGGCTATTTTCATTATTACCCAAAAGAGCGGGTACAGTTACTAGGTAAAACCGAACTGGCATTCATCGAGACGCTGGATACCAGTGAGCGTCGCGAGCGTTTGGAACGTTTATGCCATGACGAGACGCCATGTATTTTGCTTACACGCGGCCTGGAGCCACCTCTAGAACTGCTTGAACAGGCATCCGAGAAGAACATTCCGGTACTTCGCAGCCAGAACTCTACGACGATCTTCTCCAGTCGCTTGACCAACTTTTTAGAGCGGCGATTAGCTCCAACGACTACGATTCATGGTGTATTGGTAGACTTGTACGGAATGGGAATTCTGATTACAGGAGGCAGTGGTATCGGTAAGAGCGAGACAGCTCTTGAGCTTGTCAAACGCGGGCATCGTCTCGTTGCCGATGATGCCGTAGAAATCCGTCAAACTTCGGATGGCCAGTTGCATGGCACTGCGCCGGAGTTGATTCGCCATTTGCTCGAAATTAGGGGACTGGGGATTATTAACGTCATGACATTGTTCGGGGCGGGAGCGGTTCGCAGCAACAAGCGAATTAGCGTTGTCATCCGACTTGAGAACTGGCAGCCGGACAAGCAGTATGACCGCCTCGGACTTGATGAGGAGACAACGCGCATTATCGAGACCGATGTTCCGCTCGTTACCGTGCCGGTTCGCCCGGGCCGAAATTTAGCTGTAATTATTGAGGTTGCCGCGATGAACTACCGGCTTAAGCGGATGGGCTATAATGCCGCGCTGCAGTTCACTACCAAGCTCACCGAAACAATCAACGATGACATGGATGACTACGAATAAGTAGTGTTTATGGTCAATGCGGTTTTACCGTTTTATGGGCAACAGGTGTATGTAAGTTATGGAAATACGAGAATGATACCAATGAGGATATTAATTCTCAGAAAGAGGTCTCTTTGAATGACGAATCTCGGCTTGCTCATTAATCCTATAGCCTTCAGTCTCGGCCCTATCTCCGTACACTGGTACGGAATCATTCTCGGGCTCGGTGCGCTAGCTGGTTTGCTGCTGGCGATCCAGGAGGGCAAACGTTTCGGGCTGTCCTCCGATTTCTTTATGGACTTGCTCTTACTTGGCGTTCCTTCAGCCATTCTCGCGGCAAGAGCCTATTTTGTCGTGTTCAAATGGGACTATTACAGCCAGAATCCAGGTGAGATCCTGGCGATCTGGAACGGCGGGATTGCCATTTATGGCGCGCTGATCGGTGCGGTCATCTGTGCTGTTATTTACACGCATAGGAAAGGTTACGGCTTCTGGCGCATCGCCGACATCTGCGCGCCGTCGCTATTGATCGGACAAATAATCGGCCGTTGGGGCAACTTCGTCAACCAGGAAGCCTATGGCGGGCCGGTTACCAGGCGTTTCTTGTCTAGCGAGCTTCATCTACCGGACTGGATTATCAATCAAATGTATGTAGGGGCGGACGGCCTGTACCACCATCCGACGTTCCTGTACGAGTCGCTCTGGAACGTATTGGGCATTGTGCTTATACTCGTTCTTCGCCGTCGCCCCTGGGTGCGCGCAGGAGAGATGTTTATCACCTATCTGATCTGGTATTCCATCGGGCGCTTCTTCATTGAAGGGCTTCGCACGGACAGTCTTGCCTTCATCGGGCCATCTTGGCTATCCTCAATAATGGATGCCCTGTGGGCTCCAATGACAGCGGTATTCCAAGCCGGTTACCTGGATCCGTCCTACGGAAATGTACGCAGCTCGCAGCTGATTGCTGTACTGCTTTTAATTGCTTGTGTGGTTCTTATTATCGTGCGTCGCAGCACAGGGATGGCCTCGGAGCGTTATAACGATCCCATCATCAATCGCAAAACCGGCCTTCCTGCCGGCGTGGAGCCTGGAGCTGAAGCTTCCAGCGCTTCGGCAAAACGTAAGGAGAATCAAGATGAGCCCCGTAATCAAAAACCTACTGTTTGACCTAGATGGCACCATTTTGGATACAAATGAATTGATCATGCGCAGCTTTTTGCATGCGCTGGATGGAGTTGTCCCTCCCGGCTTTGGCCGGGAGCAGATGATTCCGCATATGGGTTTGACGCTCATTGATCAGATGAATTACTTTTCGGGCATGGAGGATGCTTCTCATCTAATCCCGATCTATCGTGAGATGAACATGAGGCTTCATGACGAACTGGTAAAGCCTTTCCCCAATACGCTTGAGGTGCTGCAGCGGCTAAAAGGGGCGGGATACCGCCTGGGAGTGGTGACAACGAAGATTCGGATGTCGACAGACAAAGGCTTGAAGCTTACTGGCCTGTACGATTTGATGGACGCGATTGTGACCCTGGACGATGTGCAGCATGCCAAGCCCCATCCCGAGCCGGTGCAAAGGGCAATGCAACTGCTCGGCGCTGAGCCTGCGGAGACGTTCATGGTCGGCGACAGCACGGTGGATATGCAATCCGCTCTCGAGGCCGGAGCGATTCCGGTTGGGGTAGCCTGGTCGCTGAAAGGCGAGCAGCTGCTTCGGGATTACGGAGCGGCGCATGTGCTGCATGACATGCGGGATCTATACGACCTGCTGGGACTGGAGCCTGGAACCGCTTGAGGAAAGTTGAGCGTTATCCGACGGAGGGCCCCAATGCGCTATGGCAGGTGTACCGGACGGTAAGCCGGTTCAAGGCGGTGCGAAACTTCATCGCCATCCAGATTTCCCGGTACTGTCCTTCGCTGCCCGTCAAAAACTGGATCTACCGGCATGTGCTCGGCATGAAGGTTGGTCGTACTTCCTCGTTCGCCCTCATGGTGATGGTCGATGTGTTCTTCCCGGAGCGAATTACGGTCGGGGACAACTGCATCATCGGTTACAACACGACGATTTTGACGCATGAGTATTTAATTCATGAGTATCGCCTTGGCGATGTGATCATCGGTTCCGATGTTATGATCGGTGCCAATACGACCATTTTGCCTGGCGTGACAATCGGAGACGGGGCGGTTGTAGCGGCTGGATCAGTCGTTCATCGGGATGTGCCTGCGGGAGCCTTTGTCGGAGGCAATCCAGCTCAAGAGATCCATAGAAAATGATACAAATGTAATAAGAAAATAATAAAATTAATAAGGGTAACTTTAGCCAAATAGGAAACAATTTGCTTGAAGGGTTCGTCAATGAGATGAATCTTTTCAAGCAAGGGGTTGAATGGAATGCCGGGCGTAATGGGCCGTTTCCGGATATTGACGATTTTGCTGGTGTTTGTTTTTATAGCTACCGGTGCAACTGGTGTGGCAATGCTCTTCAAGGACAAGCTGCCGCTCCTGAAGGGACTGACACTTCAAACAAGCAGTCAATCGGAGCTGTACAAGGACTTACAGCCGGGAACGGCGACGCCGGAAGGTCTTTACTATAAGAACAAGGTTATTGTACTGATGTACCATGATGTTCGTCCTGATCCCAATGACAGCAAGTCGCTTGCACTTGATAGATTGGACCGGCAGCTGTCGCTGCTGAAGGCGAATAATTTCAAAATTATTGATATGGATCGTTACAAGCAGTTCATTCGTGGGAAGGCTTCCGTACCGGATAATGCGGTGCTTTTGACTTTCGACGACGGATACGAGTCTTTTTATCAATACGCCTACCCGATGCTCCGAAAGCATGGCTTGTCGGCGACGAACTTCATTATCGCCGGCTCAATCGACAATAGGAAGCATGCCGGTGTGACGAAGCTGACCTGGATGCAAATTCAACAGATGAAACAGGATGGAATCGATTTTTACAGCCATTCGTACGACTCCCACTCTTTTTCTCATTCCGAAGGGCCTAAAAGCAGCTTAACCGCATTGCTGGCAGGACGGATTTATCTCCCTAAGCTTGGGCGCAGGGAGCGGGAAACAGAGTACGAACGCCGTATCCGCAGCGACCTGCGGCAGGCGAACACTGTTTTGCTGAAGCAGATTGGCGTGCGCAATGATGTGATGGCATTTCCATATGGAGCGTTCTCTCGGCCGCTTTTGCAAGCATGCAGACAGGAAGGCATTGACGTGACACTGACTGTTAAAGCGGGTCTCAATGGACCTGGGCAGTATAACGGCTTTCGCTTGAATGCCGGGGGGATGGACAACAATCCGGATCTTCAAATCGCTCTAATGAAGCAGGCGGTTCAAAAGCTGGGTAAGGCGCATTATGAGCGTCCGAGTCTCAAGTATGCCCTGTTGCTGTTGCCGATTCTCGGCTTGTTGATCGGAGCGCTCTGGCTCAGAAGCGCTTGGGAGTTGGTACAGGAACAGCGGTTGCGTAAGAAGTTGATTAGTCAGACAACATAAGGTAAAACGATGCAGGAACGGCGCGGGCCGCCCCTGTCGGCAACCGCCGGCGGGGGCGGCTTTGCGGCGGTTGACGGATCGCTTACCGCGTGATAGTATAACCCATACCTTTACTTTGTTAGCATGGTAATTTGTTAGCACATTAACGTACTAAAGTGATATATTTAATTGTATAGTATAGGAGATAGAATAATGTCCAAACCAAAGGTGTTTGAAAAGCCGGTCGGCGTCAAGGATTACTTGCCGCTCGCTGTGACCAAGCTCCGGCAGATCGAGCGGAGTGTGCTCGACTGCATGGAGGGCTGGGGTTATGAGCAGATCATCACCCCAACGCTGGAATATTACGATACGGTGGGCGTTGCCAGCTCTACCTCTGATCAGCGGCTGTTCAAGCTGCTCAATAACCGGGGCACAACGCTCGTGCTCCGCTCGGATATGACCGCGCCGATCGCGCGCGTTGTGGCCTCGCTGTTGCGCGGCCATGAATTCCCGCTGCGTTTGTCCTATCACTCCAGCGTGTTCCGGGCTTTCGAGAACGAAGCGGGGCGGGACGCGGAGTTTTTTCAGACCGGCGTAGAGCTGGTCGGTGATTGCTCCGCGGAGGCGGATGCCGAGGTTATCGCATTGGCGATTGCCTCACTGCAGTCTGCAGGCGTGAAGCGATTCCGCATCGCCGTTGGGCATGTCGGTTTCCTGAACGGCTTGCTGGAGGAACTGCTCCCCGGACGGGAGAACGACCAGAGCAAGCTGAAGGATTATTTGCTGAATCGGGATCATGTCGGATACCGTGACGAGCTGAAGCGGCTTGGGCTCGCTGAGGCTGTACAGCACGAGCTGGAAGGGCTGCTGCGCCTGCGCGGCGGACGGGAAGTATGTGAGCAGGCGATTGAGCTTAGCTCCAACGAGACGGCACGGCAGTCTATCGGACATCTGCGGCAAGTGTGGGATGCTCTGGAGGCTTACGGTGTGAGCGCCCATGTGCTGATTGATTTAACTATGATTGGAGATTTCTCCTACTATACAGGAATGACGTTTGAAGGTTATGCCTCGGATCTCGGCTTTCCGGTCGTAGCAGGCGGTCGGTACGACAATTTGCTGCAGCAGTTTGGGCGGCCGGCTCCGGCGACTGGTTTTGCGATCAAGACGACGCGCGTGCTTGAGCTTGTCGGAGAAGAAAGCGAACCGCAGCGGCGTATCCTGATCGGCTACGACAGCGCGGGCCGTCGCCGGGCTCTTGCCGAGGCGAGGCGGCTGCGCGAGAGCGGAGCTACGGTGGTGACGGCGCAGCTTGAAGCGCCGGGCTTCCATCACGGCGATGCGCCGGCGACAAGCGGTGAGCGGTTACCGGCCACGGGCGGTGGCGAGCGATTGGACCGCAAGGCACATCGGCTGCCGGATGGTGAGTCGGTACGGTACGGCGGACAGGTGTACGGTGTGTTCCTTTCATTTTTTGAAGGAGCCGAGAAGGGAGCAGGACTATGAGCAGCGGCAATAGAGCCCCGCAGGAATTGTTGAAGGTGGCGATGCCGAAGGGGCGGATTTACAAGCAGGCATCCCGACTGTTCCGCGAAGCTGGACTACTTATCCAGGATGATCTGGAGGATACGCGCAAGCTGATCATCGAGGTGCCGGACGCGGGTATGGAGTTTATTATGGCGAAACCGGTTGATGTACCGACTTATGTGGAGTATGGTGTGGCCGACATCGGTGTAGTGGGCAAGGATGTGCTGATGGAGGAAAATAAGGACGTGTACGAACTGCTTGATCTGGGCATCGCGCCTTGCCGTATGTCTGTTATCGGACTGCCGGACTGGAAGCCGGTCATGAACCCGAGAGTGGCGACGAAGTATCCAAACGTAGCCTCTCAATATTTCCGCGAACGCGGGCAGCAGGTAGAGGTCATCAAGCTGAACGGATCGATCGAGTTGGCGCCGTTAATCGGCTTGGCTGATCGGATCGTGGATATGGTTGAGACCGGCCAGACGCTGCGGGATAACGGACTCGTGGAGATGGAGCCGATGTTCGGCGTAACGAGCCGGCTAATCGCCAACCGCGTCAGCTACCGGATGAAAAACGAACGTATCCAGAGCCTATGTGATCGGCTGCAAGCAACTCTTTCGGCTCGTGTATAACGGCTAAAGGCTGTCTTTTACACAGATCTCCGGATGCAAAAAGTCACTGACATTGGCGGACACAGGAATGGGAACGAGACGGGAACTTGGTTATCGATCTAAAGTGGAATGATCTAAGGAGGCGGCCATGGGTATCATCAAAGCAGTCATATTTGACTTCGACGGATTGATTATCGACACGGAGACGCCATCTTATCATGCTTTCGACCGCATTTACCGGGAGCATGGCGCAGAACTTCCTTTGGAGACATTTGCACAATGCATCGGAACGACCTTTGCCAATGCCGCGTTTGATCCCTATGACTATTTGCAGCAGACGATAGGCAGACCCATAGAACGGCAGCTGATCCAAACCCGCTATGAGGAGATTTACCTTGAAATTGTCGGAGAATCCTCCGTGCTGCCTGGAGTAAAGGGAAATTTGCGGCGGGCGCGGGAGCTTGGGCTTAAGATCGGCTTGGCTTCCAGCTCGTCATGGGGCTGGATTCAGCCGCTTTTGCAAAAACATAACCTTGCAGAGAGCTTTGATTCTTTTCTAACGAAAAATAAAGTGAAAAGGGTTAAACCGGACCCTGAGCTGTACCTGGCTTCGCTTGAAGCGCTTGGAGTACAAGGAGGCGAGGCGGTTTCTTTTGAAGACTCGCTAAATGGTTTTACGGCTGCCAGCGCGGCAGGACTGCGTACGGTTGTAATTCCGAATGAAGTTACTAGGCACATGAGTTTTCCAGGAGCGGACCTGCAGCTGAAATCGATGGCGGATATGACGCTAGATGAGTTGTTGGCCGTTTTGGAACGGACTTGATATAGAAGAAACGGGCGGCGGAGCCTACGGCTTAGCTGCTGCGGTTGAATTTGCGGCAAATAGAAAGGGGGAGCGGCGATGCGGATCATGCGAGCGGAGCAGTTCAATCTAACCCGGGAGGTAGAGTACGGAACCCCGGAGCAAAATGAGTCGGTCCGTCAGATCGTTGAGGCGGTGCGTACTCGCGGCGATGAAGCGCTGCTGGAGTTGACGGAGCAGTTCGACGGCGTGCAGCTGAGCGCTGCACAGCTGAGGGTGACCGACGAGGAAATTAAGGCGGCCTATGATCGGGTGGAGCCCGATTTCCTGGACGCGCTGCGGGGGGCTTCAGCCAACATTCGGGCTTACCACGAGCGGCAGCGTCGCCAGTCCTGGATGGACGTGCAGCCGGACGGCACGGTGCTTGGCCAGGTGATCCGACCACTAAAGCGGGTCGGTGTTTATGTACCGGGCGGCAAGGCAGCTTATCCATCCTCTGTGCTGATGAATGTCATCCCGGCACAGGTAGCTGGAGTTCCGGAGATCGTCATGGTGACGCCTCCGGCGACCGGCGGCAAGCCGGGCATCGACCCGTATATTCTCGTCGCAGCGGCGGAAGCCGGCGTTAAAGAGATGTACAGAGTCGGTGGAGCGCAGGCGGTTGCTGCGCTAGCTTACGGTACGGAATCGATTGTGCCCGTAGACAAAATCTGTGGTCCGGGCAACATTTTTGTGGCGTTGGCGAAGCGCGCTGTATTCGGCGCTGTGGACATCGACAGCCTGGCGGGACCGAGCGAAATTGCGGTGCTGGCTGATGATACGGCAGACCCGGTCTATGTGGCGGCGGATTTGCTGTCGCAGGCCGAGCATGACGAGATGGCCTCGAGCATTCTGATTACGCCGTCGGAGCGTCTGGCCGAGGCAGTGAGCACCGAGGTGGAGCGCCAGTTGGCGCTGCTGCCGCGAGCAGCCATTGCGCGGGAGTCGATCGACCGGCACGGCGCTATTTTGCTCGTGGACTCGCTGCAAGCGGGCATCGAGGTTGTAAACCGCATGGCGCCAGAGCATTTGGAGGTGCTGACGGCGGATCCCATGAGCCTGCTCGGCTCCATCGAGAACGCCGGTGCGATATTCCTCGGGCCTTACAGCTCTGAGCCGGTAGGCGATTATTTTGCTGGACCTAATCATATTATTCCGACCAACGGTACGGCGCGGTTCAGCTCACCGGTGAACGTGGATGATTTTATCAAAAAATCGAGCCTTATCTCCTACAGCCGCGAAGCACTGCTGCGCGACGGAGCTCATATTATGACGCTCGCCCGCCACGAAGGGCTGGAAGGCCATGCACGGGCAATTGAGGTGCGGCTGGAGAAGGAAGCAGGAACGGCAGCGGTAGATGCGGCCGGACAACAGACGATTGAAGGAAAGAGGGCATAGATATGGCGACTGGGGACAACGGGCGGGACATCCGCCGCGCCGAAGTGGCGCGCAAGACGAATGAGACGGATATTAAGCTGGCTTTCTCCGTGGATGGTACTGGTGTTTCGGAGATCGAGACGGATGTGCCTTTCATGAACCATATGCTGGATCTGTTCACGAAGCATGGTCAGTTCGACCTGAAGGTCGACGCGCGCGGCGATGTTGATATCGATGACCATCATACGGTTGAGGATATCGGCATTTGTCTCGGCCAGACACTGGCTGAAGCACTTGGCGACAAACGTGGCATCAAGCGGTACGCCAGCGTATTCGTGCCTATGGATGAGGCGCTCGCTCAGGTCATCATCGACCTGAGTAACCGGCCTCATTTTGAATATCGTGCGGAGTATCCATCCCAGCAGGTGGGCAGCTTCTCCACGGAGCTTGTCCATGAGTTTCTCTGGAAGCTGGCGTTGGAAGGGCGCTTTACGCTGCATGTCATCGTCCACTACGGCAAAAATACACATCATATGATTGAAGCGATATTCAAAGCGCTTGGACGTGCGCTTGATGAGGCGACGTCGATTGATCCGCGCGTGCAGGGAGTGCCTTCGACCAAAGGAGTGCTGTAGGATGATCGCAATCATCGACTACGGTCTCGGCAATCTACACAGCGTCAGCAAAGCGGTGGAGCGGCTCGGCTTTGAGGCGGTTGTGACTTCCGATAAAGCAGAAATTCTCCGCGCAGATGGAGCGATTTTGCCTGGTGTCGGCGCATTCGGCGATGCGATGGACTTTTTGCGTGAGAGCGGTATGGATGAGGCGACACGTGCTTTTGCCGCATCCGGCAAGCCGCTGCTCGGCATCTGTCTCGGCATGCAACTGCTGTTCAGCGAAGGCGAGGAGCATGGGACGCATGAGGGGCTCGGCTTGCTGCCGGGCCGGATTGTTCGTTTTCAGGGTGATTACAAAATTCCTCATATGGGCTGGAATCGCTTGGAGTTCAGGCGGGAGAGCCCGCTGCTGGCAGGACTGGAGGAGGGGCATGTTTATTTCGTTCACTCTTACCACGCGCTGCCGGAGCAGAAATCCGATCTAATTGCGGTGGCGGATTACCATCAGCCAGTGACAGCGATTGTTGGCCGTGACAATGTGATGGGCATGCAATTCCATCCCGAGAAAAGCGGGGAGCTTGGCATGCAGCTGCTGCGCAATTTCCTGGAGCTGGCCGGGCGGCCGGCAGCTTCTGTTGTGGAAGGCTAGAGAGCTAGAAAGCTAGAGATAGAGAAATAAGCGAGTTTCGCTGTTTCAATGATCAATGATCAACAACGATCTGGAGGAATCATGATGTCTAAATTCACGATCTATCCCGCGATCGATATTCGCGGCGGCAAGGCGGTCCGCCTCGTGCAGGGCGACTATAGCCAAGAGACGGTTTACAACGACAATCCGGTCAGAGCGGCGCGCGACTGGGAGGCGCAAGGTGCTTCCTGGATTCATCTCGTTGATCTTGATGGAGCCAAAGCGGGCCATCCGGTCAATGCTGAACTGATCGCTGAGATTGCACGCTCCGTGCAAGTGCCGGTGCAGCTTGGCGGTGGTTTGCGTACGGAAGCGGATGTAGAGCTGCTGTTAACGCTCGGCGTAAGCCGCGTCATTCTCGGTACAGCGGCGATTGAGGACCGCGACTTCGTTGAGCGTGTGCTGGCGAAGCACGGCGACCGCGTAGCTATCGGCATCGATGCTCGCGACGGTTATGTCGCTACGCGAGGCTGGCTTGAGACTTCGGAAGTTAAAGCGGAGGAACTGGCCAAGGAACTGGCAGGCAAAGGCGCTGGAACGTTTATTTTCACCGATATTTCCCGTGACGGCATGATGGAAGGTCCTAATGTGGAGGCAATCCGCTCCTTGGCGGCATACTCAGGGGCTGGAGTTATTGCTTCTGGCGGCGTGAGCCGGATCGAGGATCTGCGCGCACTGTCGCAGTATGCGCAGCAGGGCATCAGCGGTGCTATCGTTGGCAAAGCGTTGTACACGGGCGCGATCTCGCTTGCGGATGCGGTTCAAGAGCTTCAGCCCAAGCAGTAGGGACTAGTAGAGAAGAGGTGGGCCCATGCTGGCTAAACGTATCATACCTTGCTTGGATGTAAAGGACGGACGCGTCGTCAAAGGCGTTAACTTTGTCAATCTGCGGGACGCCGGTGATCCGGTCGAACTCGCTTCCATATATGACCGCGAAGGTGCGGATGAGCTTGTTTTCTTGGACATTTCCGCTTCGGTGGAAGGTCGGGCCACGATGATTGAGGTCGTTCGCCGCACTGCAGGCGAAATTACGATTCCGTTCACGGTCGGCGGAGGCATCTCCGCTACGGACGATATGAAACGTATTTTGCGCGCGGGAGCGGACAAGATCGGCATCAACACGGCGGCAGTGCTTAATCCGCAGCTGATCTCCGATGGCGCGCGCCGTTTTGGCTCGCAGTGCATCGTCGTTGCTGTAGACGCTAAGTTCAACCCGGAATGGGGAGAATGGGAAGTCTACACGCATGGCGGCCGCAAAGCTGCCGGCATCCGCGCTTTGGAGTGGGTGCGCCGTGCGGAGCAGCTTGGAGCAGGCGAACTGCTGCTGACGAGCATGGACGCAGACGGCACGAAGGATGGCTTTGACATCGTCCTCACTCGGGCGGTGTCACAATCCGTTGGCATCCCGGTCATCGCCTCTGGCGGTGCGGGACGTAAGGAGCATTTTGGCGAGGTGTTCCGGGAAGGACTCGCCGATGCTGGACTGGCAGCGACTATTTTTCACTATAAGGAGCTGACGATCGGCGAAGTGAAGGATGAGCTGCGCCGGGAAGGGGTGGAGATGCGATGAACCAGAACGACAATGCGAGCACCGAACTGACAGGGAGCGTCGGTACGGTCGCATCAGGGCAAGAGCTGGAACTCGATCTCAGCGCAATCAAGTATGACAGCAGCGGCCTTGTACCGGCAATTGTGCAGGATGCGGTAACGAAGGAAGTGCTGATGCTTGCGTACATGAGCGAGGAATCTCTGGAGTTGTCGCTCGAAAGCGGCGAAACCTGGTATTGGAGCCGTTCGCGCCAAGAGCTGTGGCATAAAGGGGCAACGAGCGGCCATACGCAGCGCATCCGCTCCATCCACTACGATTGTGACGGCGACACGCTGCTCGTGCGCGTGGATCAGATCGGACCTGCCTGCCATACCGGCTCGTACAGCTGCTTCCACAATCCACTGCCTGTACGCGGTGGACAAGAGGTTGCCCATGATGCGGTAAGCGGTGACCGCTTCGCTATGCTCGGCGAGCTGGAGCGGACGATCGGCGAGCGTTATGCGGAGCGGCCGGAAGGCGCGTATACGACGTATTTGTTCGAGAAGGGCTTGGACAAAATTCTCAAAAAGCTTGGCGAGGAAAGTGTGGAGGTTGTCATCGCCGCCAAAAACGGCGACAACGAGGAGCTTCGCTCTGAGGCTGGCGACATGATTTTCCATCTGATGGTGCTGCTTCGCGAGCGCGGCTTATGTCTGGACGAGGTAATGGCCGTGCTGCGGGAACGCCATGGCAAGCCTACTTCAAATAAGATGAATCGATAACAAGGGAGCGCGGCGGATGAACGAAACGGCGATTCGAATCGACTATCATACCCATCACGAACGCTGCGGACATGCTGTCGGCAAGCTGGAGGAGTATGTGCAGCAGGGCATTCGCAATGGTCTGTCACAGCTCGGCTTGTCGGATCATATGCCGCTGCTCCATGTGAAGCCGGAAGAGTATTACCCGGAAATGGCTATGCCGATGGAGGAGCTTCCCCGCTATGTGGAGGAGGTGCTCCAGTTGCGAGAGAAGTACCGTGGCCAAATCGACATCCGCCTTGGTCTCGAAGGTGACTATATCGAGGGCTATGAAGAGCAGATTTCTGCGATCATTGAAGCTTATCCTTGGGATTATGTCATCGGCTCGGTGCATTTTCTCGGAACATGGGATATTACCGACTATCGGCAAACCGCCGGGTGGGAGGGCAAAAATCGCCTTGCAGTGTACGAGCGCTACTATGATGCCGTCATCAAGGCAGCCAGAAGCGGCTTCTATGACTATATCGGGCATATCGATGTCATCAAGCGTTTCGGCTACATTCCTGAAGAAGATGTGACACATTTGGAAGATGCGGCGCTAGAGGCGGTCAGTGCGGCGGGCATGGCAATCGAGCTGAATGCTTCCGGGTTGCGCATGCCCTGTGCGGAGATGTTTCCAGGCCCTCGGATGTTGCAAAAAGCTCGTGAATTAGGCATTCCGGTGACTATCGGTTCCGACTGTCATCAACCGGAGCGGCTGGAGCAATATCTTCCAGAGGCGCGTGAAGCGCTGAAAAATGCTGGCTTTACGGAGCTGTTAACCTTGCAACGCCGCAAACGGGTTATGATTCCTTTTTGAAATCTGGCGCGCAAGATGTATAATAGATCTGTCGAACATGCAGAGGTTTAGCAGGATGCTGTCAAATTTTTGGTTGGAACGCTCAGGAGGGTATCATGTTTAGCGACAAGTTGCGAATTTTCTCGGGTTCTTCGAACCCGGGACTGGCGAGAAAAATCAGCTCGGAGCTGGGGCTGCCGCTGGGAGCTATTACAATCTCCCGATTCAAAAGCGGTGAGGTTTATTGCCACTATGAGGAAACGATCCGGAACTGCCACGTGTTCCTGGTTCAATCGTTCTCCCACCCCATCAACGAGAACTTGGTGGAGCTGCTCGTCATGATCGATGCGGCTAAGCGCGCATCGGCCAAGACGATCAACATCATCATGCCGTATTATGGTTATGCGCGTCAGGAGCGCAAATCCGCGCCGCGCGAACCGATCTCAGCCAAGATGCTGGCAGATATTCTGACGACTGTCGGGGCGACCCGCATCATCACGATTGATCTTCACGCTCCGGCCATTCAAGGTTTCTTCAACATTCCTGTGGATCATCTGACGGCGCTGGATCTGATCAGCGATCATCTTAAGAGCAAAAACATCAAGAATCCCGTTGTCGTTTCCCCTGATGCCGGACGGGCCTCCACTGCGGAAAAGTTGGCCAATTACCTGGATTCGCCTTTCGCAATCATGATCAAAAAACGCCCGACCCACAACGAGTCCGTCATCACGCATGTCATTGGCGATGTCGAGGGACAAACCCCGATCATCATTGAAGATCTCATTGATACTGGTTCAACGATTGTTAATGTCGTGGAAGGGCTGAAGGAGCGCGGCGCGGAAGACGTTTACGTCTGTGCGACGCATCCGTTGTTCTCGGGCAACGCCCTCCAGAAGCTGGACCATCCGCTCATCAGAGAGGTCGTCGTGACCGACTCCATCGCGCTTCCGGAGATTCGCTCCGATCGATTCAAGGTGCTTTCCGTCGCTCCGATGCTGGCGGACGCTACCAAGATCATCATGCAGGGCGGCTCGATTAGCACCCTGTTCAAAAACGCTGGCGTTTAGGCCAGCAGTACTTCCGAAGAACGGAAGGTCCCGACGACCTTCCGTTTTTTTATGTTTTTGGCAGGGTATAGATAGATGGTGGTAGAGTCAAGCCGTCCAAGGAACGGCCTAGCTCTATTGTTTATAGAGCATTTTCTACCGTGTAAGGAAAGGCGTGTTATGGTATAATCATGTGCATTCGATTTAAGCAGGATGAAACAAGGAGGTGCCTTGTCTGGTGAAAGAGGACAACAGGGCGGCTGCGGACCAGGCAGCGAAGATTATACCGATCCAGTGGGACGCAACGTTCTTTTTCGAGCGCGCGGTGCGCTCGATGGACCGCTATCACTACGACAAGGCGCTGAAATATTTCCGTCGTGCAGTAGAATACGAGCCGGAAAATCCAGTAAATCATTGCAATCTCGCCGGCATTTTGTCGGAGATGGGGCAATATGAGGAATCCAACCGGATTCTCGTAGAGATTTTAGAGACGCTGGATCCGCTAATGACAGAATGTTTTTTCTATATGGCCAACAACTTCGCCAATATGGAACAGTACGAGAAGGCGGAGCAGTCGCTGCTGCGCTACCTCGAAGAGGATGAGGAAGGGCACTACTTGGACGATGCCGAGGAAATGATGGAGCTGCTTCAATATGAGCTCAAGCGGCCGTCCAAGATCGTCACCATCAAGGCTCGTCAAGGGATTGCCGAGCATGATCAAGCTCGCGTTATGCTCGAAGAAGGCAAGTTTGCCCAAGCGGTCAAGCTGCTTGAGTCTATCGTTGAGAGCAATGGAGAATTCATGGCGGCGCGCAACAATCTTGCGCTCGCGTATTACTATATGGGTCGGTTCGACCATGCAATGGAAGCGATCAAGCAAGCGCTGGAGCAGGAGGAGGGTAATCTTCATGCCCTCTGCAATCTGGCCATTTTTTACCAGCATGCGAATGATCAAGAGAACTTAGCTCCGCTCGCCGATCAACTGCGGCGGATGGTTCCTTTTCATCAGGAACATGTGTTTAAATTGGCCACCACAATGGGCATTCTAGGGGAGCATGAGTGCGCGCTCAGACATTTTCGTCGCTTGCTGAAGGATGGCTCGGGCGAGAGAGACGCATCTCTGTATCATTATGCCGCTGTAGCAGCCGTCCATTGTGATCGGCTCGCCGAAGCGGAGCAGCTATGGCAACAGGCCGCGCATCGCGATCCGAAGTCCGATGTGGCTCGCTACTATTTGGAGCAGCTCGCTCAAGCGCGAAAGGGCAGCCAGAAGCTGGCGGCAAGTTATCATTACCATCTGCCGTTCGAGGAGCAGTTCCGGATGTGGGAGCGGCTGCCGGACACGATGCCGGATGGAATGAAGAGCAATCCACTTGTCCGCTCCTCTTTCTTCTGGGCGCTTCGTCACGGGGACCGCAAAACTAAGCTGCAGGTCATTCAGGCGCTCGGCCTGATCGCCGACAGCGAAGTCCAGGAAGCGCTGAAGGCGTTGCTCCTGGAGCCGGAGGAAGATGATGATCTGAAGCGATTGGCGCTGTTCGTGCTTCGTTCAATCGGAGTGTCGGAGCCCGTACCGGCTGTTCTGGGAGGCAAGCGTAAGCTTGTCGGCTCTGTAGCCGACTCTGCCGCCGCAGCCGACAGACTGCCGGATTGGGAGCCAATTTGGCAGCGGGTGCTCGACACGGCATTTCTGCGCATGGGGAATGAATACGGTTTGCTGCAGCAATATGATTTGATGAAGCTGTGGTTGGACTATTTAACACGTGTTTATCCCGATGTGCCTAAGCTGGCGAAGCCGGAAAGCTGGTCCGCAGCCCTGGAATACCTGACAGCCAAGCATCATAGACGTGCAGTCTCCTATCAGGAAGTGGCGGAACGGTACGGAGCTTCTGCGGCGACGGTCAGCAAACATGCCAAGCGAATTGATGAGATTTGTGGAGTCAAGGAATAGTGATTCCGTGCCTGTAGCCTTCTGGATGAACGTTTCATGAAATAAAGCGGGTAACTTTGACGGATAGCCCTGCGATGGATTAGAATAAGAATAATTATAATCAAGCAGGCAATCGAGGAGGAGTTTCACCATGTACAAATCCATTATTATCGGTACCGGCCCATCCGGACTTACTGCTGCCATTTATCTTGCCCGCGCCAACATGAATCCGCTTGTTATTGAAGGCCCAGAACCAGGCGGACAGCTTACTACGACGACTGAGGTTGAGAACTTCCCTGGCTTCCCAGACGGCATCATGGGTCCAGACCTCATGGCTAACATGCGTAAGCAGGCGGAGCGTTTCGGCGCGGAATTCCGTACGGGCTGGGTTAATAGCGTTGATCTTTCGGAGCGTCCATTCAAAATTCAGGTAGAAGGCCAAGGAGAGCTTGTGGCGGAATCACTCATCATCTCCACCGGCGCATCTGCCCGTTACCTTGGTATTCCTGGAGAGAAAGAAAACGTCGGTCGTGGCGTCAGCACTTGTGCAACTTGTGATGGCTTCTTCTTCCGTGGCAAAAAGATCATCGTGGTCGGCGGTGGCGACTCCGCAATGGAAGAAGCAAACTTCCTGACCCGCTTCGCGACAAATGTTGAGTTGGTTCATCGCCGCGACGAAATGCGCGCTTCCAAAATCATGCAAGACCGCGCTCGCGAGAACGAAAAAATCAATATGGCGCTTAACCGCACGCCGCTTGAAGTAGTAGCCGGCCCTATGGGCGTAACTGCTCTCAAAGTGCGTAACAACGAGACAAGCCAAGAAGAACTCATTGAGACGGACGGCATCTTTGTTGCAATCGGCCACACGCCTAACACGAAGTTCCTCGGCGGCCAGATCGAGACGGATGATCATGGTTATATCGTTGTGAAGCCGGGAACGACCGAAACGAATGTACCGGGCGTGTACGCTTGCGGCGATGTACAGGATACGAAGTACCGCCAGGCGATTACGGCTGCAGGCAGCGGCTGTCAGGCAGCGCTGGACTGCGAGAAATTCCTCGAGGGCTCGATGGTTCATGACTGGAGCCAATCGCTTTAATTTTCAGCGGAACTAAGTTTGGGGCGTTCTCCGTCTAATTGGACGGCGAACGCTTTTTTGTATGCATCTTACAGAAGGTCATTTATTAGGGAAAAACCTGCATCTGCTAGCTCTGCAGCTAGGCTCTGGCGCGGTTCACCGGGCTGCGTTGTTACCTTGACCTCGGACATACCTTGGCTTATAGTAGCTAAAGAAGTTAAACTTAATCATTTGAGGTGGCTATCACATGTCAGAGACGATCTACGTTGGAGCAGATATTGGCGGCACCACCATTAAAGTTGGAGTATGCAGCGCGGTGGGCGATTTGCTCCAAACGTATGAAGGCCCGACCGAGGCGAGCCAAGGAGCGGACCGCATTGTCGACAATATCGTGAAGTACGTTCACCATGTTGTAGAGACGAGCGGATATGCCTGGGAGCAGGTGGGCGGCGTCGGAGTCGGTATTGCCGGATTCCTAGACATTCCGAATGGCATTGTGAAGTTCTCCAACAATTTGAATATTCGCAATGTCCCTCTGAAGCAGCAATTGGGGGAGAAACTCGGCGTGACCGTCAAGGTCAACAATGACGCAAACGTTGCCGCACTAGGAGAAGCATGGGCCGGAGCTGGCCGCGGCATCGCAAACTGCGTTTGTTATACACTCGGTACTGGAGTTGGCGGCGGCGTTATCGTCAACGGCCGTATTTATGAAGGCTTCGGCGGCATGGCTGGCGAGCTTGGTCATATGGCGATCGTGCCTGACCTGGAAGCGATCCAGTGTACTTGCGGCATGACGGGCTGCCTGGAGACGGTCTCCTCGGCGACTGGTATTATTCGTATGGCTAAGGACGCAGTTGAGCGCGGCGACAAAACGAGTCTTTCTCTCGTGCCGGACATCATGGCGAAGGAAGTTATCGACGCAGCGAAAGCTGGCGATGAGGTGGCAGCTCGCATCGTTAACCGGGCGGCGTACTATTTGGGTCGTTCGATGGCAGCAACGGCAGTCATCTTGAACCCGCAGCGTTTCATCATTGGCGGCGGAGTAGCCAAAGCTGGCGATTTCTTGTTCGACCAGATCCGTGAAGTATTTGCTAAATATACGCAAGAGCAAGCAAAAGAAGGCGTAGAAATCGTCGCTGCAACGCTTGGCAATAACGCCGGTGTTGTCGGTGCGGCTGGCTTGATTCTGCGTTCCTAGTGACTTCCAAGGAGTGATTCGGGGGAAGAGCTCAGTCCAGGAAGGGGAATCCCGATGGAAATCAATACACCACAGCTCGTCATTATTACCGGCATGTCCGGAGCAGGCAAAACAATCGCAGTGCAAAGCCTCGAGGATCTCGGCTTCTTTTGCGTGGACAACTTGCCGCCGGTACTCATTCCGAAGTTCGCGGAGCTGATCGACGGCTCAAGCGGCAAAATCGCTAAAGTCGCGCTCGTCATCGACTTGCGCGGCCGTGAGTTTTTCACCGCTCTATCGGAATCGCTGGAGCATATTCGGACTCATTTTACAATTCCATATGAGATTCTATTCCTTGATGCTACGGACAGCGTGCTGGTGCGCCGCTACAAGGAAAGCCGCCGCCGTCATCCGCTCGCGCCGGAGGGTTTGCCGCTGGACGGCATCGCCATGGAGCGCCGCTTGCTTGAGGAGCTGAAGGATTCGGCTACGCAGATCATCGAGACGAGCAACCTCAAGCCGGCGCAGCTCAAGGAAGCGATTATTTCTCGATTTACGAACGCGAAGCAAGCGCAGTTTTCGATTAATGTGACTTCTTTCGGCTTCAAATACGGCATCCCGATCGATGCTGACCTGATTTATGATGTGCGTTTTCTGCCGAACCCGCATTATGTAGACACTCTGCGTCCACGCACAGGCCAAGACCCGGATGTATATGATTATGTTATGAAGTGGCCGGATACCCAGACGTTCTTGACCAAGCTCCTGGATATGCTACAATTCCTGATTCCCCTCTATCATAAAGAAGGCAAAAGCCAGGTCGTCATTGGCATCGGTTGCACGGGAGGCAAGCATCGCTCCGTGGCCATAGCGGAATATCTCGGGCGCATGCTCGGCAGCAGCGAGACGGAGACTGTCCGGGTCAGCCATCGCGATGCTGACCGTGACCGCCCTTAAGGCGGGATGGCAATGGCAAGAAAAAGGTCAACGGACCCGAAAAACCCCAAAATAGTCGTCATTGGCGGCGGCACCGGGCTGTCCGTCATGCTGCGGGGATTGAAAGAAAAGCCGCTCGACATTACGGCGATCGTCACTGTAGCTGATGACGGCGGCAGCTCAGGTGTGCTGCGCAACGAGCTGCAAATGCCGCCGCCTGGCGACATTCGCAATGTGCTTATTGCGCTGGCGGATGTGGAGCCGCTTCTGTCGGAGATGTTACAGTACCGCTTCACAAACGGCACCGGGCTGGCTGGTCACAGTCTCGGCAACCTCATGCTCGCGGCGATGACGGATATTTCCGGCGACTTTGTTACCGGAATTCGTGAGCTCAGCCGCGTGTTAGCCGTAAGGGGCACGGTGCTGCCCGCTTCCGATCAGTCGATCGTGCTGAAGGCAGAGCTGATGGACGGAACGATTGTGGAGGGTGAGTCCAATATTCCGCTGTCCGGCCAGCCTATCAAGCGGGTATTCATCGAACCTGCGGATGTAGAGCCGCTCCAGGAAGCTTGCCAAGCGATCCAAGAGGCGGATGCCATCCTGATCGGTCCGGGCAGTCTATATACGAGCATTATTCCCAACCTGCTCGTACCTAAGTTGGCTGACAGCATCGTGCAGTCCAATGCGATCAAGATTTTTGTATGTAATGTCATGACTCAGCCTGGCGAGACGGATGATTACGCAGTCAGCGATCATCTAGAGGCGATTCATCGCCATATCGGCCAGCAGCTGTTCGACTATATTATCGTCAACGATGGAGAAATCCCACCTCAGGTGCAAGACCGATATGCCGAAATGGGTGCTAAAGCCGTGCATCTTGATTTGGACGAGGTTACACGCCGGGGTTACAAGGTGATCGCCGATCGTCTGGTGTTATTCCGCACTTATTTAAGGCATGACGCCGTAAGGCTCAGCCATCATATTTACCAGCTGGTCGACAGCTGGATGGACCGAAAGAGGTGAGAGAAAGAGGATGTCCTTTGCTGCTCAAACAAAGAAAGAATTAACCCTCGTGGAGAATCAGGACGCCTGCTGTGAGCAGGCTGAGCTGTCCTCCCTGATCCGAATGAACGGTTCTGTCCACTTGTCCAGCCGCAAGGTCATCCTCGACATCTCCACCGAGAATGCGGCGATTGCAAGACGGATCTACACCCTCATCAAAAAGCAGTTCGATGTGCATACCGAGCTGCTCGTTCGCAAAAAGATGCGCCTCAAGAAGAACAATGTCTATATCGTGCGTATTCCAGCGCGTGTACAGGAGATTCTAAAAGAGCTGCATATCGTCTCTGAGGGTTTTATGTTCAACCAAGGCATTGATAAGGAAATGATTCGCAAGCCCTGCTGCAAAAGAGCTTATTTGCGCGGAGCATTCCTTGCCGGCGGATCGGTGAACAATCCGGAGGGCTCCTCCTACCATCTGGAGATTGCTTGTATGTATGAGGAGCATTGCGGTGCGCTCGTTACCTTGGCCAATAAGTTCGGTCTCAACGCCCGTTGCATCGAGCGTAAGAAGGGCTTTGTCTTTTATATCAAAGAGGGCGAGAAGATCATTGAGCTGCTGAACATCATCGGCGCGCATCAAGCGTTGTTCAAGTTCGAGGATGTACGCATTATGCGCGACATGCGCAATTCAGTGAATCGAATCGTCAACTGTGAGACGGCGAACCTCAACAAAACGATTGGTGCGGCGGTGCGGCAAATCGATAACATCCGGCTTTTGCAGAGGCAGATCGGTCTGGAAAGCTTGCCCGAGAAGCTTCGCGAGGTGGCGGAGATCCGGTTGCAGCATCCCGACATGAACCTCAAAGAAGTCGGAGAGATGCTCAAAGGCTCTGTTAGCAAGTCAGGTGTTAACCATCGGCTTCGCAAAATTGACGAATTGGCTGAAAAAATACGGGGTAGCTAAACTTTTATCTTGAGATTGGCGATGGTATAATAAAACCAGTCTTGACTAAAGGAAGGGCAAATTGCGTAGTTCGCAAAGCCCATAAAGTTAGATTAAGCGCGATGCTTGAAAGAATATACGTTAGGGGGTTAACCATTTCATGACAAGACAACCCGTAGTCGTGAAGCTGAAAACAGGGCTTCACGCAAGGCCGGCCGCGCTCTTCGTCCAGGAAGCGAATAAATTCTCCTCTGAAATTTTTGTCGAGAAGGACGAGAAAAAAGTGAATGCCAAGTCGATCATGGGCATTATGAGCTTGGCAATCAGCTCTGGCACTGAGGTTTACATCAGCGCGGAGGGTTCGGACTCAGAGCAGGCTGTAAACGCTTTAGTCTCCCTTGTTAGCAAGGAAGAGCTGGAAAACCAGTAAAAAAGTTTATTCATCCGTATGTTCAAAGCTCCCCTACCGGGAGCTTTTTGTCGTTCTAAACTGTATGGAGTGGTGCGCTGCTCGTGGTATAAGCAATTGTTATGAGGGAACAATGGGTGGCAATTGCAACCTTTTTATGCTTGGCAGCGTTTCAAAGGTCAAACCGAATCGGGAGGCGAAGGGATGAGTGAGCAAAAGGGCAGGCGCAAGCTGATCGACCAAGGCAAAGTGGTGCTGTTGGCTGTAAGTTTGACTGCAGGTTCATTGCTGGCGTGGAACGGTCTTAGCGGAGGCAATCAGGGAGCAGCACCGGTTTATGCGGCAGAGCAAGGAGCGGCCATGGAGAATACAATTGCAGTTCAAGGGACAGGCAAGTTGTCGGTAACTCCAGATATTGCCTATATTAACGCGGGTGTGAATGTTAAGGCGAAGACGGCCAAAGAGGCCCAGGCCGGAGCAGCCAAGCGCTATGAAGCGGTACGCAAAGTACTGAAGGACGGATATGGACTGGCGGATAAAGATTTAAAAACGACGGGTTACTATGTACAGCCTCAGTACACCTATACGGAAAAGGAAGGCCAGGTGCTGACCGGTTATACGGCCGTGCATGAGATTCGTATTTCCTGGCGCAGCATCGACAAAACAGGTACGCTGCTCGACAGCCTTGGCGCTGCCGGAGCGAACCAGATCGGCGGCGTGACGTTCGACACGGAGAAAAAGGATCAATACGAGAATGACGCTCTCAAAAAAGGGCTTGAGAATGCCCGCTCTAAAGCGGAAGCGCTGGCAGCAGCGTCGGGCCGGACGCTCGGCCCGGTCATCAACATTACGGAGAACGGTGCACAGGTGCAGCCGGTTTTCCGCAATGAGATGATGCAAAAGTCTACGGCAGATAATGCAAACACTTCTGTCGAAGCAGGCGAGGTAGACGTGCAGGCGCAGCTGACCGTTGTGTTCCAGCTGAAGTAGGCTTGGGATAACACTCCAAATCGATACGTAATTAAGCTGCCGTCTGCTGTGTTTACGAATTTTGGTATAGTGTCTTGTAATAGAAAGACTGGAGGGGACCAAGCCAAGCGCAGTCTTCTCCAGTCAACAGCGAAACTCAAAGCGCATGCTAACGGAACTGAGAAGCGTTATTTGGGTCAAAATAATGATTCTACCGTGAAATTTCCTCAGTTAGCGTCTGTGAGTTCTGTTACGCTTTGAATCTCCTCCATTTTGCTGGAATAAGGCTTTTCAGTTCCGTTACACATGGAGATGCATTAATTCGTGCATGAGTGAAACTCAAAGCGCCTCAAATTTGAAAACGATTCAGTTCCATCAACATATAATATACTGGTCTTGCTAAAAATTAAGGGCCGCCCCAATAGTCATCATTAGATGACTATTGGGGCGGCCGCTTTTAATGGTTCTATTTACAGCTTCTCGATGACTTTGTCGACAAGACCATATTCACGGGCTTCTTCGGCGCTCATGAAGTAGTCGCGGTCGGTATCCTTCTCGATTCGCTCCAGCGGCTGGCCGGAACGCTCGGCAAGAATATGGTTCAGCTTGTCGCGCATCTTGAGGATGCGGCGTGCACGGATCTCGATGTCGCTCGCTTGGCCTTCGGCTCCGCCGAGTGGCTGATGAATCATCACTTCACTGTTCGGCAGCGAGTAGCGCTTGCCCTTCGTGCCTGCTGTCAGCAGGAAAGCTCCCATTGAGGCGGCCATGCCAACGCAAATAGTGGATACATCAGGCTTGATGAATTGCATCGTGTCATAAATCGCCATCCCGGCCGTAATCGAGCCGCCGGGGCTGTTGATATAGATGGAAATGTCTTTCTCCGGATCATCCGCCGCGAGGAACAGCAGCTGGGCGATGACGGAGTTCGCTACGACATCATTGATGCCAGTACCGAGGAAAATAATGCGATCCTTCAGCAGCCTCGAGTAAATGTCATAGGCACGTTCGCCGCGATTGCTTTGCTCGATGACCATAGGTACATAGTTCATGTTCAACTGCAAGTCCCTCCTTATATCCTTCATTTAGGTAGGTATAGCGGGGTGTTGGTTTTCATTTTAAAGGAATCCGTTTTTAAAGTCAAATTTGGTCAAAGAGGGCTTGGAGTAACGGGAAAAGCTTCGTAATAGCCCATTTTAACCGGCATTGGGCGCCTTTAAACGAGATAAAAAAAGATCGCGCCATTTCCCTTAATAGGGTGGCGCGATCTTGTTCATTATATAGAGGTTGTTTATTGAAAGTTTAAATGGCGCGCCCGCTAGGAATCGAACCTAGATCTCAGGCTCCGGAGGCCTACGTCATATCCATTGGACCACGGGCGCTTAAAAGCGTAACGTCTAAGATTGTATAACAGGCAATGGGAAAAAGCAACACTTATGCATCTTTAATAAACTTTAATAAAAATTGGGTGTAGGGAACCGTTTTCATCGGTTAAACCTTACTTGCAGCCCTAAAGTAGAAGGAGTACAATGAGGTTGTGGGACTTTTATTGAATAGCTGGGACGATAATCGTCCCGATATGGAGAGCTTACGAGTGGAGTTGGAGCGCTCATGCGCAGCATAATTGATTTGCAGCGTCAGCTCGTACCAGATTTACTAGAGACGGTACGCCTGCGCTATTCCATTCTCCATCAGGTGCTGATCGCGGATATGATCGGCCGAAGATCACTGGCTGCCTCGCTCGGCATGACAGAGCGGGTACTGCGAGCGGAGACTGATTTTCTCAAGGAGCAGGGCTTTCTTGAAATCAATGCCTCCGGAATGCGCGTCAGTCAGAGCGGCCGTCGCCTCTTAGAAGAGATGGAGCCGGTATTGAGCGGACTGCTCGGACTGTCCAATCTCGAGGAGCAGCTGCGGGGCCGATTCGGCTTGAGCAAGGTGGTCATCGTGCCGGGTGACTCCGATACGTCCAGCAGTACGAAGCAAGAGCTTGGACGAGCCGGAGCGACAGTTCTGCAGCAGCATCTTCGAGAAGGGGATGTGGTGGCGGTTACCGGCGGCTCAACGCTGGCTCAGGTTGCTGTTCATCTTACATCGCCAGTTGCACATCCGAGCAATCTGTTCGTACCGGCGCGGGGAGGCCTAGGCGAGAGTCTGGAATATCAGGCCAGCACGATTGTTTCCGCAATGGCCAAGCGTACGGGGGCTCAGTACCGGATGCTGCATGTACCGGATCAGCTCAGCGAGGAGGCCTATACGAGCCTCATGCATGAACCGGGCGTGAAGGAGATTGTCGGCGTCATCCGCAGCGCCCGCATTGTCATCCACGGCATAGGGGATGCGATGCTGATGGCTCGCAGACGGCGAGTAGACGCCGAAGTCGTTGAGGCACTGAAGGCAGAGGGAGCATTGGCCGAAGCTTGGGGCTACTATTTTGACCGAAGTGGAGCCGTTGTGCACAAGATGCCAACTGCAGGCATCCGGCTAGAGGAAATTATGACGACAGAGGTTGTCATCGGAGTTGCTGGCGGACGCTCCAAAGCGGAGGCGATTGCTGCTGTACTCCGCTTTGGCCACCAGGACGTGCTCGTCACCGACGAGGCCGCAGCACTCGAAATTGTGGCGCTGACGGAATAGCATCATGCCGGATATGGCGATAATGGTGCAGGGAGTCAGCGTCGTGTTGAACGAAGCTTCATCACAATTTGCAGGCTCTGCGCCTGTCAGGGGCAGAGCCAAGCGAATTGTTTTGACCATAGAGTGCCAGAACTACACCTAACTAACAGGAGGTTATCAACAATGGTAAAAGTTGGTATTAACGGATTTGGACGTATCGGACGTAACGTGTTCCGCGCAGCAATGAACAGCAGCGAGGTTCAAATTGTAGCGGTCAATGACCTGACTGACACGAAAACATTGGCTCACCTGCTTAAATATGACACGACTCATGGCGTCCTCGACGCAACGGTAGAAGCTAAAGAAGGCGCGCTCGTAGTAAACGGCCGCGAAATCAAAGTTTTCGCTGAGCGTAACCCTGAGAACCTGCCTTGGGCTTCCGTAGGCGCTGAAATCGTTGTTGAATCCACAGGTATCTTCACAGCTAAAGAAAAAGCTGAGCTTCACCTTAAAGGCGGAGCGAAAAAAGTTATCATTTCCGCTCCAGCTACTAACGAAGACATCACGATCGTTATGGGCGTTAACGAAGAGAAATACGATGCAGCTTCCCACACCGTAATCTCCAACGCTTCCTGTACGACGAACTGCCTGGCTCCTTTTGCTAAAGTATTGAACGACAAGTTCGGTATCGTAAAAGGCATGATGACGACAGTTCACTCCTACACGAACGACCAAGCTGTGCTTGACGTTCCTCACAAAGACCTGCGCCGCGCTCGCGCTGCTGCAGAAAACATCATTCCTTCCTCGACGGGCGCTGCAAAAGCGGTATCCCTCGTACTGCCTGAGCTGAAAGGCAAACTGAACGGCATGGCTATGCGCGTTCCTACGAAAAACGTTTCCGTAACGGATCTCGTAGCTGAAGTTAAATCCAACGTAACAGTTGAAGAAGTTAACGCTGCCCTGAAAGAAGCTGCCGAAGGCGCTATGAAAGGCATCCTGTTCTTCTCCGAAGAGCCGCTCGTATCCAGCGACTACAACGGCAACCCAGCTTCCTCCACAATCGACGGTCTGTCGACGATGGTTGTTGAAGGCAACATGATCAAAGTTGTTTCCTGGTACGACAACGAGTGGGGCTACTCCAACCGCGTTGTTGACCTGGCTGCTTACATCGCCGCAAAAGGCCTGTAAGTTCAACGCTTAACTGCATATACAGCGTTACTGTTAAAGGGGAGAGGCGAGCGTTCGTTCTCCTCTTTAACGATGTTTAACCCATAGATAAACTTATACACCGGGAGGGCGAGCAGCTATGAACAAGAAAAGTGTTCGTGATGTGGAAGTAACAGGAAAGCGCGTATTCGTTCGCGTGGACTTCAACGTGCCGATGGAAGACGGAGCGATTACCGACGATACTCGTATTCGCGAGACGTTGCCAACGATTCAATACCTCATCGAAAAGGGAGCCCGCGTTATTATGGCTGCCCACTTCGGTCGCCCAGGCGGCGAAGTGAAGGAAGAGCTGCGTTTGACTCCAGTAGCGGCTCGTCTGGCCGAGCTGATCGGCAAGCCAGTTGCTAAAGCCGACGATACGGCTGGTCCTGATGCTGCAGCCAAAGCCGCAGCGCTGCAAGACGGGGATGTACTGCTGCTTGAGAATACGCGCTTCAATGCTGGCGAGGAAAAGAACGATCCCGAGTTCGCGAAACAGCTGGCTTCCTTGGCTGATCTGTTCGTGAATGACGCTTTCGGCGCTGCTCACCGCGCGCATGCTTCCACGGAAGGCATCGCTCATCTGATCCCGGCCGTATCCGGCCTGTTGATGGAGAAGGAACTGGACGTACTCGGCAAAGCTCTGAACAACCCAGAGCGCCCGTTCACGGCGATTGTCGGCGGCTCCAAAGTTAAGGACAAAATCGAAGTCATCAACAAAATGATCGAGATCGCTGACAACATCGTTATCGGCGGCGGCTTGTCCTACACCTTCTTCAAGGCTCAAGGCCATGAAATCGGGAAATCTCTATGTGACAACTCCAAGCTTGATCTTGCGCTCGAGTTCATCGAGAAAGCTAAAAAGCTTGGCAAGAACTTCCTGCTTCCAGTTGACATCGTCGTAACGGACGACTTCAGCAAAGACGCCAACACGAAAATCGTCGACGTTGACGGAATTCCTGCTGACTGGGAAGGCATTGACATCGGACCGAAAACTCGTGAACTGTACGCCAATGTTATTAAGGACTCCAAGCTGGTTGTTTGGAACGGACCTATGGGCGTATTCGAAATCGAGCCTTTCTCCCACGGCACTCGTGCTGTAGCTCAAGCTTGCGCGGATACGGCTGGTTACACAGTCATCGGCGGCGGCGACTCCGCTGCGGCAGCAGAGAAGTTCCACCTCGCCGACAAAATGAACCATATCTCTACGGGCGGCGGAGCTTCCCTGGAGTTCATGGAAGGCAAAGCCCTTCCGGGCGTTGTAGCTCTTAACGATAAGTAAGCTACGAGGGTTGTAAGTTTAGGGTTAGCCGTAAGCGAGCATAGGGTCATTCTGGAGAAACGAAGTGGTCGCATTTAAAGCCGGATTGCAACCTCATCTTGTTCAACATAATGAAGCAATCCGGGTTCAAGAGCGGATCGGAAGAATGAGCCCTATGAGCAGCTTCTCTACGGTATCCCCTTGCTTGCAACTGACTCGTGCTTAACCAAGAGAGGAGATTGATCATCGTGGCAAGAACACCAATTATTGCAGGCAACTGGAAAATGTTCAAAACCGTTTCCGAAGCCGTTTCTTTCTTCAACGAAGTTAAAGGCGGAGCAGAAGTAGACGGCGTGGAGAGCGTGATCTGCGCTCCATTCACGAACCTGCCAGCCCTTGTCGAAGCGGCTAAAGGCACAAAAATCGCTATCGGCGCACAAAACCTGCACTTCGAGGACAATGGCGCTTACACCGGCGAAATCTCCGGCGTTATGCTGGCTGATCTCGGCGTGAAATACGTTATCGTTGGTCACTCCGAGCGTCGTGCTTACTTTGGTGAAACAGACGAAATCGTGAACAAAAAGGTCGTTGCGGCATTCAAGCATGGCCTTACTCCGATTCTCTGCGTAGGCGAAAAGCTCGAAGAGCGTGAAGCTGGTGAAACTAAAAACGTATGCAAAGTGCAAACCGAAGGCGGTCTTAAAGGTTTGAGCGCGGAGCAAGCCGCAGCAACGGTTATCGCCTACGAGCCTATCTGGGCTATCGGTACGGGCAAATCTTCCACAGCAGCAGACGCTGAGGACGTAATCGCGTACATCCGCGAGGTTGTTGCGAGCCTGTATGATCAAGCGACGGCAGATGCTGTGCGCATCCAGTACGGCGGCAGCGTGAAACCAACCAACGTTCAAGAGTACATGGGTCAAGCGAATATCGACGGTGCTCTTGTGGGCGGCGCAAGTCTGGAGCCGGCTTCCTACATCGCACTCGTCGAGGGGGCGAAGTAAGATGGCTCCCAAACCGGTTGCACTCATTATCATGGACGGCTTCGGCCTCCGCAGTGATATCGTCGGCAACGCGGTCGCTCAGGCGCGTAAGCCGAACTATGACCGCTTCATGGCGGAATATCCCAATACGATGCTGACAGCTTGTGGTGAAGCGGTTGGACTTCCGGAGGGTCAAATGGGCAACTCCGAAGTTGGCCACTTGAACATTGGCGCGGGACGCATCGTATATCAGGATCTGACCCGGATCACGAAGTCGATCCGCGATGGAGAATTTTACGATAACGATACGCTGATCGGCGCTGTGCGGCATGCCAAGCTGAACAGCAAAAAGCTGCATCTGTACGGACTCGTCAGCGATGGCGGCGTGCATAGCCATATCGCGCATCTGTTCGCGCTGCTTGAGCTGGCCAAAAAGGAAGGGCTGGAGCAGGTTTATATCCATGCTTTCCTGGACGGCCGCGACGTTGCGCCTGACAGTGCAGTCAACTATTTGACGCAGCTGCAAGCCAAAATCGAGGAGCTCGGCATCGGCCGCATCGCGACGGTGCAAGGCCGTTATTATGCGATGGACCGCGACAAGCGCTGGGAGCGTGTGGAGAAATCTTATCGCGCTATGGTATATGGCGATGGACCGCGTTACACCGATCCGCTGCTTGCCGTACGCGAATCCTATGAGAAATCGGTATACGACGAGTTCGTCATGCCGACTGTCATCACGGAAGCGGACGGCCAGCCGGTCGCACTCGTGGAATCGCAGGACGCGGTTGTATTTTTCAACTTCCGTCCGGATCGTGCCATCCAGCTGTCCCAAGTGTTTATGAACGACGACTTCCGCGGCTTCGACCGTGGCGAGAATGCGCCTAAGGATCTTTACTTCGTTTGCCTGACGCTGTTCAGCGAAACGGTTGGCGGCTTCGTCGCCTACAAACCGAAAAACCTGGACAACACTTTTGGCGAGGTGCTCGTGCAGCAGGGCAAAACGCAGCTGCGCATCGCCGAGACGGAGAAGTATCCTCACGTAACGTTCTTCTTCAGCGGCGGCCGCGATCAAGAACTGCCAGGAGAGACGCGCGTGTTGATCAACTCGCCTAAGGTTGCGACTTACGATCTGCAGCCTGAGATGAGTGCTTACGAGGTGGCTGATGCCGCTGTTCGTGAGATCAACTCCGACAAGCATGACGCGATCATTCTGAACTTCGCCAACCCTGACATGGTTGGACACTCCGGCATGCTGGAGCCAACGATCAAGGCGGTTGAAGCAACGGATGAGTGCATGGGCCGCGTCGTTGACGCTGTGCTCGCCAAAGGCGGAGTTGTCCTCATTACGGCTGACCACGGCAACGCCGACATGGTTATCGGACCGGACGGTCGCCCGTTCACGGCGCATACGACGAACCCGGTTCCTTTGATTGTGACTCAAAAAGGAGTTACTCTGCGCGATGGCGGCATTCTTGCCGACATCGCTCCAACGCTGCTTGGTCTGATGGAGCTGCCTAAACCAGCCGAGATGACTGGAACTTCGCTCATCAACAAAGCGTAAATAAGCGCGTAGGAAGCCACCATTTTGTCATATGGTGCGTCTGCTCACGATCCGCAGGGCTCGTACTAGAGCCCGGCTACTGGTATACTGGTAGCGAACCTTACTCGCAGGGACCTGATGTCTCTTGCAACCCAACTACGAACAAGGAGTGTTAAAAACATGTCTATTATCGTTGACGTATACGCACGCGAAGTGCTCGACTCCCGTGGTAACCCTACGGTTGAAGTTGAAGTATCCCTGGAATCCGGCGGCAAAGGCCGTGCAATCGTGCCATCCGGCGCATCCACTGGTGCTTATGAAGCTGTAGAGCTTCGCGACGGCGACAAAGGCCGTTACCTCGGCAAAGGCGTTCTGAAAGCAGTAGACAACGTTAACTCGCTGATCGCTCCTGAAATCATCGGCCTCGACGCGCTTGACCAAGTGCTGATCGACCGTAAAATGCTTGAGCTTGACGGAACGCACAATAAAGGCAAGCTGGGCGCAAACGCGATTCTCGCTGTTTCGATGGCTGTAGCTCGCGCTGCTGCTGACGCTCTTGATGTACCTCTTTACACTTACCTGGGCGGATTCAACGCTAAAGTGCTGCCAGTTCCAATGATGAACATCATCAACGGCGGCGAGCATGCTGACAACAACGTGGACGTTCAAGAGTTCATGGTATTGCCAGTTGGCGCTGAAAGCTTCAAGGAAGCTCTGCGTATCGGCGCAGAAATCTTCCACAACCTGAAGTCCGTTCTGAAGGACAAAGGCCTGAACACAGCTGTAGGCGACGAGGGCGGCTTCGCTCCTAACCTTAGCTCCAACGAAGAGGCGATCACAACGATCATCTCCGCAATCGAGCGCGCTGGTTACAAACCAGGCGTTGACGTCTTCCTCGGTATGGACGTAGCGTCCACTGAGTTCTACAAGGACGGCAAATACCACCTCACGGGTGAAGGCAAATCCTACACTTCCGCTGAGTTCGTTGATCTGCTTGCAAGCTGGGCAGACAAATACCCGATCATCACGATCGAAGACGGCTGCTCCGAAGATGACTGGGATGGTTGGAAGCTTCTTACCGACAAACTTGGCGGCAAAGTGCAACTCGTTGGCGACGATCTGTTCGTAACGAACACCGAGCGTCTTGGTGACGGTATCGACAAAGGCGTAGGTAACTCTATCCTCGTCAAAGTAAACCAAATCGGTTCCCTGACCGAAACGTTCGACGCTATCGAAATGGCGAAACGTGCTGGTTACACGGCTGTTATCTCCCATCGCTCCGGCGAGTCCGAGGACAGCACAATTGCTGACATCGCTGTAGCAACAAACGCTGGCCAAATCAAAACCGGTGCTCCATCCCGTACGGACCGCGTAGCGAAGTACAACCAATTGCTTCGCATCGAGGACCAACTGGGTTCCACAGCTCAATACGCTGGCCGCAGCGCGTTCTACAACCTCAAAAGCTTCAAAAAATAAGCCTTTGCCGGAGTAATCCGGCACTGAGTCCTTAGCGTTGCTGTCGTCATACGGTGCGCGGGACTTATGTATAGTTGCGTTGCTGTCGTCATACGGTGCGCAAAAACCTATCCTGTCCGCATTTTGCGGACAGGATTTTTTTGTAATGCCAAAATCACAAACAAACGCCGCAAAAACCGGCATAGCAAGCGCCACTATGAAAGCGCTATACTTAGACAAGATAGACAAACCCTACCGAATAGGCGGTGTTCAAGCATGGCAAAACCTAAAATTGGCTTGCAGTTATATACACTTCGCGACCAAACAGAACAAGACTTTCTCGGTACAATCCGGAAAGTAGCCGACATGGGCTACCAATATGTTGAATTCGCAGGATATTTTAATACGAGCTCAGAAGATCTCAACAAGGTGCTGAAGGAGACAGGTATTGAGGCCATTTCTGCGCATGTAGGGCTTGACTTCAATGATCCTCAAAAAATGCAGGCTGATCTTGCCGTACAGATTGAATATGCGAAGGCGATTGGTCTAAAATATCTTGTGACGCCGTGGGCTCCTTTGCCGGAAAACCCGGAGCTGTCCGATGTGGAGAGCCTTGCTGCAACGCTGGAGAAGGCCGCTCGTCAGGTGCAGGATGCCGGCCTGATCTACGGTTATCACAACCATGATTTCGAGTTCAAGAAAGTAGACGGCCAACCGTTCATCGACCGACTGTTGAAGCGTCTGCCAGCTGATCTGATGATTATGGAATTCGATGTGGGCTGGATTCATATGGCTGGCCATTCCCCTGCGGACTACTTGAAAACTTACGCCGGCAGAACGCCAATTGCGCATCTGAAGGACTTCGGCGATGGTCGGCGCGATACCGAGGTTGGCAGCGGCTCTGTCGACTTCGAGTCAGTGTTTACGATTGCAGAAAAAGCCGGAATCGAATACTTCTTTGTAGAGCAAGAAGAGTTCGCCAATTCTTCGCTTGAGAGCGCTAAGCTAAGCCTCGATTACTTGCGTGGTAAAGGATTCTAATCGAACAAAGTCACCATGTAAGGGGCCGGATAATTCGGTCCCTTACCCTTCATACGGAAAAGCCCACGCTTGTTTCTGGCGCGGAGCTTATGGTACAATAGAAGAAGCTGTTTATGATTCTGTTTTGCCCATGCATGCCGCTTGCTGGCTGCAGGAGACGGCATGCATGTGCAAAACTCATAGCGGCAGGCAGCCGGGAGGCTGTACGAAGGCTGGGAGGTAACCTACGCATGGATATTTTCTTTAAGATTCTGCTCGTGATTTTTTCCCTCGGACTGATTGCGGTTGTTCTGCTGCAAAAGGGTAAGAGCGCAGGCCTCTCCGGAGCGATCTCCGGTGGAGCAGAGCATTTGTTCGGCAAGCAGAAAGCCCGCGGCCTGGACCTGTTCCTGCAGCGTCTGACTATCGGACTGGCTTCCGGATTTTTCATTGTGGCTCTCCTGGTAGCTTACCTGAAATAGCACAGAATAAAGCATTGATGAAGCGGGGGCATCCCCGCTTTTTCTTTTTATTCTGGAAGGACAGCGGTTGATGATGCCGGATTTCGTGTATACTACTAGGGAGATAGAAGTGGCTGGATCTACCAGTTAAGGACGGTCCAAAGGCACGAGGTGAGAAGGAGAACATGACCATCGAACAACAATCACTGCTCGACTTGATGAACCAGCCGGCGTACAAGCCGATGACGTATCAAGAGTTGGAAAAGCAGCTTCGCATTGACAATGCATCCGAGTTCAAGGCTTTTTTGAAGCTGTTGACTGAACTGGAGGAAAAAGGGACCATTCTCCGCAGCGAGTCCGGCACTTACGGCCTCCCGCAACATATGGACCTGCTCAAAGGTCGGTTGCAGGTTCATGCCAAGGGCTTTGCTTTCCTATTGCCTGAGGACAAGACTCATCCAGACGTTTATGTTGGGGCTAATGAGCTCAACACGGGTATGAACGGCGACACGGTTCTGGTGCGTGTTACGACGCGCGGTCCCGGCGGCGGACGCATGGAAGGCCAAGTTGTGCGTGTCGTTGAACGCGCCGTTAAACAACTGGTCGGCACATTCGAAAGTCATGAAAGCTTTGGCTTTGTATCTCCAGATGACAAACGCATCAATCGGGATATTTTTATTCCGCAAGGTTCATTCGGTGGTGCTGTCACGGGCATGAAAGTTGTGGCCACGATTACGCATTATCCGGAAGGCAAGGCTGCTGCTCAAGGCGAGATCATTGAAGTGCTCGGCCACAAAAATGATCCCGGTGTTGATATTTTATCCATCATCCGCAAGCATCAATTGCCGGAGAGCTTCCCGGACGAGGTCGTTACGGAGGCAGAAGCGGCTCCTGACTCCATCACGGAGGAAGAAATCGTCAGCCAAGGACGGCGCGACCTGCGCGGTAAGACAATTATTACGATTGATGGCGAAGATGCCAAAGATCTTGATGATGCGGTCAACGTCGAGCGGCTGCCAAACGGCAATTACCTGCTTGGCGTCCATATCGCGGATGTCAGTTATTACGTCCGTGAACGTTCTGAGCTGGATCAGGAAGCTTATCGCCGCGGGACAAGCGTTTACTTGACGGATCGAGTCATTCCGATGCTTCCGCATCGCTTGTCGAACGGAATTTGTTCCCTTCATCCAAAGGTTGATCGTTTGACGATGAGCTGTGAGATGGAGTTCGACGCTCACACGTTGAAGCGTGTGCGTCATGACATTTTTACAAGTGTCATTCGCTCTAAGGAACGGATGTCTTACACCAATGTTCGTAAAATTCTAGCTCCGGACGAGCTGGAGGAAACGGATGAGCTTCAAGGTGCAAGCGTTGCTGATGGTAATGCTGGAGTTCAAATGCAATCTACCAGCTCGAAGCAGCCCGGTCATTCGGATGAGAACGAGTTCGATCCGAGCTTGAGCGTCCGGGCCGAAAAGCTCCCTCCAGGCGGCATGGGTACGATCACCGCTGATGATGATGGCGGCGTTCCTCGGCATTTGACGGATGAAGAAGATCCCCTTCTGGCGAATGACGAGGATGAGACGCTGGAAGACGGCATGGTAACCCGGCCTGAGCGATTGCAAAGCCCTTCCGATATGGGGCTGATCATTCCCGGCGGAGACGCTGGCAGCCCTGGTGAAAACACTGATGAAGAATTCGCGTCGGATGATGAGGGAGAAATAGCCGAGGGACCGGTATCGAGCGGATCTGCAGGTCAAGCTGGGAAAAACAGCGTTCTGAATCCGGTTCGTGGAGCCGGCGTCGGTGGTCCAAGCCGCTCCGGTCCGCCAAATCCTTGGCTGGCTCAGGAAGCTCAACCTGTCATCAACAACAAGCGTGGCGGCAAAGGCGAGAAGGTTCGCACTCGGCCGGAAGATTTTGAACAGCTGGATGCTTTCGCAACGGATGCTAATGTCGTTAAACCGACAGAGTCAGCAGAGGAGCGTGCTGCCCGTGAGGCGGCAGAGCGTCAAGCTCGTGCAGAACGCCGGGCAGAGAAGGCCGAGCTGCTGGAGCGTTACGCGGAGCTTGTCCCAACCTTCCAGCTCATGGAAGAGTTTGCGATGAAGCTTCGTCGTCAGCGTATCAAGCGCGGCGCGATTGATTTTGACTTCCAGGAGTCCAAAATTCTCGTCGACGATGAAGGCAAGCCAACCGCGATCATCAAGCGTGAACGCTCGGTCGCGGAAATGATCATTGAAGAGTTCATGCTGGCGGCCAACGAGACGATCGGCGAGCATTTTTACTGGCTGAAGGTGCCTTTCCTGTATCGGGTTCACGAGAATCCGGATAGCGAAAAGCTGATGACTTTCATTCAGATTGCTTCGAATTTCGGTTATTCCGTTCGGGGCAAAAACAACACGATCCATCCGAAGGCGCTGCAATCGCTGCTTGAGGAGATCAAGGGCACGAAGGAGCAGACGGTGCTTTCCACCATGATGCTTCGTTCGATGAAGCAGGCGCGCTACGACGCCGAGAGCCTTGGCCACTATGGTCTGGCGGCAGAGTATTACAGCCACTTCACATCGCCAATCCGGCGTTATCCGGACCTGGTCATCCACCGGGTTATCCGGGAGGTGCTGGAGAATGGTGGCGCGCTGTCCGAGTCCAGACAGGAGGCGCTTGCCGCTCGTATGCCGGATATTGCGCAGCAATCTTCGGAGCGTGAGCGTGTTGCGGTTGACGCCGAGCGGGATACGGATCAGCTTAAGAAATGCGAGTTTATGCTCGATAAAGTAGGAGAAGAGTTCACGGGCATCATCAGCAGCGTGACCGGCTTCGGAATTTTTGTGGAGCTGCCGAACACGGTAGAAGGTCTTATTCGACTTAGTAATATGAGCGATGACTACTACCACTTTGACGATCAACAGATGATCCTCATCGGTGAACGCACCTCCAACATGTATCGCATCGGAGACGAGGTGAAAGTACGCGTGGAGCGGGTAGATATGAATGACCATCAGATTGATTTCGCGATGGTCGAAGGAGGTTCACGCGGAGCCGCCCAAAGGGGCGGAGCGCGCGGGAACCGGGGAAGCCGCGGAGCCAAAGGGCGCCGCGGCAAGGATGCGGCTGCCGGCCGGAACGGCGGCAGCCCGCAAGGCGGCGCAGCCGCCGGGCGCGCCGGCGTAGACGGCAAGGCCGCCGCGCCGAGCGGCGGGCCGGCGGCAGCGCCGGCGAGCGGCGCGCGTCCGAGCGCTGCGCAGCAGCGCGGACGCGGAGCCGGCGAAGCCGGTGGGCGTGGCCCAGGCGCAGCCGGGCGTGTAGTCGGCGAAGCCGGCGGGCGTGGCCCAGGCGCAGCCGGGCGCGGCCAGCGTGGAGGCGGCGGCGGAAGAGGCCGCCGCGACAGCGGGTTTGGCCCCAACGGTTGGCGGGGCAGCATGCCGGAGGACATCCCGAATGTACGGGATGACAATCCATGGAGCGTGCGCGAGGGAGGCAAGATCGAGAGCTCGAAGCGTACCGACATGTGGGGACTTCCAGTTCCTCCATCCAGCATGGGCAATCGCACTGCACGTCCAGGCGTACCATCTGGCGACCGCAGCCGTAGTCGCGGAGGAGCAGCTCCGGATAATGCATCACGCGGCGGCATGCGTCCGAAGGGTGGTCGTGGACCATCCATCAGCGGCGCAGCAGTCACGGACAACGCAAACCCAGTTGCAGGAGCAGCGCCTACTGGTCAGGAGCAAACCTCCAGCGGTGCTAAGGCTAAGCGCAAGCGCCGCAAAGGCAGCAGCACGGCGCCTTCCATTCGCGAAGTGACGCGGGCTGACATTGCCGATCTGTTCCGCGATATGGACGCCGAAGCTCGCGCTTCCGTCGCGCCAGCAGAAGCTCCAGAGGGTGGCGGCTCGTCCAAACGTAGCCGCTCCCGTCGCAAGAAGAACAAAGGCGGCGCAGGTGCTCCGCCAGTGAGTGGCGGCGATGCAGGTGTGAACAATGATGCAGGCGTGAACAACAGCGCTGGCGCCAGAAGTAACACAGGCATGAACAATGCTGATGCCACGAACAACGCTCCGCAAAACGGCGGTCAAGGTGGAAACGGAGCAGAGTAACTTTTTCAACAGAGTGGAGGACCTACTTTAACGAGTAACTCCGCTAGAGATTCAGATATAAATCATGGGGATTGCCAGCGGGCAGTCCCCTATTTTCTACCCTTATTGTGGTGAATCCTCATTTCGTTAAGCACCAAATTTTACTTGGTAGCTCTCCATCCTTTACAATAGCGTTAGGAACACGAACCTTTATTAATAGAAAGGGGCGGCTTTCATGGCCAAAAATAAAGACCAGTCCCAAAAACCGCTCGCCCAGAACAAAAAAGCGTCGCATGACTATTTCATTGAGGAAACCTATGAAGCGGGAATCGTGCTGATGGGTACCGAGATCAAGTCTCTTCGCACGGGAAAAGCGAACTTGAATGATTCCTTTGCTACGATCCGCAACGGCGAGATTTTCCTGCACAACCTGCATATCAGCCCGTTCGAGCAAGGCAATCGTCATAATCCAACCGATCCGACACGAGCGCGCAAGCTGTTATTGCATAAGCCGCAAATCGCCAAGCTTTTCGGCCAATCAAAGCAAGAGGGCTTTTCCATCGTGCCACTCAAGATTTATGTACGCAATGGCTTCGCCAAGATTTTAATCGGCTTGGGCAAAGGTAAAAAAGAATACGACAAACGCGAAACGGCTGCAAAAAGAGATGCTCAGCGTGATATTCAACGTGTGCTTCGTGAGAAACAGAAGGTTATACGCTAGTATTACTTAACATCACCTTGTGTTACATTGCCTTTATCGCCAAAGTACTTCAGGTCTCCCATTCATTGCTTCGCAATTGCGGGGTGAGTTGTTGTTGTGGTATACTAAGTTTATTAACTCGTTACGTTGGCTTTGATTATTGCAATGCTGTGTGGAATTGCTCGTCACAGTCCTTGCGCTTTGGAACCGCCGCGCGGCTGCTGCAGCTTAGGTGCATGCACCGGCAGGACGGATCTGTCTGGGGGCGTTTATGGATTCGACGGGGGTAGTTCGAGCATGGGTTGCGGGTAGTGGGGACGCGTCCGCTTTATCAACGCTAAAGCCTATTAAATGGCAACCAACGTACAACTTTAGCAGCAGCCTAAGAAACTGTATGCTAAGCTTCTCTCCAGCATCGCCTATGTGCCGGATGTAGGGGCTCACTCTTAGTAGGCTACGCTGTCGCATCTCCGCCTGGGGTGTGCTGAAGAAGACAATCAGGCTGACCTGTAGGATAGCCGGTTACGGGGCGCTCTTGCAGGTGACATCAAATCTGTGACTACACCCGTAGATGCCTGTGTGCCGTTGCCTTCGGACAGGGGTTCAAATCCCCTCGCCTCCATATGCAGTACCAATGACGGCCACCATTCGGTGGCCGTTTTTGCTTGCTCGTACTCGAAGGGGGGTAAACCGCTTCGGCTCTAGGGCTTCGGGCTACTCTGACGTCGAATACGACATATTTCTGATGATGTACATGGCGGTACCTCTGTACGTAGCAGTTTTGATGTCACTCTAGCAACGCCCCGTAATCGGCTTCCCCTAGGCCAGACTGCTTGTCTTCTTCTGTTCGCCACAACAGGCGAGGATGAAACAGCGTATCCCACTAAAGCGGCCAGAAGGGTATAGGTGGAAGACAAACCGCATTGTCATTAACATAAACACATGTATCGTATAAAATGAAAAAAACCCAACTCTGCTAACGAAGCGGAGAAGGGCTTTAATTGAGTATAGTCAGCTCTAGCTAACGAAGCGGAGAAGACTACACTCATCCGTATTATTTCTGTATAATTATGATATTATGTATGTGGATGAAAGTCAAGTCGTACGTTATCATTTTGGTTATTTGGGATGTGTACAATGATCTATAATATCTATTTCGATGAAGCGAATAAAATTGACCAGCCGGGAAAAGCGAATTCCTATTACGGTGCTTATGGCGGCAGTGAACAGACAATGACTGACATAACGCAGACGATACAACGCATGTATGAGGAACTGGGAACCAAGAGTGAATTACATTTCAGGGAGTATAATCATGACCAGCACTTGAAGAAATACTTCAAGGTTCTTCATTACATCATAAATCAAGATGTTAATATTAACATACTTATTGTCAATAATACAGAAGCTCACAGTATTGCTGAACAGCTAAACCTGACAATGATGGAGTTACGAAATCTTTTCTATATCAAAATTCCAGAAAGATTGTTCTACGGAGTAACACGTCACTTGCACGGTCAGTTGGATGTTAACATCCAAATTGATCGCAACGATGAATACGATGCACTTGGACTGCATTCAAAAATCAAAGAGCAGATGAATGCTCATTCTGTATACCGAAGCAAAAGGTACAAAATCGCTTCCGTTGTATCGGAAGAATCCCATGAGTCCATCCCTCTGCAAATCATTGATACATTTATGGGAATTGTAGTGTTTCTGATGGAACAAAGCTATATGGCAGATTCAAACACAACTCTGATTAAGAGTGATTTGGTGTATCGCTTTTTATCTGAAGGAGGTAACGTAGAACGGTTTATAAAACAAATCAAGCTGTATTCATGGAACGGCAATGAGAATTTGTCAGAACTGTCTGTGGGCAATTACATATCTCAATTCATGGTGTACAAGGCTCGCTATGATGTTTCTGAAATAGCGAAGCTTCAGGCGATCATGCTGAAGAATCCTGGTCTACTTGCAAAGGAATACCGTAACCTAATGGAGTATCCTAACACGTTGACACGTATGTTGCTGGGGTATAAAGACGAAGTTGAGGGCAGGGGCAGGAATTATTTATTGTTTCAATAAAGATTTAAAGATATTGGGAGTTCATTTGATAATTGGTCTGATTTTCCCGATGCACCTATAAAAAGTGCCTTTATATCCATGATTTCAGCTACTTTAGAGGTTGAAGTTGAGATGATACAGTTATCAAATTCTAGTCTACTATTCTATTTATTCTTAAAATAGCGATTTTGTAACCTACCATCAGGGATTTTCACTTATTCAAATATCCAACCTCACGGCGAAGGTCGATAAACAGCGAACAGCGGAAAGGACAATTGTATCCCCTTCGCTGTTCGTGTTGTTCATCTGCATCAATGTATCCGCACCCTCACGCCGTTCTCCGTCTTGTAGTCCTCAGGATGCGTCTCATGTCTTGGTCTGCTTTCTATTGTAGCTCCGGCGTCTTCAAGCAGTTTTAGTATATCTGCATTGTAAGTTGTTCTAGCCAGCGTCACACCGCTATTTGGGTCAGCACCATAATTCAGTAGTAGAAGTATAATATCAACCTGATTGAACATCACGGCTGATTGCAGACCGCTATCTACATCTGCACCGTATTGAGCAAGTAACTCTACTACGTTCAGATCGCCCTTCTCGATTGCATCATGCATGGCTAGAAAATCTTCTTTGGGGTCGGCCCCTGCTTCCAGCAATAACTTCACCATTGGTGTTGTGTCATTATTGAAATTTCACAGCCAGCGACAAGTTGCCTACAGCAATTTCATCTGCACCTAGACCATAATCGGCCGCGATATTTGGCGAAGCTCCTTCATTCAGTAATCGTTGTACCTCATTCAGATCGCCCTCCCTGATTGCGGCATTCAATTCAGTAAATATGCCATCTACTCTTGTCCCGCTGGACTGCTGAGAAGTCAGCACACGCTCTACAACTGAGCATCCTGTCAAAGCAATTAAACATAGCATTAAGAGTCCAATCGTACATATTCTTTGCATCTTCATTGTAATAATCACCTCCAACTCAGCTCTTATTATCGAGTGGATTTAATGTATTTCGAACCCTCAGGTTTAATATCCACCGCGAAGCCGATCTTCCATTTGTGTTGCCTGATTTAGCAACAGGAATGCGACAACGAACAAAGCAATGCCGATCCAGATGTGAACTCTTCTTTTCTTGGCAATGGCTGTGATCGTGTAGACGATGCTAGTAACTTGAATAATGGCCCCGATGATCTTCAATATTAAAGCGGGAAAACCCCTCAATTCTTGAGTCTAGCACACTAAACCTACGCGCTTCTCCGTATTGCTTGATTTTGCTCAGACCTTCACGACCAATGCCTTCACTTCACCAGCTGCCGCTGCTACACGGTATTGCTCCGGTGCCAGATCATAGAGGCTGCCATGCATCCGACGTTCGTTATAGAATTTGATGTATTTCGTCACTTCTTCATGCGCGTCTTGATAGCTCATGAACTCGTGGGACCGCAGACACTCTGCCTCCAACACACTGTGAAACGACTCAATGTGCGCGTTTTTATTCGGAGTCTTCGGCGGAATCCGCTCATGGACCGTACGATGTGTCTAACAGGCTTCGCCGAACACCTTGCTTATAAATTGTGGACCGTTATCCGTTCGAATCACAGGTCGATTTTCTTTGCTTAAGAGTTTTCTTTTCCACAGAGCACGCCCGATGAGCGCCGCCGCATGCTTGCCTTCACAGGACAGCCCGAAATGATAATCGATAACCCCGCGGTCGAGCACGTCAAGGACGCACAGGAGGAAGAAAAAGCGCTGCTCCCCCGCGATATAACCATATTTGATGTCCATTTCCCAAAGTTCATTCGATGCGGTAATCGTTCGGTTGCACGCAATTTTGCGCGGGAAAGAAGCTTGCTTACGTCGCTGTGGATGCAGCAGATCCATGGCCTTCAACAATCGGTACACTTTCTTCTTGTTGATCACTAATTGATAGGTTTTTCGCAACAAGAGCGTGAGCTTTCTGTAGCCGTATACGCGGTTCTCCTCGTCGCTCACCGCCTCAGAGAGCCACTCTGAGATCTGCTCATCGCTAATGAGCACACCTGTCGCGGTCTTTGACTGACCAGGTACTGGGCGCCCTGCAGCTGCCTTCTTCACGATGGTCTCTTCCTGCATCTGCGCTTGTACGGCACGCTTCTTGCGGTGGTAGTAGATCTGTTCGCTTACACCGACAATCTTAAGAATGCGGCTAACCGCGTATCCCAGCTGTATCCACTTGTCGGCTATCTCAATCTTGTCCGATAAGCTGGGTCATGCTTTTTTTGTAAGTCTCGCAAAACTGCAATTTCAAGGTCCTTTTCGCCTAGCAGTTCCTTCAGCTGACGATTCTCCCCCTCCATCGACCGGAACTCCTTTGGAGAAGGCGTATAGGCTGCAACTACTTTGGTCGTCGGATCTGTCTGTTTCCAGTCCGTGTGCTCCGCAGCCTTCATCCACCGGTACAACACCTTGGGGTCAATGCTATGTCGACGGGCTACTTGGGACGCGTTTCCGACCTCTTTAGCCTCCTTGATAATCTGATTCTTCATCTCAATAGTGAATCGTCTGCGTTGCATAAAAAAATCCCCTCCATCGCTTCTGTTTCTAGCATATACCTTTTGATGTGCTAGACTCAAATACGATTAGGGGGCTTAATAGGAAGCTTCTAGAATCCTCGCTCAGATATGGGAAGCTAATCCTGAACTAAAACCGACGACTGTTAGAGCACTATTGATTCATTCAGCGGATTGGACAGATGCAATGAAGGCCCAATTTCCGAATAAAAAAGATCTTTTTCGGGCGTGCGGATACGGAACTCCTAATGTATATGCTGCTTGCAGAAGTGCAAAATTTGCTGTTACATTAATATCGGAAGGTAGTCTACGACCATATTATAGAGAACGTATTATGGGTAAGCGTGGTAGAATGAAGTGGAGTGAGTGGAAGAGGGATATTATTCTCTTTGATCTACCGTGGCCTGAAGACGATTTAAACCAACTGGGTGAACTTCCAGTTGAACTACGTGTTTCTCTTTCTAATTTTTCAGAGCCTAATCCCAAAAATGTGCTTAGAGCTTATGAAGGAATGGGACTTGAATGGGATTTACAACGTGCAGATGAAACGACTGAACAGTTTATTAAGAGAATCAATCACGCTGAGAGAGAAGAAGGAGAAAGTAGGTTTGAATCTTCAAAATACTGGAAGATTGGGAAACAGGCACGTAGTCGAGGAACTGTTCAATCGGATGGTTGGAGTGGGCTAGCAGTTGAGTTAGCGTCCAGAAAAAAACTAGCTGTTTATCCAACAGGTGGTTGGTGGGGAGCTACAGAAAATCCGAATCAAACAGTATCTTTTTCAGTAGTAGTTTCAGTTAAAACTGAAGATACTGAACTGGATTTATATAATAAAATTAGTTTGCAGCAGACCTGTTGATTAACCAGAATATGTATCTAAAATAAGGCCCCCGTCTATCAATCGGCGCAGGCGTATCGTCCATTCAACCGGCAAAGCATTTAAAAGGAGCAAGCGAGTGAAACGGACAAAAGAAAGCCTCGCATGTCGAGGCAGCGTTTGCGTTGCACCGTCGAACAACCATTTGAGCAGTACAAAGACGATCAGCGCGCAGAACAGCTGGCCATAGACGACGTTTTCTGTCGTACCAAATAGAGTCGGAATGTTCAAATGCTGTTTGATCCAGCGAAAGAAAACCTCAATCTGCCAACGAGCTTTGTACATCAACGCGATTTGTTCAGCCGTTACGGTCATCAAATCGGTCACAACGCGGATTTCTCTTCCCTCAAAATCACGAAAGATAACCACACGATGACGGTTCTCCGTACGACATTGAGGCGTACCTAGTTGACAGGTGATGTCGCGAATGACAGAAGAACCATCGGCAGCTTCACGTCGTAGTGCACGGGGCTTTTCCACATGAACATTGTCGCGCAATCGAATCACGAAGGATTGCCCCTCTTGTTTATAGCGATCCAAACGCTCCAATTTCCCATAAGCTCGATCCATAACCATAATAAAGGCTGTGTTTTCTAGCGATTCGCACACCGGCCCATCGTGCTTAGAGCCAACCGTCTCGGTCACTTGAAGGGGTTGCATCGTTTGAGCCTGCAAGGCTACATGCAACTTTACCGCAGCACGTTCTCCGTGGTAAGGCGCCCATGGCAAGCGTGTTTTTCCCACCGTCATGGTCGTAGAGTCGATCAGCAGCAATTCTTTAGGGAAGGCCAGTTTCCGCCGTGTTTCTCGGTTGCATTTGCGGACGATGAGATGAAAAATTTCCTTAAATACCGCAAACGGTACATCAGCTGCTGTGCCGGAAAAAGAAGAGTAGTGCACGGGGCGCAAACCGCTGCTGGCCGCATGATCCGCTCCGAAACGATAGCTGGGCCATTCTTCACTGGCGGCAACACTCCAATACAAGAACAAATCATAGACCGTGAATTTCCGGGCGTTGTCCACATAGCCGACAGCTTGGACCACAAGCTCGACTTCATCGGGGGTCAATACAGTTTGAAGGATAGATGGAATCATGGTAGACTTTTTCATGGAGTCGCCACCTTTCGGTTGTTTGTAGGGGTACAAACATTTTACCGAGTTGGCGACTTTTTTTCTACCATTTAGTGGTTAATCAACAGGCCTGACTTCAAGCTTCAGTATATTACGACTGGTGCAGCCCCAGGCCAAAGCTGGCACAGGTTTCATGGAATTTGTGCCACAGGATATTGGGATGCAGCTAAATCCTGTTATGGACATGGAATTAGTGGGATAAGCCGTTTGGTAAATTCATCACTTCCAGCTGCTAACCCGATGGCAAGCGCAAATCCTATGCAAAACATCATGTGGATCGGAAGTATAATCTGGATAACAGGCGCAGCCATTCTCTTTCTTTACAGCGTCATTTCGTACTTAAAAATACTGGCTAGTGTCCGAACGGCAACCCTCGTCAAAGATAATATCTTTGAGACTGACCAGATAGCCACACCCTTTGTTTGCGGTTTTTTGAAGCCGAAAATATACATTCCGACCAGCATAAGTGAGCATGAGCTGTCTTACATTTTACTGCATGAGCAAACGCATATCATGAGACGAGATCATCTGATAAAACCTTTTGCGTTTATGATACTTATCGTCCATTGGTTTAATCCGCTTATGTGGCTGTCTTATGCGCTCGTGAGTAAAGATATGGAAATGTCCTGCGATGAGCGTGTCGTGAGCAAGATGGGCCACCAGATTAAAGGAAGCTATTCAAACTCCTTGCTTTCTCTTTCAGTAAGCAGAAGCGGGTTATTAACCGGTAGTCCACTTGCCTTTGGAGAGAGTAATATTAAGGCAAGAATTAAAAATATTCTCTCTTATCGTCAACCTCCTACTTGGATAGTCGCAGGCTCTATGCTCGTTATTGCAGCCTTGGTTGTAGGGTGTACAGCCAATCCTAAGCCTTTACAGCAATTATCGCAGCCATCCTATTCCGGATTTAATATGGATAAGCTTATGGAGAACAAAACACTTTATGTGGGTAACCCAGCAAAGGTAGACGGTCTTATCCGTGCAATGCCCAAGCCAATAGGTTTTGAAGGTAAAGGGATTGAACTCCAAACGAAGGCTCAGCCTTATGGATTGACCATCAACTATATAATGAATGACTCTACTTATGTGAAAAAAGACGGTGCAATAAGTGGTGAATTTTTTTTGCGTAATTCCATTCTGCTCTTAAGCCTGATTGATAATGTCGATAGCATTACCACCTCGATGGATGACAACACAGGTCAATATGAAAGCGCAACGTATAGCTTTACGTTCACAAGAGAACAGGTCGACAAACTGCTTGGTGAGGATGTCCGGCAGTATGCTGCAAACATAACAAGCCTTAGGCAACTGATCGATCGTTTAAATAGTCTGCCGCCCATTAATGAAATCAGTAAGACTATTTAATGTTTGTTCATGAAAATAAAGCCGTAAGAGACCTGAACCCCCGACGGCTGAACTGCGACCGGCAAGAAGGCCGCTGTTTTTCAAAGTGTCCATCTTACGGGTCACAGTTTATTATCTGGTTGGTGGCTCTTTTGATTATGATATAATGTCCGTATATGACGCAGTTGGAGGGATCAAGATGTTGTCCAATCGAGAACAGCTCCAGGAAATATTGAATAAAGCAAATCAATATGCCCGTCTGCAAGCCAAAGCATCAGGTGCTTCCATTTACTATATAAAAAACAATAAACGTATCCGGGAAGATGCAGATGGGAACAAATTTGAGATCTTTTTTGATGCAACCGGCAATCGGCGGGAGTTAGAATATAGTGAATAATACCCGACCTATTATGACGGTTTTTGCAGGTACTAACGGGGCTGGCAAGAGCACGATCAGCTTGCAAATGAGGAATTGGCTCGGTGAATTGGTTGATCCTGACCAGATTGCACGGGAACTAAAACCGGATGACCCACGCAGTGCTGATCTATCTGCGGGAAGGGAAGCGGTAAAAAGAATCCGTTCTCTCATTAAAAGAGGCGAACATTTTGCCGTTGAGACGACCTTATCAGGCACTTTTGTTCTGAAGCATATGCAACTTGCAAAAGAAACCGGATATCAGATTGCCATGTACTACATCGGCCTCCAAGATGTCCAAATGCATATAGACCGTGTAGCTTCTCGGGTCGAGCAGGGTGGACATTGGATTGCAGAAAAGGATATTCGTTTTCGTTATGGTCAATCTTTAAAAAACCTTAATCCTGCTCTATCTATCGCGGATCATGTCGTTATCATTGATAATACATTCGTGCCTTCCATTGTGGCTGAAATCATGGAGGGAAAGCTGACCTATTGTATGGAGTCATTACCTGCCTGGTCAAGAAACGCTCTGATTGCTTATATATGATCAGGTGACATTAAAACCACGATTACACCCGTAGATGCCTGTGTGCCGTTGCCTTCGGACAGGGGTTCAAATCCCCTCGTTTATCGGAACCATTGTTCATGCAAAACCACCATTGTTAATGTTGGGCAAGGTTTCAGTCCGCTTGTGGTTAAAACATTTTTTAGAGGTACCGCCAATTTCGTCTAGGTGACGCTTTTGGCGGTACTTTTCTTGTACTTCAGTAGCTTTGCCTGTTATTGAAGATGTTGGGCACATTTCTTATGGCTTTAGATTGGTTACTGAGATGACAAGAAAATGTATGGGCAGTCGATTTGAGTTGCTGGTTTAGAAAGTCCGGTAGTCATTTTGGGAGAACAGTGTTTCTAATTATATGATATAATGACTTAGTTAAAATAACTTTATAATATGAAGGGGTGTAGATTGTTGAGTAAGCTGAATATAGAGCAACTTTTAACAAAGCCCATACGAGTAAATTGGACTGATTTAGCTGATCCACAAGCTTTAGCATATGAGGTTCACCTAAATGGACAGTTTTATAAGAGATTGAACTCTGATGAAACTTCTTGTGTTGTTAGTGAATTAGTTGTTGGATCTCAGAATAACATTTCAGTTTACGCCCACTACTCCAATGGTGAAATACGTTTATTGCCAGGAGCTGAAGAATCTGTTGGGGCTTTTCAGACACCTGATGGGTTACCGGTAGATATTTGTGTTTTTACGGTAATTCCTATGTTTGAGCACAAAAAACGCCCACATATGCCGACTTTCAAGCCGTATATTTTGCTAATTCGTCGGAAGGAAGAAACATACGAGGGAAGGTGGGCATTACCGGGAGGATTTTCTAAGGTAGATGAAACTTTAGATGCAGCGGCAGAAAGGGAGTTAAAAGAGGAGACCGGTATTGTCAAGGACTTTAAACTCGATCAGCTAAAGACATTCTACTACGAAGGTAGAGACCCAAGGGGATGGATACCATCTGTTGCATATTTTGCATTAGTAAGACCAGAAGTTTTTGTAACTGTTCAAAACGGGACTGATGTGTTTAGGGAGGTAGTATTTAAGGATCTAGAAGCGAGTACAGATGCTATGGAAGCAAAACTTTTTACCTTAGATGAAGCACTTGAATTAGGATTAGCATTTGACCATGAGGATATACTCCGTTGCGCTATTAAACGAATGCATACTGAATTATTAACAAAGACAATAGCAAGGCATTTTTTAGATGAAACAGGATTTACTCTCCGAGAGTTACATCGACTATTGAGGGATACTGTGCCTGAATTTCAGGTTGACGAAACAAACTTCTCCAAAAAACTTCTTTCAACTAAGGGAAGACAGGGTCTTTTAGAGGTTCTTAATAAGAAGGAACAAAGGTATGCCGGACCCAAAACGCAACTCTATCAATTTAGAGACGAGGAACTCGAACTCAGTCTATCCATTTACAACTCATTTTAAATTGGATTATACAAAACACAATTAACTAAGTTATATTGACTTAGTTAATTGTGTTTTGTATAATTGGGTAAAGGGGTGATTCAAATGGCGAATTTATATATTATTGGTAATGGATTTGATTTAGCTCATGGTATGCAAACATCTTATGAAGACTTCCATCAATATCTTAAGGAGGAGTATCCTGATGCTTTATTCGATGGATGTGTACCCGAAGCTCAAATGATGCCCGATGGTGATATGAGTTATGGTGATATTGATGTAGTAGGTTTCTTGATAGCGGTCGTTACCAATGCCGAGCCGGAAGGTGAAAAATGGTCCGATCTCGAAACATCACTTGGTTATTTAGATTTAAATGAATACCTCGATAACTATGACGACGATGATGATAACGAGTGGCACACAGTTTACAGAAATGAAGACCTATCAAACAATCTCGTTGGAGCAGTATTGGAGATTACCGATTATTTTGCTGAATGGATTAATACAATTGATATTGATGAAGTATCTCCCAAGGGTGATTTTGAAAAGCTGATTGATAATAGTAAAGATCTTTTCCTAACTTTCAATTACACTGCTACTTTAGAGGCGCTATACGAAGCAAAGAATGTTTGTCACATTCACGGGAAGCAAGGGGGCAAATTATTGTTCGGGCATGGAAACGATACTGATTATACAGAAGAATATATGGGTCGCCATGTTGGTTCTGAGAATGCACTACAGGATATGCTAGAAAAATTAAGAAAGAACACAACCGAAGCTATTAAAGGGAACCAGGATTTCTTTAATAGTATTGGAACAATATCTGTTGATAGAGTATATTCTTTTGGATTTTCTTTCTCGGAGGTTGATAAAATATACATAACGGAGATTTGTCGCAGGTTATCGAATGCAAACGTTACTTGGTATCTAAATGACTTTGATGATATTGCACTACGTAAGCAATACGAAAGTATTATTAAATCTTGTGGGTTTAATGGTGTGTTTGATACTTATCACGTTTCCTAGAGGTTAACACATCCAATGGAAGATGTTTATTAAGACACCTTCTCAAAAACCCTCAGCATCACGCGGCGGCGAATTATGGATTTACAGAGCCATGGCTCTGTAAATCCAACCCTTGTTCATATAAACCAGGACCAGTATTGTTGGACATGGTTTCATCATGCTTCCAATCAGATTGGGTGAGAATAGCATTGGAGTGAGAGTAGCATATTCGTATCTTAGAGCTAAAACTAGACCAAAGGAGAATTGGAAGAATGAAAGCTATCATTCTGGGAGCTGGCGCATCAAAAGCTTATGATGGTTCCCCAACAAAGATTAGAATGCCCGTTGCAATTGATTTTTTTAAAACTTACAACAAGTTAGAAATAAGTCAAAATCCATGGGTTTTGGTAGGAGAGATTATTAATTACTTGAACCAACACCACAAGATGAAACCAGAAGATTTTGTGAATTATAGTACAGACATTGAAGTTTTACATTCTGAGATTGAGGAAAAGTTACTTCATGCTTTTAATGATTCACAAGACTTTGTCAGCCTTAGGGAATCCTTTAAGTCTTATAATCAATTGGTGTTTCTATTTACTTCTGTTATTAATGAAATACAAAATGGGCCTGTGTCTGAACCACACATAAATTTAGCTAAGCTTTTGAAAAAGGATGATGTTATTGTTACTTTCAATTGGGATACACTTATGGATCGAGCATTAGCAGAAACTACGGAATGGACTCCGGATGCTGGGTATTTTGTAACGCCTAAAATGATCTATAGAAATGCATGGGAACCTGCTTCAATCCCACAAAAAACTGACTATCCTAAGCTTATTAAACTACACGGTTCTACCAACTGGCTAAGTAGTGCAACTACGATTGAAAATGAGAAGATAACAATGACTCAGTCAGCTGGCCCTGAAACTTTTTATATTTTTGAATCTACTATTGATCCTTACGATACACATAATGGTAGATATATGAGTAATTACGAACCGTACTCCTATGGATATTACCCACCGAATATACCGGACCCAGGAAAGCCAGCTCCAGAAGATCAAGTGTTCGTTAGATTAACCCCAAGATTTCCTCATATGCCTGAAGGCACTGCTGGGAAGTCTGGACTTACTTCAATGCCTTTAATTATCCCACCTGTTAAGCATAAAACCTACGACATGTATGGCGACTTGTTTAAGGAGTTATGGAGAGAAGCAGAACTTTGTTTGACTGAAGCGAGTGAGATTATTATTATTGGATATTCCTTTCCAGTCACGGATATTCAAAGCAATCATTTGTTTAAAAATGCTTTTATGAAAAGGAAAACTGTACCTCGAATTACGATTGTTGATCCCAATCCGCACAGAATAAAGGAAAAATTCTCATTCGAATTTGGTATACCTGATGATCACTTAGTAATTCATCAAGATTATTATTCTAAGGACTTTCCTATGGATAAATTATTTTAGCAGCACTACACCATTTCAAGTCTCAAGCAACCTCACCAAACAACCGCAGTATCACAAAATAGAAAATTGTGGATTCAATAATCGGAAACATGAGCCCTTGTCCTTATAAAGCCATAACTATATGAACAGGGCCTACTTTGAGGATTTGAATTCTTGTTTGGAGGAATCATTGGTCAATTAAAGCAATGGCTCACATTGATCGCGTTTTGATAATTCTGCAGTCACCATGAGGTAAGTTGATCAATATAGGTCTAAAGGAGTATGCAAAAGTATCATAATTTATAAACAGGAGTGATAAAAATGGGGAGCAGTTGGGAAATTGATAGTACAGAACTTATTTCAAGTTCAAAATGTGCATGTGGACAAGGGATGATAGAAAGATATAAAGTTGAGTTATCGCATAAAAAAGTAATACGTTCAAAGACTGAATATGAAACTGAGATTTATTGTCCAAATTCGGAGTGTCCATCAAAGTGAAATATGCTAAACCTAAGATAATTCCCAGAACATTCTGAGCATCACGCAGCGGCGAATTGTGGTTTTGAACAGCCACGGTTCGCCTCCATATGTAATCAAAAGAGCCATCATCCAGTTATCTGGTTGGTGGCTCTTTTGATTATGATATAATGTCCATAAATGACGAGTTGGAGGGGGCAATTGCAATATGCTTCAACAACCGAATATAGCAAGTGTCAATCAGCGCCAGCTTATTGTTGTTCTGTTGCCGGATCAGCGATACGAGTTGGATTGGGAGGGCGGAGATTTACAGACGGAGGCAGATACCGCTGAATTGATGCTTCAGAATTCTCTGTATAAGCTGTACCGCCAACGCCCGGATGATTTTTTACTGGAGCTTGCCTTGACGCAGCTTTCGGATCAACGATCTGAATCGCTTCGTTTTTTGCGGCGTATTGGGGCGGCATTCATTAAGGGAGTTGCGCGGTATCCCGAAATTGAGCGCTTACGGTTAGATGCGACGATTCCGCTAGAGGATGAGGATGTAGAACGATGGCTGACAGGAGCGCCGTTTTTTGTCGGAGGCGAATACTTAAACAGGGGATTTATTGAAGAGATTTGGAACGGCTTGCATCGCGGGCTGGCATCAAGTCTGAATCAATATAGCGGTACTGTGTCCCAGTGGTTTGCGACGAACTGTCCTGATGTGCAGCCAACTGGCCGTGTTTATTTTCATCTGGTAGAGAGCAAGGAGGGGAGTGAATATCCCTTTTCATTTCTATCCACGTATGCCTCGGAGGAACAGGCGGAGGGCAAGACGCGCCATTTGCCGCTGAAACAGGCGCTTGTGGAATATGGCGAGAATAGCAGCAAGCTTCTCGAACTGCTGTCTACCGTTCATTACGCGGCGGAAAGCAGTGATTTGATCCGTGAATTGGTCGATTCAGGCGATTTATTTTATCCGATTGGTCTAACAGCCGAGGAAGCGTATATGTTTCTGCGTGAAGTGATTCAATATGAGGAAGCTGGCATCATGTGCCGGATTCCCAAATGGTGGCGAAGCAAGTCGAACTCGCTCAAGCTGAACGTCAGTGTGGGTGATCGCGAGCCTTCCCGCTTGAATACGGAGGCGTTGCTCAGCTTTCAAGCCGAGCTGTGGCTCGGCGGCGAAGTTCTTACGACGGATGAGCTCAGGCAATTACTTGCAGAGCAAGAAGGGCTGGCTCTCATTAAGGGGAAGTGGGTAGAGGTTAACCACAAACGGTTGCAGCAGGCGCTCGATGCTTACGAGCAAGCCTCCAAAGCAGCCGGAGGTTCTGGGATCAGCATTGTGGAGGCGATGCAGCTTCATTTGCAATCGGAGCGTACGTTACAGGTTGATCCAGATAAGGTAGAGGTAGAGGTTGAGGTGACGAACGGGGAATGGCTGGAATCGGTCATGAGTGAGCTGCGTCAGCCTGAACGGATTGAGGCGCTGGTGTTAGCTGGAGACGATTTTCGAGCCGATCTCCGTACTTATCAGACAAGGGGTGTCAGTTGGCTTCATTTGATGAAGACGCTGGGCCTTGGCGCTTGTCTCGCTGACGATATGGGTCTGGGCAAAACGGTACAAATTATTGCGTTGCTCAACCACATCCGTATGCAAAATAAGGAGAGCGCGCTGCTCGTTGTGCCGGCTTCACTAATCGGCAACTGGATGAGCGAGCTGAACAAGTTTGCGCCGTCGCTGCACTATTATGTTTGTCACCCATCCGTAAATAAAAATATTCAGGAGGCGGACGCGCTTGCAGAGGATATTAGGCTCGTCATTACGACCTATGGGATGCTTGCCAAATATGAATGGCTGCAGCAGCACCATTGGGATTCCCTCATTCTTGATGAAGCTCAGGCTATTAAAAATCCGGGAACGAAGCAGACAAAGCTGGTGAAGCAAATGAATGCCTCCTTCAAAGTAGCGATGACCGGCACGCCGATCGAAAACAGGCTGGGCGATTTGTGGTCATTGTTCGATTTTCTGAACAAGGGGCTGCTTGGCACGGCGAAGGAGTTTACCTCCTTTACGCGTAAACTGCGTGAATCGGTGGAGGGCTACATGCGACTGCGGCAGGTGGTTAGTCCGTTTATTTTAAGGCGTCTGAAGACCGATCGTGCGATCATCACGGACCTGCCGGACAAAATCGAGATGAAAACGTATGCCACGCTTACGAAGAAGCAAGTGGTGCTTTATAATAAGCTGGTCAAGGAATTACAAGCAAAGCTGGAATCGACAGAGGACGGCATTGGGCGCAAGGGACTGGTGCTGGCGGCGCTCATGAAATTCAAGCAAATCTGCAATCACCCGGATCAGTATTTGGGGCAGCAGGTTTATGCCGAACAGGATAGCGGGAAGTATGCGCGTCTGCGTGAAATATGCGAAACGATTTATGAGAAGCGGGAACGTGTGCTTATTTTTACACAATTCAAGGAGATTACGGAATCGCTGCGAGCGTTTTTGGAGCCGATTTTTCAGCATAAAGGGCTCGTTCTGCATGGCGAGACGCAGGTGAGCAAACGGAAAGAGCTTGTGGACGTTTTTCAGGGCACGGACTATGTGCCGTTTATGGTGCTTTCTATTAAAGCGGGCGGCGTGGGACTGAATTTGACAGCGGCCAATCATGTTATACATTTTGACAGATGGTGGAATCCCGCAGTGGAAAATCAGGCGACGGATCGCGCTTTCCGCATCGGCCAACAGAAGAATGTAATCGTCCACAAATTTATTACGCAAGGCACTGTGGAGGAAAAGATCGACCAAATCATTACGGATAAGCTTCGATTGTCCAATGAGATTGTACCCGACATTCAGGAGAGCTGGATAACGGAGATGGATAACGGACAGTTGCTGGATCTGATGCGACTATCGTAACAGGGAGGTGGGACGATGGCGTTCTACAATGACTTTCCAGAGTATGTTCCAGTGGCGGAGAAGAAACGTCGGGCGGCAGCTGCGGTAGAAAAGCTGAAAAAAAAAGATAACAAGGTTTGGCCGATCGTTATTTCTGGACGCACGATTGCGGCAACCTGGTGGGGCAAGGCATGGTGCTCGAATCTGGAAAGCTATGCGGATTACAGCAATCGGATTGATCGGGGGCGCAGCTATGTCAGGCATGGTGCGGTGCTTGATCTTCAAGTTGCACAAGGCAAGGTAGCGGCGCTTGTGCAAGGCAGCTCGTCGAAACCTTATAAAATTGAGGTCAAGGTAACTCCGCTTTCGAATGAGATGTGGAACAGTATAGTGAAGGAGTGCTCAGGTAAAATCAACTCGCTGCAAGAACTGGCTGCTGGCAAGTTTCCGAAGGGCTTATCTGATCTATTCATAATGAAAAGTTCAGGTTTGTTTCCTTCACCCAAGGACATTCAATTCTCGTGCAGTTGTCCTGACTATGCAGTGATGTGTAAACATGTAGCCGCTGTGCTGTATGGGATTGGCGCAAGATTCGACGATAATGCTGCATTGTTCTTTGAGTTGCGCATGGTCAAGATGGACGAGCTGATTACGGCCTCACTTGCCGAGCAATCGAAAACGATGCTGGGCAAAGACGGACGGCGCGGCCGCAGAGTGATGGAGGATGGCGACTTGGCGGGCACATTCGGCATTGATTTGAATCTGGACATGGACAAGGAACCGACGAGAACTCGTGCAGGCAGTAGTACTGCCGATGCGGCAATTAAGCCGCGCAGAGGCAGACCGCCCAAGAACAAGGCGGCTGACGTCGCGCCGCGGAAGGATTGAACTAAAAAACTGGACCCGGTCGGAGGAAGGATACGAGCTATTTGCCGATATGGGCGAAAAGATGAATTTCCCAGGTGTGAAGAACGCGAAGGTTAGTAAGGTATTCCATACACCCAAACAGAAGATGTTGCTGTTATTCGACTATGGTGATGAGTGGAGATTCATCGTTCAATATTTAGAAGATGGGGACTTGAGAGGAATGAAGCTCCCTGCTCTCCTAGATTCGAAAGGAAAAGCGCCTGATCAATACGGAGATTTCTTCGATGAGGATGATGAATCCGGATCGTAGCTGAAATCTCCCCTAACTTCCTTTCATATGAGGCATCGTATGAAAAACCACAACCGATTCCGGTTGTGGTTTTTTGCTTTACCATCCAAATTCCCAACCATAAGCCCAAAGATATCCTTTAGATCCCAGCAGAGGGGCATCCGGCCTCTCTTTCGGTTTCATTACGATGCTGCTGTTCGTATTCATAATATAACCATCATTCATTCGTTCGATGACAATGGGAATATCAAGCTCCATAAACAGCTGACGCATCCGATAAATTGTATTATACAAATTAGAAAGCGCTCGTTTTTCATCCACGTTTGCCCAGAGGTCATCGATAATTCTCCACTTTTGACATAATTTATTTTCATGGAGGAGCAAATAGTAAAACAACTCCTCCGTTATGCGGGTAGGCCATTTCACAAGCTGCTCTCCTTTCATAACGGATGCTTCTCCATATAACTGAACATCGAGTTCCTTCTTATGGGCCAGCTTTGGTTTCTGTCCATAATACTTCTGGAGGCGTTCATCAAGCTGCTTCACTATATTTATGGTCAACGGTTTCAAGAGATAATCCAGGGCTTGCACGCGAAAGGCTTGTACGGCATATTGTTGGTGAGCGGTCGTGAAAATTACAGGTACATCAATACCGTTCTCCACTAAGTTCTGAGCAAGCTGAAGCCCCGTCATTCTTGGCATTTCAATGTCGAGCACGAGTGCATCCAATTCCAGCTTCGGTATTTCCTGCAGCGCATCAAACGGCGATTCGAAGCAGCCTACAACTTGAAAGGGGCCATACGTTTCAAGCAATCTGGCATGCAGGCCTAGAATTGGTTTTTCATCCTCCACGATGATGATCTTCCACATTACTCTTGTCCCTCCTTCATGGGAATCATGATTTGAATGGTTGTTCCATTGCCCGGCGACGAGTTAATCTCCAGGCTTCCTTGGGTGAGATCATGGACGCGCCGACGAACATTCGTAAAGCCGATTCCGGCCTTGGCATTCGCTCCCCTCATTAATTGAGCGCACTGCATGGCAGACATGCCTACGCCATCATCGGCGACGGATATGTTTAAAAAGGATTCGCGCAAGGAAACAGTGACCTGAACATGACCTGGACCTTCCTTGTCGAATAGGCCGTGGCGAATCGCATTCTCGACTAAAGGCTGCAGGAGCAGGCTAGGAATCAGAACCTGCTCCACGGCAATGGACGGATCGATGTCACTAGCAAAGGTTAACCGCTCGCCAAATCTAGCCTTTTCCACCTCTACATAGGCCTCGATAATTTCCATTTCCTTCTGGAGGGTAGAGAATTGTCCGTCCCGGCTCGTCTCGAATATATAACGCAAGAAAGAACTGAGCATCGTTAGCAGATGAGCTGCACGCTCTCCATCCGTATAGCAAAAGGCAATAATGTTGCTAAGTGCGTTATAGAGAAAATGCGGTTTGATTTGGGTTTGCAGAAAGGCCATTTCATACTCAATCGCTTTCAGCATAGACTGCTTCGTTTGTTCTGTGGCATTCAAGCGAGCCATCAAGGTCTCTTTGGGAAAAGGCTTCAGTAAATAATCATTAGCGCCAGCAGCGAAAATCATCTCAATATGTCTGGGATATTCGGAAGAAATCATCATTAAGATCGGCAGGTCCATTAAGGATGCCTGGTTACGGATTTGCCGAAGCAATTCCAAACTATTCATGTCCCCAGGAATGATATCATCTACGATCATCATCGCGACTTCCGGATGATTGCTATAATACTCAAGCGCTTCTTGAGCCGTATAAGCGATTCGCACCGTGTAGGTATCCCCCAGCATGTCTCTCATGACTTCCGCATGCATCGCGTCATCATCGACAATCAAGAGCGTTCCTAACGCCCGATCTTCCACATGCACCACAGATTGTAGGTTATATTCATGCTCCGTTACTGTAACTGGATCTTTAAATTCGCTAAACGCTAGTGTGACCGTAAAGCGAAGTTCGCCTTGCAAATGTTCATATGTGATGCTTCCGTTCATCTGTTGAATGAGTTCTTCCGTCATCATCAGCCCCGAAGAATGCGGGCGATCCCGATTCGCTGAAGATTCACCGGCAGAAGTCACTCGAAGCAGGACATCCGTGCCGACCTGCATAGATTCAATGGTCAGTCGGTCTTCTGCGGTATCGTGAGAGATTTCTGTCATAATTCGGATAAATACCTGCGTCAAGCGCTGCTCATCTGCCCATACGTAAAGCTGTTTCGGAATTTGTTCGTTGATTACGATCTTCTTCTTCGTGAAGGTAAACTGCATCAGCTGAATGACATGGAGGATGACCATCCGAAGATTGGTGGATTTAAGCTGAATCGCGTAATCATCAAATCGAATGCGGGTAAAATCATGCAGATCTCTCAGCAAATACACCATGTTCCCCATCAGCTGCTCAGCCAAGTACAATTGCTCCGCTTGCTTCTCGCGACTGGGCTCCCGGGCAATCGCCCCCACTAGATGGACGGCATCATGCAGAGGCCTTTGCAAATCCTGAGTCGTAACTTTCAAGAAAGCATCCTTAGCATCGTTTGCTTTCTGCAGTCTGGTACTAAGTTGCTCTGACTCCTCAGCCCGGTTCATCAGACGTATGCCAAGAAAAACATTCATCATCACGAGAAATCCAATAAATCCAATACGATTCATGTAGTTTCGCCCTGTAAAAAATAAACTGTCCGATGAAGCGCTTATGGCGAATACGGCTAAAAACAGAAGCATCAATAAAAGGATGACGGCTTCATTTCTACTTATATTAATTCGCTTTTTTAGCGTCAAATAGAAGATGCGAACAATAATGCCTAGGATTAATGCATCGAAGTAATAAAAGAGCGGATACTGCGTAACCGATATTTTTCTGGCCGGGAGGACCGCATTTAAGAATGAATAGACCAGGATCGGCAGAAAAAGAAGATGCATCGTCTTTCTACTCATAATAGAAGGAATCATTTTGACGATAAAAACAATGAGCAAGATGGCGGCCAGGAAGGTAACGGTATCCTGCAGGCGAAAATAGAGTTCAAAGGGAAACGATGGGAACTCCCGAATGAATAGCCGCTCTCCTCGCAGGACGATGACCAACGCCAACAGCAGAAAGTGCAGTCCACTGTACAAGAAGGCTTCGTCCTTCGTTCGCAGCAAGTAGATCGTCATATGGAACATGCTGAACAGCAGCAACCATAAGGTAGCCGTCCACTCCAGGGAAAGATCTCGCTGCACATCTTCCTTCATCTGCTCGGCGTCGCCGAAATCGATCGGCAGTACGATGCCGCCTCTCGTGTTATAGAAATTGGATGCATGAATGGTAATAAGGAGCTGTTGGCTGCCCGGTTTAAAATAGGCTTCATAGGAAGGATTATCCGGGGTTGTCGCTTGTTTGGTTGCTGCCACTGTTCCTATTTTTGAGAGAGGTATACCATCGACGTAAATGGTGTGGGCGGACCAAATATTTCGAACGCGGAGACCAAGCTCATCTGACCAGTGATCGGGCAGGTATACCATTAACTGATAGGAGCCCCACTCGACATCCGATGCCCAGGCACCGGGTACGGGCAGATTTTCGGCTTTGTTATTAAAGTCAGTCGGGGATACAAAAGCTTCGGCGGTGAATTTCCAATCGCCAGCTAACGATACAAACGGTGAATCCTTGAGCTCTCGCAAGTTAAGTACGCCGTCTACGGCTTTGATTTTGACGGCGCCTGTGTCCTGGTCGCTAAAAATGATATAGAGAATGGCGATTAAGGCGCATATTACACCCAGATAACCAATTAGTTTCTTCATCTGTAGTCACACCCCTATGGATACTATCATAGGGTAATGATCTCTCAAAAATCTACCTGTCGACAGTTGTCGAATTTGAGAGATATTTGAGAGATGCTTCTGATATGTTGGAATTAACAATTTTTACAATATGCTTTGTTGGAGGGTGTTGCAGCACAGTTTATTTATTCATTAATGGGGATAAGGGGTCACTGGTCAGTGTCAGTGTAGGATTTCACAAGGTTACTAAACTTACAGGATGGGTGAAACAGTTGAAAAAAACAAAAACGATAATCTCGATGATAGTGGCAACGCTATTAATTATTACGAATATGCCAATGGCATATGCGCTTTCGCCGGTAGCAGAGGTTTACTATAACTCCGGAACGAGTGTTTATGATTCTAGTAATTTTGAGAGCCAATTGAATGATGCTGTTAAAGCTAAGCTGATAGCTGGAGGCGTAAATCCTAAGTATGTGTCGATCATGGACGCGAGTGCAGACCGGACAACGGTATCGGATACGACTTATGTGCATAACGGTTATGACAGCTGGTATATTAAACCTTCAGCTATCACTCCGATGGTTGAAACCCCTGATTACAATCATGTTCAAATTTCCAATGGAGGCAACACGTTAACCTTCTATGGTTATACCTCACCTGCTTATAAGGATTTCATGCTGACGCAAGGAAGCCCTTCAGGCAAAAAAATCATCACCTTCGATATGGATGAATCCAAAGTGGATTATCACAGCATGGAAGGCGGCGGTTTTCTATTTAATACGGAGATAGACAGCAACGGAAAATTAAGCGGTTATTCGATTTTATATGTTCAAGGTGCTGTCAGAGTATACAAAATCAATGGTGTGGACGCAACCGCACTACATAATGAGAAGAGCAGAGCTTTGAGTTCCATGCCAGGCGTTACCCAAATCGGAAGTTTCGTGAAAGGGGCATCCACTCACCACAGCATTAAAGTCGTAGCAACGGATACGACGTTGAACATGTGGGATAATGGTGACCAAATCATTAGGAATTTAACTCTCCCAAATGTTTACGGAGATGAATTTGGTCCGATCGTTAGCCATGTAGGCCATGGCTGCGGGATTATTTCGATTTTTGCATTTGATAATATGAAGTTGTTTTCGACTTCGAGCAAGCCATTGGATGTAGCCGCGGATAAAATCAATTGGGGAACGTCCCCGCTGCGTTATATCGTGAACATTAACGATGACCCTCGCGGAGAATTAGACGGGGGAACGAATCAATCTAAACTGACGGAGTCATTCAATAACAGCGGCGCACAATATGTTGGAGTAACCAGCGCCACGTATGAGGTTATCGACCAAACGTTTATCGACGGCATTACAAACGGCGGTCAGCATGTCAATTCCGATAAGTCCAGTGCTGATATCATTGAAGAAATAGCTGATCGAATCGCGAACCAACTCATTTCGGATTATAAAGATGGTATTCTGGCCATTGAAAAGGCAGAGGACAAAACCGATATCGGGTATAAACTCGGAGAAACGAAAAACTCGGTGAAAAACAATCTTACACTGCAACAAGACGATGGCGTAACCACCGTCTGGTCCTCTGACCAGCCGTCGGTCATCGCGCCAGATGGAACCGTGAAAAGGCCGGTAATCGCTCAATCGGGAACTTACGTGACCTTGACGGCAACCATCACCAAAGACGGGCTTACTAGCGAGAAGACATTTACGGTTTATGTGATTGCGGCTGATCCAGCTCCTTTAGGCGATTTGTCGGCTGTTGCAGGCAATGGGCAAGTGACATTGAATTTCCCTGCTCTAACGGGGGCAACGAGCATCGTTGTTGAACAGTCTACCGATGGAACAAACTTTACTCCAGTGAGCCCGGTGGAGACGCTGGATACTGCTTCAACTAGTGCAACCGTAATCGGATTAACGAACGGCGAAACCTACTATTTCCGACTGAACGTCGGATCGGGCCCATATGCAGGCGTGTCCAATGTGGTCGATGCCTCGCCTTCAAAATCGTTGACCACTTTGTCGGCCGTTGCAGGCAACCAGCAAGTGACATTGAATTTCCCTGCTTTAACAGGGGCAACGAGCATCGTTGTTGAACAGTCTACCGATGGAACAAACTTTACTCCGGTTAGCCCGGTGGAGACGCTGGATGCTGCTTCAACAAGTGCAACCTTAACCGGATTAACGAACGGAGAAACCTACTCTTTCCGATTAAACGTCGGATCTGGTTCATATGCAGGCGTGTCCAATGTGGTCGATGCCTCGCCTTCGGAACCAATCACCACTTTGTCGGCCGTTGCAGGCATTGAACAAGTGACATTGAAATTCCCTGCTTTAACGGGGGCAACGAACATTGTTGTAGAACAATCTACAGACGGAACTACCTTTAGACCGGTTAGCCCATTGGAGACGCTGGATGCTGTTGCAACAAGTGCAACGTTAGCGGGTTTATCGAGTAACGAAACTTACTATTTCCGATTAAACGTGGAATCGGGTCCATATGCAGGTATGTCTAATGTGGTTACTATCAAACCAAACGCGCCTGTTGAAATCCCACCTGTAGAAATTCCACCTGTAGAAGTTCCGCCTGCAGGAAATACGGATGGTGTACAACAGCCTGCACCTACAATGAAACCGGAAGTCATTGTTTCGGACCAAGCGAACGGTGGCAAAGTTGTTCAGGAGATCATTACGAAGCTCGTCGGAAACAACTTGAAAGTAACCGGCGAAATAATATCAGCAAACGGCCAAAAGCTGAATCTGCCCAATATTGTGATGAGCCAAGACGGCAGCTTTACGCTTCCGCAACTCCCATCCGGCGAATATACTTTGTCGCTGAACGTGTTTGCGCCTAACGGAGAGAAGCTGGCGGGTCCTGCCGGTAAGCTAACTGTGGATAGCAATGGAAATGCCAAGTTGGCGGTTGATCTGGTCGATCCATATGGTACGATTCTCGATACGGTGACAAATCAGCCTGTTGCAGGAGTGAATATGCAATTGTATTGGGCGGATACGGAACTGAATCGTTCCAAAGGCAGAGTGCCGGGAACGCTTGTTCAACTTCCTGAGCTTCCGGATTTTGCGCCGAACAAAAATCACAACCCACAGATAAGCTCAACCAGCGGCCAATATGGCTGGATGGTTTACGCAGATGGTGATTACTACTTTACAGGTGAGAAGAATGGCTACATCATTTTTGACAGTCGTTCCGATAAGCGTGAAGAGCGTTTTGGGGATGACAGCTATATTAAGGACGGCCTCATCCATGTCGGAGACACGATTGTGGAATTCAGTTTCTCTACAAAGCCGAAAGTAAAGTCAACAGGCGATCATAGTGCTTACATGGTTGGATATCCAGATGATACTTTCCAAGCGGATCGAGGAATTATCCGGTCGGAGATGGCTGCGATCTTGTCCCGTTTGTATACATCTGCAGCGGGCTCTAACAAAGCATCGTATTCAGATGTCAGTGCAAAACATTGGGCTGCGAATGCGATCACGGCTGCATCCAATAATGAATGGATGGTCGGATTCAGCGACAAGACTTTCAAACCGAAGAAACAAATCACTCGGGCGGAATTCGCGCAGATCCTCATGAATGTGTACCAATGGGACACCGCACAGGAAAGCACATATACGGACGTAGCAGGACACTGGGCTGAAAAAGCCATCGCAACGGCCGAGAAGCAAGGTGTGCTGGTGCATTTTACGGAGAAGAACTTCAATCCGAATCAATCCATTACGAGATTAGAGGTTATTAGAATCCTTAATGGGCTGCTGGATCGTAAACCTTGGGATATCAAGGTTGGACCGGAATGGACCGATATTCCGGAAGATCACAGCAATTATTTAGACATCATGGAAGCTTCGATTCCGCATTCTTTCGAGCATCTTGAAACTGGAATTGAAAATTGGAAGGAATAGTAGTGGCAGCGAGCTGTGGCTTTTAATAGTCACGGTTCGCCTCTATACTACCTAAAGTCCGTTCGCTCTGTAAGCGGACCAGAGTGCCGAGAAACCCGCGTCTTTTTTTAAGACGGTAGGGTTTCTCTTTTTATTCAGACCAAAATGAAGAGGGCTAAGGAGGATTATTCCTCTTTAGCCCTCTTCTGGAGGAGAAACGCCATCTTCTTCATTATCTGCACGGCTGCAGTCGTTCTGTATGCTCACTTTTTCCTCTTAGTGTACAACTTGCATAATCTGTCTCACCAAATGTCTAGAAAAAGATCCCCATGCTCAAGTAGCGTTCGCCCGTATCCGCGGCGATGCACAGCACCCGTTTGCCCGGGCCGAGACGGCGGGCTTCCTGAAGCGCCGCCCAGACGGTAGCGCCGGCGGACGGGCCGACTAGGATGCCTTCGCGGGAAGCGAGATCGCGCGTCGTCTGCACCGCATCTTCGTCGTCAACCTGTACGATCTCATCGTACACGTTCGTGTTCAGAATCGCGGGCACGAAGCCGGGGCTGGTGCCGACGAGCTTGTGGGGGCCAGGCTCTCCGCCGGAGAGAACTGGCGAGCCCTTCGGCTCGACGACGAGAATGCGGATGCCCGGCAGCTTCTCCTTCAGTACTTCGCCAGTGCCGGTAATCGTTCCGCCCGTTCCCGAGGAAGCGACAAAGGCGTCGAGACGGCCTTCCATCTGCTCGATAATCTCGAGAGCTGTCGTCGTGCGATGAATGTCCGGGTTCGCCTTGTTCTCGAATTGCTGCGGGATGAAGCTATTCGGAATTTGCGCGTTTAGCTCCTGCGCTTTGCGAATCGCGCCAGGCATGCGTTCCGCTGCTGGTGTCAGTACCACTTCCGCGCCGTAAGCCTTCAACAGGTTAATACGCTCTTTGGTCATGTTGTCCGGCATGATTAGAATTGCCTTATAACCTTTGGCTGCCGCATTCATCGCGAGGCCTATGCCGGTATTGCCGCTTGTGGGCTCGATGATCGTTGCGCCTGGCTGCAACCGACCATCCAGCTCGGCCTGGGCGATCAGGTTGTAAGCGGCACGATCCTTCACACTGCCGCTCGGGTTTAGCATTTCAAGCTTAATGTACACCTCGGCATCGTTCGGGCCCACGAGACGATTAATGCGGACTGCCGGGGTGTCGCCAATCAGTTCAACTACGCTGTTCACGATTTTTTTGCTCATTGCATTGGGTGCTCCCTATTTCTCTGTCTTAACTTCTTCAAGCATCGACAAGTCGACGAATTCGCTCAGGTCGAGGGTGTCGACCGTAATATCTTTAATATAACCGGCTTCGATGGACACCTTCGCCATTTCTTCGATTGCTTCCTTGCTGACATCGGAAGTGATGTGGCAGCGGGCCAGAGCAGCCTTGATCAGCTCTACGTCCATCGCTTTGCCCGTTAGCTCTTTGAGCTGGTTGTTGATCGAGGCATAGGCTTCGTCTGGAGATTTCTCGATGAAGTCGATGGCTTGAAGGTTAGCCTTAATCGCGGCTTTGACAAGATCGCGATGCTCTTTAATAAATTTATCGCTCGCAACCATGATCGACAGCGGATAGTCGCCGTTGTTTGGCGGAATCTTGTTCCAGTCGACGAGAATGGAGCCAATGCCCTCTTGCTCCATTTGAGTCCCCCACGGCTCTGGAATAAGAGTCGCGTCGATCTCCTTCTGGCGCATCGCAATAAGCGTGTCGGCAGGCGCGCGAGCGATGATCTGTACGCCCGTGGAATCGTCCGTTACTTTAAGGCCGGCCTGCTGGAGCAGCAAGCGCAGGGAGATTTCGTTTGTGCTTCCCTTGGTTGGAATCGCGACCGTTTTGCCAACGAGTTCTTTCACATCGGTGATTCCCGAATCCTTGCCTACAACGAGCACGGCGCCGCCGTTATTGGAGCCGGAGACGACGCGGAAGTTTTTCGATTTCACGTATTGGTTCGTGGACGGACCGGGGCCAACCGTGCCGATATCGATTTCGCCTGTAGCTAATGCGGTGGAAAATTCGGAGCCATTATCAAACGAAAGAACTTCGATTTTTACGTTGTCTCCAAACTCTTTCTGGAAGTAGCCTTTATCAAGCGCGACATAACTCGGTGCATGCGTAATGTTTTTGAACACACCGAGACGGACGGTGATCGCATCTTTGGACGAGCCTTCGGAACCGCTCGGAGCCTCACTGTTTTTACCGCCGCAGGCGGTCAGTACCGTCATGGCCAGGACCACGGATACAAGAGTGGTGATCAGCTTTTTCATCTACTATACCTCTTTCGTATGTTGAATTTATTTTTTGACGCCGGCTAAGCCATAACGGACAAGAATTTTCTCCTCAAGCTTCTTGAAGCAGAAGTGGTCGGAGATCGTTCCGAGAATGCCGATGATGAAAACGACTGACAAGATGAGCGCCGTATCGCCAAGATCGCGGCCGGCCTGCAGGTTCTGGCCAAGCCCGACACCTCTGGCAATCAGCTCGCCGGCGACCAGCGCGCGCCAAGCGAACGCCCACGCCACCCGTACCCCGGTGATCAGATGAGGGAATGAAGCGGGAACCATGATTTGAAAAAACATGCGAAATCCCGTGCCAGTTCCGAGCGTCTGAGCTGCTTTTGTATAAATAGGAGGGATGTTGATGATGCCTGTTCGGCTTGACATGGCCATCGTCCAGGTAGCTCCTAGCGCGGTAATGAAAATAACCGATGTATCGCTGAGGCCGAACCAGATGATCGCGAACGGGAGCCAAGCGATGCTTGGCACCGTCTGCAAGGCGACGACGAGGAAACCGAGCGTTTCGTCCAGCCACCGATAGCGGGCGAACAAGAAGCCGAGCACTGTGCCGATGGATATCGAAATGACAAACGCGGTTAGCAGCCGCTTCATGCTTTGGTAGGTCGCTTCAAGCAGGTTCCCATCAACGAATCCATTGTACAGCGTCTCAAAAGTCTGAAGCGCCGAAGGAAACTTCCAGGACGGCCAGCCGATCAGTCTATATGCCGCTTCCCATGCCAAGATCAGAATCGCCAGGAACAGCGTCCTTCTTAAGGCTGTACTCATCGCCCATTTCCTCCTTGATGACTTTATCGAGTTCGTCCCGCAGGCACTCCATGATGCTATTCTCTACGTGATGTAACAAGGAGTCCGCCTTGTGACGGGGCCTTGCGGCCTGTACCTTGAATTCCTTTTTGATCGCTCCCGGGCGGGTCGACATGACGACGACGCGATCGGAGAGCATAACCGCTTCGCGGATGTTATGAGTAACGAACAGAATGGTCTTTTTCGTGCGTAGCCAGATGTCCTCAAGCTCGCGGTGCAAAATCAGCCGGGTCTGTTCGTCCAGAGCAGCGAAGGGCTCATCCATCAGCAGAATGTCCGGATCCATTGCCAGCGCACGTGCGATGGCCGCACGTTGACGCATGCCGCCGGACAACTCATGGGGATAACGATCGACGAACTTGCTAAGGTGTACGGATCTGATTTGCTCCATCGCGAGTTCCGTCCGCTCCTTTTTGCCGATGCCTTTCTGCTTAAGTCCAAAGGCGACGTTCTCCAGAACGGTCAGCCATGGGAAAAGAGCATGCTCCTGAAATACGACAACGCGGTCAGGTCCGGGTCCCGTTACCTGCTTTCCTGCAACCTCGACAGAACCCGTCGCTGTTTCGAGTCCCGCGACTAGGTTCATCAGGGTGGACTTTCCGCACCCCGAAGGGCCAAGCAAAGACACGAATTCGCCTTTGCCGATTGTTAAACTGACATCGTCCAAGGCCGTAAACAGCTCGCTCTGGCCCCGGGATTGGAATTGTTTCGTGACGTTCCGGATTTCTATCAACACGGCACCCCCTGCTGTTCAATGTCAATTATCAAACGAATATAATCTCTATTTATCTTATCGGAATTAATAATTAAATTCTATCGGAATAGCCAATGATGTCAACGGAAATTTGTTTATTTTTGTCCCGATTGGGACTTGTTCACCTTAGGGTCGCTTTTTTTACTGGCTTGGAATGCGGTGCGGTGATAGACGCAGATTGGTTATGACTGGCTTTAAAGTACCGCTCAATTCTGATAAGATGTACATACATTATAAAGTTATTACTGTAATAAGGTATTACTTTATTCGTGACGATCATACTATAGGAGGAACCTCAAATGAATGGTGTGATTAAAGTGACAAATGAAAAACCGAATGTGACCCGATATTCCCGGAAAGTAGGGAGAATGGGCAATAGTTTGGGAGTCAGCCTGCCCAAAGGCTTGGCTACCAAGCTCGATATTTCGCAAGGTGATGAAATTGAATTTATAGAAAATGACCGTGGGGAAGTAATCGTAAAGAAAGCTCGGCAAAACAAACTTCCTGATCATGTTCGTCCTGAAGTTCTGGAAGCTTTTTTTGATGTATTTGAAGAGGATGAAGGGATTCTTGAAGACCTGAGGAACCGATGAGATGACGCTCTTTTTGACTAAAGAGGAAGTCGTCTCAGCCCACTATTTCATGATGAAAAAAATGAATGACGTGAAGCAGTCCGGAATCAAAGATCACGGCTTGCTGGAATCTGCTGTTCATAGGCCCCAGCAAAATATCTTCGGAGAAGATGCTTACGCAACCATATTTGATAAGGCCGCAGCATTGCTGGAATCTCTGGTGAAAAACCATTGTATTCACAATGGCAATAAGCGAACGGCGTATCTCGTTTCTAAGTCCTTTTTAATTTTAAACGGATATCATCTGCGCATGGAACGTGAATATGCAGTTGAGTTTGTCGTAGACATTGCAGTAGGAGTGCATTCGTTTGAAGCGATCGTGCATATTCTAAAAGAACATTCGGTACCCGTGGACAGTAAAAGAAGATGACTCCTATGAATTCAGGAAGTCATCTTTTATTTGTTTAAGCCAGACCCGCCTTTAAGTTTAACCCCGATGAAGTTGACCGCTAATGAATTTTTCTCCCCACTGGCACAGTTGATCTAGGATCGTTTTAAGCGACTCTCCAATTTCAGTCATTTCATAAACGACTTTCGGCGGAACTTCATTGTAGAGGGTTCTGAAGATAATGCCGTCGTCTTCCAATTCACGAAGCTGCTGCGTCAACACTTTTTGCGTAATACCGGGCATTGCTTTTTTTTAGCTCATTAGTTCGCTGTGGCCCGTAGGCCAAGTGACATAAGATTAGTGTTTTCCACTTTCCTCCGAGGACGTCTAGCGTAGCTTCCGCAGGGATGGTATCTGCTCTTTGGTTGCAGTTCCATGAATCAACCTCCTGTCGATGGACGAAGTCTTACAAAAAAACAGGTACTTTTTGGTACCTATATCACCATTCGGTGCTAATAGCACAATAAAGTGAGTTCTTCCCTAATGTTATTATATGGAACATAATCTCTACATACCAGTAATTCAAACTTAAATCGTGGAGGGAAACAAAATGACACAACGCTTATTGATCGCCGGAGGATACGGTATTGTCGGCAGCGCCATCGCTCAGCATGTTCGCAAAATCAACAAGGATGTAGAAATTATACTTGCAGGACGGAACCCGAAGCGGGGCAGCGCGCTTGCTAATGAGCTTGGGAATGCCAAAACAGCATATCTGGACCTGGATCGGTTTGAAGAGGAATGGGGCCAAAAATATCCGCTAATCGTAAAGTCGTGGCGATAGAATTGGAACGAACTGTCCACCTTCGTTATGTACTCGGCAAAGCTGCGTAAACTGATCTATCCAACTCACTTGATTGAAGGCTACCACCACCGTCAGCTGCGTAAAGTGGCGAAAGGAAAAAAACATCTTTCTGACCGATGATTCCCTGCTCAAAATGCTCTATTTAACCACGATGAATGTGGTACGCAAATGGACCGGACGCATACAGAATTGGGGTCAAATCCTGCTGCAGTTGACCATATGTTATCCGGCCCGCGCACAGGTGCGATAAACATTGAGTTGGAGGGGCGGGGCTGGAAATCTGTCGGCTGGAGGGACCCAGGCTCTGAGGCCACGTCGCGCTTCGCGAGAAGACCGGCCCAGCGAGGCTCCAGGTCAAACCGTGGCTCCACAGTTTCTAGATTCTGGTTTCAAAAGTCACACCTTTTAATTGACACTCTCGAATAAGGAGATGTTATGCCACTGCCCCAAACATCCCAATCATCACACTGCGGTCAATTGTTGGTCTTGTGTAGCCAAGGTTTGCCTCCATATGAGAATCCAGTCGGTATAAGGACTGGATTTTTAATGTCTGTAAAAGGTAGACCAATGTTAAACGATTGGTGCATAGGAATAATTAGAGACCCTGCCAAGCAGACAGTATTTCTACTTAAATATATTTTATCTAGTTTTATGTTAACTCAATATTACATCACTACAGTTATTTGTCGTTAATCACCATATGAGGAGGAGCTATCATTAATCTCTAAATTTATATTGTATAGTTGTTAACTAAAATTTTTTGAGGAGAATTATATGTGTCAATTCGTTACGAATTTTTTAAGGTGTTTTTGAAACTTTCAACTTTGACTCACAGTTTGTTAACAAGATTTTCAAAGCCACGAAATGCCCATTACATATTTAAGTTCTTGGTTAATTTGCTGTATAGTATTGTTTTTTCAGTAGTAACAGGCTTTTTTTCGACTATATTTGCAACATTGATTTTTTCGAAATACATTGATCAAGATATAGTAAGCTCATCTACAACATTATTTCTAATCCCTTCCTTCATATTCGTCTGCATGATGTTAATTTCCATAATAAATATCAATGAGCGTTCATTTAGCTTGCCGCGAATTGTCTATGTATTCTTTGTAACATTTCTTATGTCGAATCCAAGAAGATATTATTTAAAAGCTTTTGCATTCCTGCTGTCAGCTTTTTTAGTACTTTTCATTATTTCTTCAACCATTGTTATTGTATTCTTGAGTCCATCACTTAAAACAGAAAAAAGTATAATTAATGCGTTATACTATACTGCAACGTTTTCCTTGATTTTTACTGTTATTCTTTACAGTTACGGTGGTAAAAGTCCTGTCCTTAGGCTTTACAGAAAATTTGTTGCATGGTCTATTCTTTTGTTTGGTATAGTTTGTTTAACTGCTATTCAAATTTCTGAAAAGCTTACACAACCATTTAACCAGCAATTACAAATAGAGATGGTACTCTTACTCGGTGGGCTAATTTTCACCTTTACAGGGGTTCTTGATAAAGGTGAAGATTTATTATCGAAGCTAGCAAAACAGTATTCTAAAGAAATTAGAGTGTTATGGCGCAGTTACTACAAAGAGAATTCAATTACTGTTTTTGTTTCAAGATACAAAATTCTAGATTCTTCAATTAGGTTGATTTGGAATAACGGAAATAAGTTTGAATTAATTTTTCGTATAATAATGCCAATAGTTTTCTTTCTTCCAATATGGTTTTTATTCTCAAAGATTGGCGATCTTAATTTGTTTACTAGGAATAATCCAGAAGTATGGATTAGGAATAATTTAAGCTATGAACAACTAAATTACATACATAAGTTGATGCCAATATTAGTGTTCCTTGGAGTCGAGACGTATTTTACTTATAATTTTTGGAAGAATTATAACCAACTAAACTTAGCTTTGAAGTGCATCGGAGCTTGTTTTTTAGTGGCTATGGTGTTGATTTTGTTAACGATGATTAATAAAGATTTTATGCAATGGGAATTCATTAATATAGCAATTGAGTTCGCGTCAAAATTAGTTGCATGTGGATTAGTGATTGTATGTATACTAGGTGGTCTTTTACGAGCATATAATTGGTTGAGAAAGTAACTTCTAAATCGATTTTGAAACAATAATCGGCCTCCGTGATCAAGGGATAAATTGCTGTGGTTTGGAACAGGAGCGACTGGTTCCTTTTCAGGGCATTAAGCGACCTCCTCAAACTGTGGATTTTCACAGCCACGGTTTCGCCTTCATTTTGAAAACTCACAACTGATTCCGGTTGTGGGTTTTTGTTTTTTGGAATAGTAGCAACCGCTGGAGTCAACAGAGGTGTGAATCGATTAGGTTCTTCTGCTTTTCCATATGTAATAGCGAATGCTATAATGTTCTTTTTTTTACGAATATTATATTAGAAAAATCTCAAATAGTTCGTAATTTTAATTAAAAATCACGTAAATTCGTTGACATCCCATCCGGAATTGAGTATTCTAACCAAGGAAACGAACATCTCATATATCCTTAACAATCTGGTTGAGGGTCTCTAGTAGGAGCCTAACAATCCTAGCTATGAGTATGGGCGCGCGTGCTTTAGCGCATCCTATACTATGTTTAGGATTATTTTATTTTCGGAGGATGTAGCGAATGGAAACATTATTCAAACTCAAAGAAAGAAACACTACAATTAGAACGGAAATTCTGGCTGGCATTACTACGTTTTTTACGATGGTATATATCGTCATTGTGAATCCTGGTGTACTTAGCGAAGCTGGAATGGATTTTAACGGTGTGTTTGTAGCGACGGTATTAGCAAGTATGGTTGCTACACTAATTATGGGGCTCGCTTCGAATTATCCGATAGCGATAGCTCCTGGAATGGGGCTTAATGCTTACTTTGCTTTTAGTGTTGTAGGCGGAGAAGGGATTACGTGGCAGACGGCACTCGGAGCCGTTTTCGTTGCAGGAGTAATATTCGTATTATTATCTTTAACTTCATTTCGATATATGCTGTTGGATGCAATCCCTTCAAGCTTGAAGCATGCAATTACGGTTGGGATTGGATTGTTCATCACATTTATTGGACTGCAGAGCTCCGGAATTATCGTGGACTCTCCTGCCACATTGCTTACGTTAGGTTCGCTTTCTGCACCTATGACGCTGCTCACCATCATCGGACTGATTGTGTCGCTTGTGCTCATGTCCTATCGGGTAAAGGGCTACCTATTCATAGGGATGCTGGTAACAGCGGTCATTGCAGCATTCATGGGATTGCTTAATTTTCCCGACAAGTTCATGTCAATGCCAACTGGGCTCTCGGCGACTGCTTTTCAAATGGATATTGGCGGTGTTTTCTCAAATGGTCTTTATGCCGTAATCTTTACTTTCCTGCTCATTACGTTGTTCGATACGACGGGGACCATGCTTGGAGTTGCTGAGCAAGCGGGATTGACCACCAAGGATGGAAAGTTCCCTCGTTCGCGTGGAGCGTTACTAGCGGATGCTGTAGGGACGACAGCAGGTGCAGTTCTCGGAACAAGTCCAACCTCTGCGTATATTGAGTCCAGTGCCGGTGTTGCAGTAGGCGGCAGAACCGGGCTGACAGCAGTAACGGTAAGTGTTCTTCTTGGGCTAACGCTATTTTTCTCGCCCATTGTTGCGGTGCTCGCTGCTGTTCCAGCCATTACAGCGCCTTCGTTAATCATAGTCGGATTTCTCATGATTAGCGTCGTATCCAAAATTGACTGGAGCGACTTCGAGGTTGTATTCCCAGCGTTCTTGATTATCGTGCTTATGCCTTTGACTTACAGCATCGCTACGGGGATCGGCGTTGGTTTCATTGCGTATCCGATCTTAAAAGCTGTGAAGGGCAAATGGCGTGAGGTTCATCCGATTTTCTACTTGTTCGCCGTGTTGTTCTTTGTTCAGCTTGTGTTTTTCGCTCATTAAAAGTTTGAATGACAAAACCCAGTCCGCATACGGACTGGGTTTTGTGTTGTATGGAAGTGCAGACAGTTTGATTATTTGGATTTTTCTGAATTCAAAAGGGTGAATAGTTCCAGTTTATGCTATGGTATTCCTTGGTGAATGTCATAACTATAGGGGCTGCATAAAAATGATAGGGGATACCACAGAAAAAGAGCGGACGATATTTGATCATACTGGGAATTCAATCAAGACAGAAGATCGAGAGATTCGTATTCTTGCCAAGTATGAGGCGCCATTGGTTGTCGTACTAGGAAATGTGCTTAGCGATGAGGAATGCGATGAGCTAATAAAACATTCTAGGGAACAATTGCAACGTTCAAAAATAGGTGGAGATCATGCAGTCAATCCGATTAGAACGAGCAGTGGGGTTTTCTGTGATCAGAATGAGACGGTGGCAAGAATCGAGAAGCGATTCTCTCAAATTATGAATATTCCAATCGAGCATGGCGACGGCTTGCAAGTTCTGATGTATACCCCTGGTCAAGAGTATCAACCTCATCATGATTTCTTTGCAGAAACGAGTCGAGCAAGTGCTAACAATCGAATTAGTACGCTCGTGATGTACTTGAATGATGTAGAGGAAGGCGGGAAAACGACATTCCCCATGCTTAATATCTCCGTTATTCCTAATAAAGGCACGGCTGTTTACTTTGAATATTTTTACAACAATCAAGAATTAAACGATTTTACTCTACACGCAGGTACACCAGTGATCAAAGGAGAAAAGTGGGTTGCCACGATGTGGATGAGAAGACAAGCCCTTCGCTTACCCTAGATGTGGCGAGATGTTCATCTGTATCGGAAGCGAAGTCATGCTCTTTCCTCGGCTATAGACAACCGTATCTAGTTCCCAATAGCCGAACGTGGTACAGTTGTGGATTTCCTGCTTACGCAACTATATTCGATAAGGCTTCAGCGGTACCAGCGGACAGTAAAAAAGTTGACCTCTGTGATGTCAGAAGTCAACTTTTTATTGTCTAAGCAGTGCTTTTGGCCACAATCAAGATAATTCAAGTTCAGAACTAATTAAAACACTAACCAATAACAGCCATACGCCGAAAGATCACTATCGAGTAATTCTATAGTTCGGTGACTAAACACAGCTAGTCCGCTCGGAATATCGTTAAACTTATTTATTAAATAATCGCTCTCGATTAAAACGATCCAAAAATAAGCGCCTGTAATGGTCAACGCTGCGTCCAGTAATTCGACTGAGCTTAACTTGTCATCCATTACTTTAAACCGTGTATATCGTAAAATATTGGGGACTTTAAACTGGCTCAAAATTCCGTTGCTTCTCAAAAAAGTCTCCGGCAGAACCTCCAATGAAAAAATTAATTTATGTTTATCTTTAGTGACTTCAACTCGAATCAAATCTGTATGAATTGTTTTAGCGACAACCGTGATTCCACTGAAGTTAAAATCACTGAGACCGTTAAGAACCAAACTATGATATGAATTTACATTTATTTGGTTCGAGACTTCATTGTAGATAGAGAATCCCTCCGTTTTAAGGATTTTTCTTCGGAACTACGGACCGCCTTCCAAGACCGCCTATTTCTATTTCTAATTTCTCTTTTCTTTTACCAGCGTTCAACAACTGATTTTGTTCCCATTGTTGTCGGTGAGGTGAATCAGGAGCCGGCTCTAAGTAGAACTTGTTTTGTTGATATTTCGGGAAAATTTGTAGATCGTAACTATATGTATAACGCATATGCATTGTCTCATCAATTCTATTTTCACTGGGAACTGCATGAAAATGGAAAATTTTTCTTGTCTGATGATTGTAAACCATGTATACAGTGTAACCTTTAAGATTCAATTTCTCATCGGCATAATTCTTGTTTTCCCAAGACCGCCCCCTTTTATTGCCTAAGTGACGATTTCCAATACCAAATAAATCTTTGTCAATATTAGCGACTGTCATGATACTTGCACCCAAATCGGATCCTTTCATTGAAGTTGCAAATATTTCAAGATTGTGATAGCCGCTGTTCGTATTATTTCTAAACATATTCGCAATAGTGGTTATTAGAGATATTTCAAAATGATTCGTAGCTTCTCTTTGGTAATCTGTTGGGTAATTAGCAAAATCGTCATACTTACCATCAATTTGCGAACCCGAAGGAAAACTCAGAGTTGAAGCAGATCTTTTGTCGTTATACACGTTAGTAAGTGCAGTAGCAATCACAGCTACTGTTGCGGCATTTATAGCAACATTTAGCGAAGCGATTGTCGATGAGGAAAGTCCTGCTACGGCTACCAATGGAAGAGCAACTCGTTTTTCCGTGGATTTCTGTTCTTCCTCTATAAATTGGACATTGCTTTTAATATATTTAGAAATTTGCTCGAAATCATTCATTTGAATAATTTGACTTAAACTAACCATTGAGAAATTTTCCGATAAAGATTGGACTTTCAATTCTTGATTACTTAATACCTCCATGTTTTGAGTCAAGACCATGCTCCAACTATAATCAGTTGAATCAGGGATTTTTTTGATTTCCAATGTATACGTAGTATTGTCTTGGCGATCAAGAACTAATTTTTTGTGAGATTCTGTATCAATGACTTCTTTAATGACTGCCATAACTGTCACGTTCGTTGTATCTGCTTCAGAAGAAACTAAAGAAGGTAGAGATTGTGTCTCTTCTGCATGAACTTTAGTGATAGGGAGTGTACCGCTTGTCAGCAAAATGCTAGCTGAGAGAACTACTGATATAAGAAATTTTCTTTTCATATTGAACCTCCAATGTGGTTTGGTCTTTGTTGGAAAAACTAATAGTATATCTAATAATATCGATAGCCAACTATAATCTTATTGATATATTGATACCTAAGTAGTAACCAGCTCTTAAATGTAACTCATCCATTGGGTTGATTTATGTAAATTTGTTCAGTTATTGGTTTAATTGATTATTATAGCCTGGAACCGGAACTGTCCCTTGGTTGCACCTACTAGAGATGCGAGCAAGGGCATGTTTTGTTTCAGGCACGTGGAAATAAAGCCCCTGAGCCGTGCAAAGTGCAGTTCTCGGGACGAGCCCAACCTCGGCGTATATTGAATCCAGTGCCGGTGTTGCAGTAGGTGGCAGAACCGGATTGACAGCAGTAACGGTAAGTGTGCTTCTAGGTCTAACGCTGTTTTTCTCGCCCGTTGTTGCGGTACTTGCTGCTGTTCCGGCCATTACAGCGCCTTCGTTAATCATAGTCGGATTTCTCATGATTAGCGTAGTTTCTAAAATTGACTGGAGCGACTTCGAGGTTGTCTTTCCAGCGTTTCTGATTATCGTGCTTATGCCTTTGACTTACAGTATCGCTACAGGGATTGGTGTTGGTTTCATTGCGTATCCGATCTTAAAAGCGGTGAAAGGCAAGTGGCGTGAAGTCCATCCGATTTTCTACTTGTTCGCCGTGTTGTTCTTTGTTCAGCTTGTGTTTTTTGCTCATTAAAAAGGTTGAAATACACAAACCCCGGTCCGTATACGGACCGGGGTTTGTGTTATATGTAAGTGTAGACGGACTGTGCATGCTGACGGTTACACCCTAATTTGTTGTTCTTGCTCAAGTCCTTTGATCTTCCTACGGATCGATGCGCCTATTTTCCAGAAGAACAAGCTGATTACAATGGTGAGGAAACCAATAAAGAAGTTTACCATATAGTACCTATTCCCTTCATTGATAGTCAGACTAACGATGCCGATTAGGATATTTATTAGACCTATGGTCAACTCAATTGCCATCAGAGTCTTCCACCAAAAATAAACATGCTTATAGTGCTTTAACTTGGATTCCGGGTTGGAGTACATATTGAAGACGCCTTCCGAAGACTTACGTCGAAAGTATACCCAACGCATATAAGACGCAACGCGCTCAATCCCATTTTGCTCCATGGAATCGAGATAGGCCTTGCTTTCGGAGTGGGCGGGTAATTGCTCCAATAGTTCGATGCGATAGGTATATTCCCTAGGCGTCCCCTCTTCAAAAACATATTTGCCCCAGGAATAGTCGGTTAACATCATCCCTTTAGCAGACATTTCGTTCAGCCATTCTTCTTCCCTCTCATAATTCCAGAACCACTTTCTTTTAACGAATTTCATCAGAGTTCTCCTCATTCAATTTTCTTTCCATATTTTACAACTCCATTATAACTTCGAAGCAGGAATCTGTTATCCTTATTTTGGAGTGTGATAGTATGGCCTTGTTTGAGAGAGCTTAAACCATATTGCAAGTTAAGCAGCCAGTCGACGGAATCATTGGTGACTGGTTCTTTTCAATCGATGACCCAATCCAATGCTTGACAGAAACTTCCTTCTTAATGATGATAGGGGCGAGAGAAACGAGGGACCCTAACAAACCTAATTTTAGCTTGTGAGAAGGGTGAGCGGAAAATGAGCGAAGCTTATTGGTTAACGAACGTCCGGTTGGAGAGCGGGTATCGATTCCAGGAGGGCTTTGTTACGGAGACCGTAACGGAAAGCTGCCATGTGTTAATTGAAAGCGGTACCATATCAGAGATTGTCCCCGCTATTACTGCACTGAACGATGATCTTCCGAAAAAAGACGCTGGAAATTTGCTGGCGCTGCCTTCTTTTATTGAAAAACACTGTCACCTGGACAAGACGATCCTCGGCGATTCATGGAGGGCGGTACGACCCGCATCCAGTATTTTTGAACGCTTTGAAATTGAAAAAAATGTGCTGCCAACCTTGCCTACAACGGTAAAAGAACGGGCTGAGCAGCTGCTCGGAACATTGCTGCAAGCCGGATCGACCCATGTTCGAACTCATGTCGACATTTATCCGGAAGTGGGTTTGCGAAATTTGGAGGCCGTGCAAGAGGCACTAGCCACTTATGGGGGCAAATTATCGCATGAGATTGTGGCGTTTCCACAGCATGGCCTGCTCCTCAGCAACAGCGTGAACTTCGTCAGGGAAGCGTTACGTAGTGGAGCTGGATTGGTGGGAGGAGTCGACCCGGCAAACGTCGACGGCAATATGGAGGCGTCCCTGCAGCAGATGATGGAGCTTGCAGTGGAAGCTAACGCTGGCGTAGATTTGCATTTGCATGACGGAGGCCAAACGGGTCTAGCGACCATCAAGAGACTGGCAGCGCTCACGGAAGATGCAGGCTGGCAAGGCAGAGTGTCGGTGAGCCATGCTTTTTCATTGGGGGATATGGCCGGACAGGAAGCCGATGAAATAATGCAGATGCTTGCCGAGCTTGGAATCACGATCATTACGAGCGTACCCATCGGCAGAGTAATCCCTCCGGTGAATCTCCTTCATGAGAGAAACGTGTCAGTAGCGGTAGGCTGTGATAACATTTTCGATTCTTGGTCTCCTTTTGGAAACGGAGATATATTGGAGCGCGTGGGCCGGTTGGCGGAGCGATTCGGAAGAAGCACGGAGCAGGCGTTAGCCGAGACTTTAGGGTTCATTACAGGCGGCATAACACCGCTGAACAAATTAGGGCAGCAGGTCTGGCCGAAAGCAGGGGACAAAGCCAGCATGGTGCTCGTGGAAGCAAGCTGTTCTGCAGAAGCGGTGGCGAGAAGGTCGAAGCGACAAGCCGTGATGTATAAAGGAAACATCGTTTCGGGCAGACTTAGCTGAGAGATGGGTACGAGAAGAGGCCTATAACGGTCTCTTTTTACATTCAAATGATATACAAGACAGTTGCTGCCGATCGGTTTAGGTAAAATCCTGAACTTCTGTTATAATAAGAGGATGAAGTCAATGGAGATATTGGCTAAGAAGAGGAAGGATGCGACGACATGAATGCATTCGAAGACTGGAACCAAAAAGTAAAAAAGACCTTTAACGCTACAAGTACGGAAGATGTGTTAACCGTTACAGAAGCAGGTAATTTGTTGGGCCTTTCTAAAGATCAAATGAAATCCTTTGCAGATAAAAGCAATCTAACCAAAGTGCCGATCATGAGAAGTGTCCACAGGTACCTCTTATTGAAGAGTGAGATAGATGAGCTGGTAAAGAAATAAGCACAAGTCACCTTTAGAGCGAACACCAATGAGGTGTTTTTTTTATTGTGGGGCTTGCTCCATCAAACCTGTAAGAGAGTACCGCATAGGGTGCTCTCTTTTTTTGTATGTAGGAAACCCGGTAAACTCCCCGTTGCTAATACCATGGATTGGAAATATAATATTTTCCAATTGAAGTACAAAGGTGGATGCTTGCCGAAATCACCCTTTATAAGCTGCCTGGCGGCGGGATGAAGGAGGACGAGGAAGTAAAGGGGACATTTTTGACGGAGAAGGTTTTGAATAGCTGTTTATTTAAGATAGGAGTGTGTATGTAATGAAAAAACTAAATAACCTCCTATTAGTTGTAGTGGGCGCAAATTTCTTTTTTCAGATTTTTGTTGATAATGATTGGATTGGAGATATAGTTTCTGTTATTACTTTAATCGTTGTTGTTTGCATTTTATATTTAAAGCGCAAACAATTAAAACCATAAAACTACTCTCCCTGTTGCATCCGCTGAAAGGATGCTTCCAGACGCTGCTAAGGGATCTTACGATCCTGGAACTCGCATCTCGGTGGAACGATGAAGGTCAGATTATCCATGATTAGGCTAGGGGGGAATTAATATGCGGCTTGAAACGGACCGTCTCATTATACGGGAATTTACACATGAGGATACTGCTTCTGTTCATCAGTATGCATCGGATATCGAAGTTGCCAGACACACGATTTGGGGGCCGAACACGGAAGAAGAAACCCGTGAATTCATTGAGCGAGTAATCGAAATGCAAGGGCAACAATCACGTATTGATTATGAATTCGCTGTAATATTGAAAGAAAGCAACGAACTGATCGGAGGCTGCGGCATCCATACTTCAGAGCCGAGAGAAGCTGAAATTGGTTATTGCTTCAATCCGACCTATTGGCGAAAAGGATATGCATCAGAGGCCGCAGGGGCTCTGGTTCAATTCGGATTCGGAGAGCTTGGCTTACACCGCATCTATGCGAGATGCCGTCCTGAAAACACGGGCTCTGCGAAAGTCATGGAACGCATCGGCATGAAATATGAGGGCCATTTGCGTGGGCATATGTGGTACAAAGGGGTATGGCATGATTCTTTACAGTATTCGATCTTGGAACATGAATTGCCTTCGAACAGGTGTTCAGATTTCTCTGCCTCCATTAAGAAGGGGCCGTCCTAATAGTCACTCATTAGATGACTTTCGGACAGCCCCTTTGTGAAAATTCCTATCGCTTCGCTTCAACACTAAGGAAACTGCAAGCGCCTCTGCTTGTCCACGAACATCCTTACGGAACTGAGAGAGCTTATTTCGCCTCAAAACAGGCTACAAATGATGGAACGAAACTGAGAAGTGTTATGTGAGTCAAAATGATGATTTTCCCGAGAAATACCCTCAATTAGCGTCTCTCAGTTTCGTTACGCCTCGAAAACCTTCCATTTTGTTGAAATAGGGCTTCTCAGTTACGTTACGCTACCGAGGGAGGAGTTTGAATGAATGGGCGAGCGGAACTCAGAGCGTATAGTTTGACCATTCATATAAAAATGAAAGCTCAAGACGCCTCGGATTCGATAACGATGCAGCGCCGTCCGCCAATATTGAACTGGCGGCCTAAATAACTAAGGGACAGCCCCTTTTTCATACCCCCTTTATCTTCAATGAAAGGGGGCAGATGTCTCTTAATAAAATTGAGCGGAGCCGAGCTCGCGGTTTTAAGGCATTGAACTAGATAAACGAGTGAGGAAGCGGAGAGAGCCGGTCCTTCTGGAGAAGCAACGCCGTTCGCCTTTGTAGGCAGATCCAACCCTTATAAGGGCTAGGGAAATCAGGGAATCGGACTACAACAGCGATCGGAAGAAGGATTGGCTCGCGGAGCGACGTTCACTGTTAAAGCACTAATTTTAACTACATAACCGCCTACCTAGACCTCCGAGGAGTAAGAAAAGGAAACAAACCTCTGGCGATGACCTGATGGCCGCGGTTGTTGGGGTGGATAGGGAAGAAGCCGTTCAGAGCATCTTCAATGATGCCATTTTGATAGCCATAGATCAGATTTTGCTGTCTGCCTTCGAACCAGCTATGAACCGGAGCGGTCACGGCACCGAACCGTCTAGCGACTAGATCTGTGGTGGAGTTCAGCAGTTGAATACCGGTAACGGCAATAGGACTGTTAGGAAAAGGATTGTACTGAGTGCAGCAAACGATTCTTGCACGGCTATTCGCTCTAATATAGCTCAAAATGGAGCTATAATTTTGCGAGTAATCCGCCAGAACTGGGCCCAGTTCGATCGGCTGCTGGTTCCTGTAGGCTTCCAGAGCATAGTTAGCTACATCAATGCCTCCGATCCATACGGTGATGACTTCGGCTTGCCGAATCAAATTTCTGCCCGGTCCTTCGATGGAATTGAGCAAATCCGCGCTGCTCCAACCGGACCTGGCAATTACAGCACCTCTTGTTGGATAACGGCGAGCATTTAAAGCGGCTGTAGATAATTGGGGATAGGCCCTTGCCCATGAAGATGCGCTTTCCCCGAAAGTTATGGAGTCACCCAGAGCGACATAAAGCATCATCACAATCACTCTCCCATTCTCGTTTTTTGCGTCTTTGTCGTATACTATTCCGTCTCGTAGAAGTCGTGTGGACACTTAGGATGAAATTTTGAGTGAGAGTTTTAGAGTTTGATAAAAATAAAAAAGAGCTGGCACATAGTCATTGTCATGACTACGCACCAGCCCTTTAAAATCTGCGCCAAGCTCTTGTTCCTACTTCAAACGCCAACTCAAGATTCCCGCATTCATACTGCGGCATGACGTCAAAGCAGCTTCAGGCGTATTCAATGACTCGCCCCAAGCGACAAGATAACGGAATTCATAAAATCCGCCCAAGGTGGCGGGGAAGTTCGTTTCCCAGTAGTTGTTCATCGCCCAAGCATACAGATGGCCAGGATCCTGCTGAAGCTTTGCATCTCCATTCAGCAGACGGAAGCCATGCTTCAATGAGCCGAGCTGAATGAGCGGAGTATCCGGCATAGCAATCGCGACGCCGTTATCGGCAGATACATAAGCCGCGCCTTCACCCAAGCAGTAATAATCGGCCAAGCTGCCCGGCAATTGGTCTTTGCGAGGGCGCGTCAAGGCGTCCATTTTATCAATCCATAGTTCCTCGGCCTCACTCATAACCGGACTTCCAAATGGGAGCGAGATATACAAATTCTCAGGCTCCCAAACGCTATCCTTATGCATACGCACGGCCACATCTACACGCGGTTGGTTGGCATACACCGTCACGAGCAAGGAGTAGTGGGAGCAGCCTGCTACCTCATAGGTCAGTTGAACTGTGGCAAATACATCCCCTTGGGAAAGGATCTCCCCTTTGGTCAGCACGCCTACAGAAGTAACCGCTCCGGGACCTTTACGATTACGTCCCATTTTGCGCCGCGCATCATACATTTCCATAACAGTAGATGCGTGGGTTATATCATACACCGGTGTAAAGGCATTATGATTGCGGTCCGAGCGCAGCATATCCTTGTTTGTGCGTTTGTCGATCCAAGTGGTAATACCTTCTCCTACGGTCCACTCAATCTTTACAAAAGGTGTATCAATATAGGTAGATGTTACTCGGAACGATTGCTCGTCACTCGTTACATCCACATCCATCATACCGTCCGTTGCGATATAGTCATTTTGAAACGCAGTTCTGACGGCATCCGACTTAACCGGCTGAATAGTAACGATTCTTTCTTCCCCTGCCTGCAGGGTGATAGGAAGGGTGACGATAACGCCGCGCATAACTCGGCTTAGCTGAGCTACATATAACTCTCCGCTATCTGCGTCGCGGACTTCAAAGCCGTCTTTAATGAGATCGTAATGCCAGCCTTCCATAATGAGCTGAGCAATGCCTTCCTGAACGTATTCGAAAGGATTGGACAGCTTAAATTTCATCGGCCGGTTGGGAGCGAGAAGTGCGTCGCCTTTATGCTCAAGAATGTCGTACAATGCGCGATGGGCCGCCGTGCTGGCATTGGCTGAAAAAGCTTCTTTGCGCAAGCCTAGCTCCTGGACAAAGGGGTTCCAAGGTTCGATAACCGATGAATGGTAACCCCAAGTATGTTCCGCAAATAACGTCAGCTGATATTCCATATCTTCAAGCGCAGCCTGAGAAACGACTTCACCGTTAGGGTCCAAACGTGTTACCTTCTGGTACACACGCTGAGCTTCGCGATAGACCTGGACATGCTTCGGTGTTGAGCTTACGCCATCTGTCCACCAGTCCGGCCAATCGCCGCGATGCACGGGAATATCTTCGGGATGCTCCGCAGCATGCTCGCGAACTACCTTGAAGAAGTCCTCCAGCGTAGCCGGTACGATCGTAACTCGGTCGCCGTGTTTTTCGTTCCATTTTTGCGCAAATTCCATGATTGCCGTATTCGGAGCTCCGTTGTCTGTTGGCAAGCCGGAGAACATCGTCGGAGCGAAGTTAAACGCATATCCATCCTGCTCCATGCGGTCGATGTAACGGTGAATCCGGGCTTCTGCGATTTCAAAAGTAACCCCGTGGCTCGTATCGAATTCATCTCGAACCATGTAGGAGCCGCCAAGGCCTGGAATCAATCCCAGATCATTGCCGAACATATAATGCTCACCGTTCCAGGTCAGCAGTCGTTCTCCACTCGGCATTTCCCACCAGAAAGGCTGCTGTTTCTTCCACAGCGGATACATGGAATGATGCGTATGAATGCAGGTGATTAAGTTTTGAACTCCCGCATCGAGCAACACTTGGCCATATCCCCAGCTGAATCCGGTAATATCGGCGGTCATGGCGGAAGTCACCGGAGCCCCAATGGATTCCCCGTAGCGGCGAACGCGGCCGATCATCGATTCCAGCAGTTCTTTGCCGACCAATTCGGTCATGTTGAGATAGGTGCCGGACAGTCCGATATCGCCGCGGCGCACCGCTTCTTCGAATTCGTTTTTCTCTTGCTCGTTTGCTTTTTTCAGAAAAGTTTCGATGGGCCAGAACGTTTCGCATACCCACTTGAAGCCCGTCCAGTCGGGACGGTTGCCGGATCTGATTTCACGTAAAATATGGAGCACTTGCCGGATATAATCGACATGGTATTGCTGTATTTTCTCTTGGCGTTCCGTATAGCCGATATCGGTATGGGAATGATGGATCGCATAAATCGTCCATGGTTTTTTCGTTGCCATTTATAATCTCTCCTTTGCGATATGCGCAGGGACGTGGACGATAGTCGTCCGTCCGACCCCTGGCCTTATTTTTCGAACAGTCGCGAGATGCCTTTGAAGGTGTGCTCAAGCATGTTTTCGGATGTGTGAATCACAATAGTCGGTGAGTTTATGCCATCTTGCAGGGCTTTGCCAAACAAGTCATAACTCTTTGAAATTTGCCCTCCAAACACGATGAGGGTTGGTCGGTATAGCTCTATATACGGAGCGAGCATGTCGGCCAGACGTTTACCGAATTCGCGGAACACTTCTCTGGCAGGGACATTGCCGAGTCTCGCTGATTCAGCGAGTTCTTTTACATCCATTCCCGAATGGAGAGCTCCTAAGTCCTCTGCCAGTTGAAGCAGCCCTCTTCTGGAAAAAACATCATCAATACGTTCGCCCCGATACGGTTGATCGTACAGCCAGCCACTCTCAGGAATGCCTTGGACATGCCCGCTTATTTGCGCTTGATCGATAAAGGCAGAGCCGAGTCCGGTGCCTAAAGTTAAGGCGATAAAGCGATCCCGAGGAAAGTCGAGACTTACGCCTAGTGCGAACAGCCGAGCATCATTTTGGAAGCGGATTTCAGCCTGCTGCAGCTGTTTTGCCCATTCTGCTTCTTCTTTTTGCAACCGTTCGTAGAGAGCTTCTCTTATATTCACTCCGTAAAGGGATTCGAACTTACCTAGTCCCTGCACATAACAAATCCCTTGTTCGTAGTCGAATGGACCCGGAAAGGCAAAGCCAATCTGCCAATGATAATTCAGCCCATTCCCTGCAACCTGTGAAGTATAGAGTTGGTATCGGGATTTGAGAATATGCATAAATTGAGCGAGAATTGTACCCTCATCCTGATCGGCAAGAGCGGGAAAGACCTCCTGACTCCACGCAAGGGGGACGCCGTTTTCCACGATGCAGGTTTTGATGAAAGTCCCGCCCACATCAAGCGCGATGACGATATTAGCCATCTAGGAGGCTCACATCCCAAGTATGGGACACTCCAGCTTTGATGAGTTTACACGGTTTTTTGCCGAGATTGATGATCTTGTATTCCCCGAAGCTAGCAGGCAAAATGTAGGACTCAGCATACCTGAATTCTACATAAACGGCTTCATCCGCACAGGAAACGATCCGAACCTGCTCTCCCTCTACGAGATTGTACATGACCATTTCGTTCCCGGTATTATCCTGCCATGTATCTTGCAGATGCAGTCGACGAACATAGAACAACAAGTCATCGCGCTGGCCTAAAAGATACTCCTCATTATCCCCTTGGGACTTAAGCAGGGTAGGAGTTGGGATTAGATTGTTTTCAACCCACTCCGTTTTTTTGTAGAAGTCGATATTTTCGAAGGCATGATCAATATTGATCGGACGCGGCTTGCCGTCCATGCCTTTGCGGAGGTAGTCGTATATTTTAAAGGTGAACCACCAGGTGGTGGACGAGATCTCCAGCACTAAGTTGCCCTTGCCCGATGCATGAACGGTTCCTGTCGGAATAAGGAAGAGATCGCCTTTCTCCGCCGTGTAGCTATTCACATAGTCCGTGAATGGAATGGGAACGCCGGTTTCTTGAGCGGTTTGCACCGCGTCAAGGAGTCCGTCCTTCGTGCATGAATCCGTCAGGCCCAAGTAGACGGTGGCATCGCCTTCTTTTTCCATAATGTAATAGGACTCTTGCTGTGCCATGAACTCGTTGAACTGACTGCGAATGTACTCCTGCTGCGGGTGAACCTGGAGGGACAGGTTGCTGCCTTCAATCGTATCGAGATAGTCAAAACGGATCGGGAAGTAGTCGCCGAATAGCTTCACCAGCCGTTCTCCGAGAATATGGTGGTGCTCATAATGCATGACGGTGAGAAAAGGAAGCTCAAGCTGCGTGCCCTCATAGTCCACAATGATGGAGTTTTCCGGAGCGATAGGCTCGAAGCCCCATGCACAATTCGCCCAATCCGCCGGTAAATCCGCAAACTCTTTGAGGAATTGGCCGCCCCATACGCCAGGAGCAAAAAATGGCTTTACGCGCATTGGTGCTTGCGCAATAGATGCGATCATTTGGCGCAAGGAATGGGTTGTCGTGAGAACCGGAACCTTAGACTGATTCATATCGATGTAATAATGGATAGAATCCAGGACGTTTTTGCGATAAGTTTCGAAGATAGGCCATTCGACAAACAGGGATATTTTATATTTCTCCACATCATCCCGGTTCCAGCTGAAGCCGAAATTGAGCAGATGTTGTTTATGCTCCATCTGTTGGTATTCGCGGGAAACATCCAAGAAATAGGTGATATCAAATTTCTCGTCGCCAAGCCAGTAAGCGCCTGGGCCGAAGGTGATAAGAATCGTTGCTATGCCTGTGTCAGAAGCGGGTAGCGCTTCTTGCATTTTCGTCAGGAGGGCTGAAGCCTCCTGTTTGGCCTCGGGCCGGAAGTAATCTTCAATCGTTCCATTGGTAAAATATCCGAATGCACGGTTATCCGTAATATTGGAATTGAAGTGATGGCGCAGCTCTTCACTCGTTTTTAAGAAGCTGTTGGTCGCTGCGACAACGACGCGATGGCCCCTCTTCTCAAGCGCTTCTACGGTTGTTTGGAGAACGGGTTGGAAATGGGCCCCATGAGTGCCGTCAAAGGCAATATGGAGCAACTCGCGTTCATCGGCCAATTGAATGATTGGAGCTATAATTGGATCGAATCCTTGTTGCAAGCCTGGCTCGGCAAAAGGAGCCTGTGAACCAGGCTGGATCGGTTGCCCGATGCGAACGGGATTCACCGGTCTTTTCTGAAACATGGGAGTCAACTCCTATACTTTGAATAGCTTCATTGTAAGAAGTTTGCGACTTGAAATCTTTAGAAATAGGCTCCTTATTTTTGTACAATTCGGACATGAGGTTAAGGGGGAGGAGAGGGAAGACATTTTTGGGCTGTTAGGCTTGCGGCTTATTTTGCCTTCCATCCGAGAATTGGGATTTGCGGAATTTTGCAGGAGCAACACCGAGCATCTTGGTAAACACACGGGTAAAATAATGAACGGAATCAAAACCCGCACGTTTGGCAATATCCTTGATGGCGATGTCGCTGTTAAGCAGCCATTGTTTGGCCCTTTGAACTCTTTGTTCCTGAACATAATGGACAAAGGTCTGGCCGAGTTGATCGTGAAAAAGCCTCGATAAATGCCTTGAAGAAATACCGAGCTCTTGCGCGACCTGCTCAATTCTCAATGGAGAGGACAAATTGTCGTTGATATAAAGCTTCGACCGCTTCAGCAAGCGATGCCCTTCGGTATCATCTTCCAAGGAATCTGCGCTTGAATCGGAGCCGGAAGAAAACCCATGCAGAAAAGAAAGAAACAAGGAAAGAGCAAGATGCTGCACCATATCCTTGGAGGCGGGTTGTTTGCTCTCCATCAGGCTGAAAATCGTCTGCCAGATCGGAGCGGAGATGGCGGCGTCTTTGGGCTCGGCAATGATTTTCCCGCGTTGGATCAAGCTTCGGAAGCTCCTCGAATAAGCTTCGGAAGTTTGCGACTCATCGATTTCGAACGCAACAAAAAACAATTTGAGCCCTTGTTCACTGCGAATTTGATGCCATATGCCCGGCCTTGAGCAAAATAAAGTGCCGTCCTCCAGAGGATAGTCGATCTCGTTGTCCGTGTACTCCCCGCTGCCTTCTAACACATAACAGATTTCGAAGAAGGAATGCCGATGCACAGAGTTATTAAAATGAAGAGGCATGAGCCCCCAATAATGAATCCGGAAGCTAATATTATCCCCGGCAAGCTGAGACAGATGCTGATTGAGCAAGGTGTTTGCTCTTCGGAAGTCTAGATCCGGCATAATTAATTCCTCCATATGGACTTGAGATCGGCAATGAATGGGGACGTTTATCCTCGGTGTGAAAACCTTTCTTTTGGCCGTATCAGACAGCTTATTGTCCCATTCGATTGTTCTAAGAAAACGGAAGTAATTGTAAAATGAGTATGGGATAATCCGAATTCTTTATTCAATAATATACGGTTGACTTTACATACATAAACCACGATTCAGAGCACTGTAATGAATTAAGCTCACATCCAGAATTCCCTCCACAAGCCTGCACTCTTCAGACCTCACCAACTGGACAGGAATAGAACAATTATAGTCCTTTTTTAGCTTTACCGCGGTAAATAAATATGAGTTAATGAGTTGGCGAAGAAGCGGAGGTAGATCATGTCATTTATTGATAAGTTACCCAACAGCATAGAGCTTCAGCTAACAGAAAAACCTCTGTTCCACGCCGTAGCGGACTTGATGAAGGACGGACAATTCGGTGAGCAGTGGTTAGTAGTAACGGAAAAAGAAGCCTCCGTATGGGGCGCTAATGGTGAACAAGTAACGAAAATTCCGATTGCAGAAATAACCGATGCTCGCGTTGTGGGCGGGGTAGGCGGCGGTTCGCTGCTTGCCGACACGAAGAGTGGCCCAGTGATCTTGATCCGGTATACGGCATCGCTGACTTCGGTGTTCGGTCATGCCTCCAAGCTAATTGGGGCTTTGGCCAAAGGAGAGGAGCTGCCAACGGCTTCGGAGAAGGATTTCCCAAGACTTTGTCCGAAATGCCGCACTCCTTTGCCGGAGGATTCGCAGGCTTGCCCAATCTGCAAAAGAAACGGCAGAGTAATGCTACGGATGCTTAGTTATACCAAGCCCTACCGAAAGCAAATGGTTGTGGCAGCAATCATGCTGATTTTTACAACCTTGATTGAACTGATCCCGCCATTTTTGACCAAAAAGCTCGTGGATGATGTGCTGACGCCAAAGGATCTCGGCTCCGCCCTGCTCTGGATTGTAATTGGCCTTGCTGTAACTTCGGTGGTGCTTACGCTTATGCAAACTGTGCGGGGATTAATCGGGGTATGGATCGGTTCCAAGCTAATGGGTGATCTTCGCCGCGATGTTTATCACTCTTTGATGAAGCTGTCGTTATCCTTTTTTGATCGAAGGCAATCCTCACAATTCATCGGGAGGGTCAACAGCGACTCCGAGGCGATGCGGCAGTTCATGACGGATGGCGTCATCTGGGTTTCTGGTGAAACGTTAAGGGTCGTTGCGATTTTTATCATTATGTTCAGTCTCGATTGGAAATTAACGCTGCTGGCAATGTTGCCTATGCCAATTATGATTATTGTGTCCTCCGTGTTATGGCCGAAGATCGGTAAGCTCTGGTACCAACAGTGGAGATCCATCTTCAGGCTGAATTCCATCGTAGGCGATTCACTTCAAGGGATTCGCGTCGTCAAAGCATTTGGCCAGGAATCAACGGAAATTTCTCGCTATACAACCGCAAATAAGGAGTTAGTCCGGCATAACATCAAAATTGAAGGAGTATGGCAGGGGATATTCCCGATCTTCGGTCTAGTTGCTGGCGCCGGCACCCTGTTAATTTGGTATTATGGCGGCAAGCAGGTCATTAATAGCGATATGTCCATCGGTACGCTGATTGCGATGATCACATACCTTGGCATGCTGCTTGGTCCCTTGCAGTGGGTAAGCCAAATGATCAACTGGGCGAGTCATGCAATCTCAGCTGCGGACCGTGTGTTTGAGATTATGGATACTCCGGCTGATGTACCAGACACAATCAATCCGGCTCAGATTGGCCGCGTGAAGGGCGACGTCGAATTCAAACAAGTTACGTATGGATACGAGAAGCATCACCCAGTTCTGAAAAATGTAGATTTGAAAGTAGCTGCAGGTGAGATGATCGGTCTGGTCGGACATTCAGGCGCAGGGAAATCGACGTTCATCAACATGATCTGCCGATTTTATGACAGCGATGAAGGTACGATTACGATTGACGGCACGGATATCCGCAATATTAGTCAGATGGATCTGCGCCAGCAGATCGGAGTTGTGCTTCAAGAGACATTCCTTTTTGACGGTACGATTGCCGAAAATATCGCCTATTCCAAGCCGGATGCAACGGAAATAGAGATCATGCGTGCTGCGAAAATCGCCAACGCCCATGATTTCATCGTTCAATTGCCTGACGGTTACGATACGAGGGTTGGCGAGCGCGGGCATAAGCTGTCCGGCGGAGAGAAGCAACGGGTATCTATTGCTCGGGCGATCATCCACGATCCGCGGATATTGATTTTGGACGAAGCGACAGCATCTGTGGATACGGTTACAGAGCGGCTCATTCAAGAGGCGATCTCACGTCTGGTCAAAGGAAGAACGACGTTTGCGATCGCTCACCGACTGTCGACTTTGCGCAATGCGGACCGGCTTGTTGTGCTGGATCACGGCAAAATTGTGGAAGTAGGCACGCATGAAGAGCTGCTCCAAGCAGAGGGCGCGTATTTCAAACTGGTGGAGGCTCAAAGGGAGCTGTCCAAAATCAAAGGGGTGGAAAGCGCATGAGTGACGTAGAAGTCATCACTCTTGAACAACCGAGCGTGAAGGACCCTTTTGAAATCAACATGCTTGAGCCGGATAAGATTTCCTTCAGCCGCAGTCAAGGCGGAGTGTTTCAAGGAATAATCGAAGGTCAGGCTTACGAGGAAATCGTGCTGTTTCGCGTCTTCCCTTTTCAATATACAACACAGTTCATATCGGTTCGAAACCCCAAAAACGAGGAGATCGGCGTCATCCGCGATATTGCCCAGTTGGATGAGGAAAGCCGAGTAGAAATAGACAAAGAGCTGCAGTTGCGCTATTTCCTCCCGCTAGTGGAGCAGATCAACTCGGTTAAGAACAAAGCCGACCTGTGGATTTGGGAGCTGCAAACGAATCTTGGGCCAACCCGCATCATCATGAGGAACCTGCATGAATTCATGCAATTTCCAAGTGAGAACCGGATTATCCTAACCGATATCAACGGGAAAAGATGCGAAATTCGCGATTATCAGGCTTTGGACAGCCACAGTCGGAGCCAGTTGAAGGACGTATTATAGGGAAAAAGAAACCGACACCGGATTTAGGTGTCGGTTTTTTATGTGTCGGTTATGGTCGCACAATGGTTTTGAATGATAAGAACCAGGTCTTGAAAATTGTACTTGTGGGTCACCATATCCACCGTAAAGTCCTCGGCTTGTTTTGCGTCCATTTTGAAATGCCATCCATTCAAACGCAGGAAAATGACAAGAGCTGTAAAAGCAGTCCGTTTGTTTGCATTAAAAAAAGAGTGATTTTGGCCAAGCGATTCAAATAATGCGGCTGCTTTTTCAAAAATGGTAGGATAAGCGTCATTTCCAAAGGCTGAGGACTGCGCTCGAACAACAGCGGATTCAAGTAAACCGGGCTCTTTTACTCCCACATGTTCACCTGGACTGTAGCGCTGGATCATAGCGAGATTGATTGCTATCACTTCCTGTGTCGTTAAAAATCGGATCTGTTTCATCTATCCTTAAGACCTCGTAGCGTATCGTCGTACTCACCTATAACATCTACAAGAGAGTCCATAAAATCATCGCCTATTCCAGTAGGTAGCGTTACCTTTACTGATTTTTTGATGATAATTTCTCCGCTAGCCTGATTCACATCTATACTAACCATGTCGCCTTGTTCAAGTCCAAGTTGTTTCAAAGCATCAGTCATGGTCAATCCCAGGCTATTTCCGAACTTCGTCACCTTTCGTTCCATATCAATCATCCCATTCATTAGGTAAGTCACTCCTTGTTATAATATTCAACTGTTATAACAATTATACATGTTCTCATTCAAAAAAAGCTAGAAGACCCCCAAGGGATCTTCTAGCCAGGGCTAATTCGAATTTAGTTCGAGCTAAGCTTAACTCCGTCCGCAACAGCCCAAGTTCCAACTGGCGTTACTTCGTACTCAACACCTGCGGCAAGTTTGCCGTTGTTTTGCAGTTCGAATACGCCGATGGCGCCTTTACGAGTCTGCACTTTGTATTGAGCGGTCAGCGTTGTGCCGTCAGAGCCCTTCAACTGAATGGAGCGGTAAGCGAACAGCTCATCTCCAGGGTCTGCTGCCAAGGTTACGTTAAGGGTAGCTGCGTCCACTTTGGTTACGGAAGAAATCGTCAGCGGCGAGATGGACTGTGCCGTGAACGTATTGTTTTCCAGTACGAACCAATCGGAAGTTACCGTGTATTTAACGCCTGGTTGCAGGGAAGTTCCAGCTGGCAGGCGGAATTTTGGCTCTTGTTTGCCATCGGTCGATTGCGTGAAGCCGACATAGTTCACCGTGATCGGAGCGCCGTTTTCCGGTGTGATTGTAGCTTGTCTTTGGGCCAAGGATGGAATAACTTGCATTGTTTTGCCGTTAATTTGGTTGTTGTCGTCCAATACAGCAGCGTTAGCGCCTCTGCCACCGGAGTAAGCCGAGATGAGGTAGCCGTAATCGATGACGCCGTCCTCGCGGAAGGAGTCTACTTCAAATGTATCTGAGGTTACTTGGCGAACGTCGTTCAAACGGATTTGTTCCGTGTTAGCAGCGACATTGTGCTTGTTTTTGCCTTTATAGTTGGTCGTATAGGTCATGCCTTCGGTCATGGATTGAACCGGTACGATATAAGTGGCGATGGAGCCTGTTTTCAAGCGCGGCTGGTTTACCAGCTTCAAGTCTGAGCTGAAGGCAAAGTTAGCATTGGCCGCAGGGGTAGCTTCATCTTCCACAGCAAGTGGAGCTGTAAAAGTAACTTCGAAGGCAATTTTGTTCAAAGCTTTGATGGACACGATCTCAGCCGAAGCGGAGCGAATCGCTTTTTGCGACAGCAACAGCAGCTGCGCGGTTTCACCGCGAGTCATGTTGCCACTTTCGATCTTGAAGCCATCCATCCAGTATTGAACGGATTTAACGTCGCGTTGTAATGCTTTGGCGATCATAGCGGCGGCTTCTGCGCTGGTGGCTGGTTTATTCGGCTCGAAGTTATCGGTGCTTTCGAGAAGGCCATTCGCTACAGCTGTCTCGACATACGGAGTGTACCAGCTGTGTTGCTTGCCGATTTGTTTGTTCGACGCTTCGGGTTGTTTCAAGTCAAGCGAAAGCACGATCATTTTAATCAGCTCGGCGTTTGATACTTGTTTTTCTGCTCTCATTTGTCCGTCGGCGTAGCCGTTTAGCACGAGTTGGTTGACGAGCTGATTAATTGCTTGCTCAATGCGGCTCGAGAAATCCAGAGCAGTAAATTGCTGCTTGGTTATTGTTTTTGTCGCGACTGCAACTGGAGCTGCCTGAGCCCCGCTTGGAAGCAGAGCCCCTCCGCCCATAATTGCTGTTAAAGCTGCGATTGCTACGGTTTTTTTTATCTTTTTGTTCATTGTTCAACATCCTCTCGTTTAATGTGTTTCGTTCATAAACCAAGCTTAAACGATCACAATAAACGGGCAGATAAGGAAGTATAAACAATTTATAAACAGCCAAATAACAATGTTCAGAGTCATTTTCAGCCCATATCAGCACCCTATATTGTGAACCGGTAGCCCGCTCCCCAGACGGTTTCGATGAACTGCGGGTTGGAAGGATCGGCCTCGATTTTTTCGCGTATTCGCGAGATATGTACCGTAACCGTTGCGATTTCGCCATTGGAATCCATGCCCCAGATTCTTTCGAATAGCTCCACTTTGTTGAACACCCGATCGGGATGCGTTGCCAAAAAAGCGAGCACTTCAAATTCTTTGGTCGTAAGGCTTACTTCATTTCCGTGAACGAACACCCGGCGGGACGATTTATCAATGGTGAGCTCTCTAATCTGAATGCTGTCCGGTTTTTTAACCGTATTGCCCCCGGTAAAACGTTCGTATCGCGCCAAATGCGCTTTTGCGCGAGCGACTAGTTCATTCGGACTGAATGGTTTTGTAATGAAGTCATCCACGCCGAGTCCGAACCCTCGGATCTTGTCGATTTCTTCTTTTTTGGCCGACACAATGAGAATAGGTACGTCCAGCTTCTCACGTATTATGCGACATATCTCGAATCCATCCATTCCTGGCAGCTGGAGATCAACAATGAGGAGGTCGTACCTTCCTTCTAATGCCTTAGCCAACCCTTCATGCCCATCGGAACTCAATTCAACTTCATAATCATGCAGCATAAAATAATCCTTCTCCAGCTCGGCAATAAAGGGATCATCTTCAATAATCAAGATTCGTTTCATCTCTGCTCACCGTCGATCTACAGATATTTTTAATGTGAAAAAGACGCTCATGCCCTGGTCGGGCTCGCTGACAGCCCAGATTGTACCGCCATGCCCTTCAATAATCTGTTTTGCGATGGCAAGTCCAAGCCCGCTTCCTCCGACAACAGCCTGACTGCGGGAAGGTTCTTCACGATAAAATCGCTCAAATATATGAGGCAAGGATTCCGGATCAATACCCGGGCCGTTATCCGATATTTCAATGAGGGCAAACTCAGCTTGCTGCCCGATGGCGATTTTTAAGCGCTTGGGGTGCTGATTCATGTATTTAAGCGAGTTGTCGAGCAAGTTCATAATGACCCGCTTCAGCTTTTCGGCATCGGTAAGCACGAATAATGGCTTCTGCAGATCCTCTTCCCAAGTTACTTCAACGGCATCATTTTCGAATTCGATGGCGAGTTCGTCCATAATCCGGTGCAGGAAAGGGCTTAGTTCCACTTTGATAAAGGAAAAGGGTTCCTTTTTTAAATCGAGCTTGGAATAAAACAGCAACTCATTAACAAGACGCTCCAAATCGGATGCCCTTGTATGAATGGCTGCTACATAACGATCCAATTTTTCTGGTGTATTAGTCACGCCATCCCGAATTCCCTCTGCATACCCTTTGATCGTCGTGATTGGCGTCCGCAAATCATGCGAAATATTCGATAAAAGCTGTTTGCGGTTTTCCTCGTAATGAAGCTGGAGCTGAACGGAATCCAGCAGTTTTTGACGCATCTGGTCGAATGTCCCGACAAGTTGCCCGATCTCGTCGCGGGAAGTTGCCTCCAAGCGGAAAGTCAGATCGCCATCCTTAATATGCTGGGCAGATGTACGAAGTTTATCGAGCGGCTGAAAAATTTTGCGAGTGACATATCGATATAACAGCCAACCCGTCAGCAGCAGAATGAGCACAAAGATGACGATGGACATCGGAAGCAGCGTTCGTACTATCTGGGCAAAAGGGCTCCGTTCCTTGATGACAAACACACTTCCTTTTTCACCTGTTTCCGGCGAGAAATAGAAATCGAATTTGGCATAGGAAAAGAAGCGCGTCCCCTCGTTCATTGTATTACGAATGGAGTTGTTGCCCATTTCATAAGCGGGCAGGCTTGAGGACAGATCGAATCCGCTTAGGGAAGCGGCGGAGTAAATGACCTCATTGTTCTCCCGGACAACAAGTCCGGCCTGCACCATTTTTAACTGGTAATCAAATTGCTGTAACAGATTCTGATCCTTTAGTTTTTCGGGGTCATTTTTCGCCAAATACTTCAGATCAAGAAACAGGTTTTCCTCTTCCTCCGAAAGTGGATTTAGAGAGTAGTGGATATTGTAGAAGCTATTGAAGCTGCGAAAATCACCTGTAACGGCAATGGAAAGCAAGTACGCCGCCAAGACGAACAGGATAACAGAGACTACAACCACCGAAGTGAAAGACAGTAGCAGTCTAAATCGAATGGACAAACTCCCCGCCTCCTTCGCAGGTTTATTGTTAGGTTAATGCACTTGCAATCGTTCAGATCGGAGAACAGCTTATGCAGCGTTTATGGTACCATGAAGCAGATTCGGAAAAAAGCTAACGAATAGAAAAAGGGAAGGAAGCTGAAGTTAATGCCTAATGGATCGCATTCGGTAGAAATCGCTGTTCCCCTTCAGACAGTATGGACATTTATCAAGGATGCCAACAACTGGGAGCCTTTGGTGCCTGGCTACATCGAGCATGAAATTTTGAATAACCAAGAGTCTACCTGGACGTTCAAGGGAGATTTGGGGTTCACCAAAAAGGTCATTAAGCTTCAGATTGTAATGAAAGAGCCCGTCGAGCCGACGAAAGTCTCGTTTGATCTGACTGGCATCTCAGATGCAGTTGAGGGTGAAGGGTATTTTGAAGCAGAAGCTATTAGCAATCATTCTACAAAACTAACCGGTTATCTGGAAATCAGCGGCAAAGGTTTCATGGCCATGATGATGAACAGCGTGATGAAGGATTTCGTGCCGAAAATGGTCAAGGAGCTTACTGATGCTGTGTCAGAAAAGCTAAAATAAACGTGGATACATAAAAACGGCCTTTAACGGGGCCGTTTTTTGATATTGCTTATTTGGAAATTCATCCTTGACTATGATTCATATTTCGATGAAAAGCGACGATCCATTCTCCTTTTACTTCAGCATAACCGCTGTCTCCCTCTGCAACGAGGCCATACAGATGATTCACATCGAGATATTCCTTGCGAGTGCCGTTATCAAATTCCAGGGTAATATAGTAATAAGTATGAGACATGCTCGTCGTGTTCAGATTTCCGGTCATTTGTTGAGGGCTCGAATTTGTTCTGCCGCGCACCTCGGTTCGCTTGGACACGATCCGTACAAACAGGGATTCGTTTTTTGAAGTTGCATTTTTCATGTACTTGATCCCTCTGAATAAGAGTGTTGCGATCATAAGAACGAATATGGCTACAAATATAATTGGACCGAGCGTGAACATAAAGTCAAATCCCCAACCGGGACCCATCATGGAAATCCTCTCCTTCAAACTTAAAGTATGCTTCTATACGATGGAGAATATTTTAGGTTACATAATAAGGTAATTTTAGCTCTTGAATGGTATTTACCTCGAAATTGAGCGCTAACAAACGAAGTTCTTCTTCCCTGCAAGGGAATCCGCTATACTATGAAAATGGATATTGTTGCTATGTGATCCGAAATTATTCGGACAGAAGAGGTGATCGGATGACCGCATTGTCAATACGTGGATTGGCTTGCCATGTTGAGCATACAACATTGTTTCCGGCTGTGAATATAGAAGCGGCCCCGGGTGAGGTTTTGGCTATTTATTCAACGATGAATGTGCGGCATGTGTTGATGGCAATGTTGGCCGGAAGCATGCCGATTCATCAAGGAGAGATCCGGATTGGCGAGTACGCCCCGTCAGACAGAAAGCGGGCTTCTCGTCTAATCGGCTTCATGAGGCTGGATGAAGGATTATATGAGCGGCTTACGGTGAAAGAGAATTTTTCTTTTTATCGCGATATATATGGTTCAAGTGTTGCGCTTGAAGAGGTTCTCCGCGTGCTGAAATTGGATCAAAAAGCGGATCACAAATTAGTAAAGCTCACGTCATCGGAGAAGCGAAGAGTCCAGTACGGAAGGCTGCTGCTGCAAAATTCGGAGCTGTTGGTGTTCGAGGAGCCGGATCAGAATGTAGATATTGAAACGAAACTTGTTTTTCACGAGCTGGTACGTTCTCTTTCAGCAAAAGGCAAAATGGTGCTCATTCTTACGGGCAGTATGGAGACAGCTTTAAGCGCGACAAGTCAGGTATGCCGGCTGGACGACAAGGGGCTTCATGTATTTGATATTCAGGAGAAATCTGAGCGTGATGCCGAGCAGTTAAGCGGATTCAGTGCCGGGAGAGCATCCCTTGAGCTGAATAAGAAGCGATCAACACCGGACATACATAATTTGGGAATTAGTGAAATGGAGATAGGACTCTCTCAGCAAACTATTGCCCAGGAAATAGTTCATGCTGTCGCCGATGAGCCTGTTGCTTCGCTGGACGTGGACAATGCATCGTCGTCTGCACGGGATCGGTCCGAGACGGAGGAGTCGAATATTGGCGAAGAATCGGTATTCGGGTCGTTTCGGTTCGAGAAAATTCCTACTCGGGTTAACGATAAAATTATTTTGTTCAATCCGCCTGAGATCGATTATATCGAGAGCAGCGAGGGACAATCCAACCTTTATGTAAATGGAGAAATGTACGCATCTGCTTTCAAAATCAACGAGCTTGAGGTAAGACTGCAAAGCTGCGGCTTTTTCCGCTGCCATCGTTCCTATCTGGTTAATCTCCAAAAAGTCAAAGAGGTCATCACCTATACACGTAATAGCTACAGTCTTGTGTTGGATGATCAATCAAGAACTCATGTGCCCCTTTCAAAAACAAAAATGGCTGAACTAAAAGAAATGATGGGGCTTAAATAGCTCCATTCACCCTCTGTTATGCTGCATTCATCCTCTTCCTTGCTCCTTTCATGGTATATATAATGCGGGCATTCCCTCCACCCTCTACACTTGGGGTATCAAGCAAGCGAACAAGAGAGGTGGACGGATAATGACGAATATAATGGAAATTACGTCTCTGGCAAAAACCTTTGCCGGGACGGCTGCACTTAAAGATGTTTCATTCTCGGTGCGCAAAGGAGAGATTTTCGGGTTTCTTGGGCCGAGCGGGTCGGGAAAAACGACAACGATTAAAATATTGACTGGCCAGTTGAAGCCAACTTCCGGAGATATCTATATATTCGGAACAAGCGCAGATAAGCTTCATGGAGAGAAGTATCGCAAACGTTTTGGTATCGTAACGGATAATACGGCGCTTTATAGCCGACTTTCCGTTAGAGAAAACCTGAAGCTGTACTGCGATCTGTATGATATACCGGTGAGGCGTATTGATGAAGTGTTAGCGCTGGTTAATCTCTCTGGAGAGGGTGGCAAGGCGGTATCCAAGCTATCCAAAGGCATGGTGCAACGCATTACGCTGGCTCGGGCTTTCCTGCATGAGCCGGAGCTGTTGTTCCTGGATGAGCCGACTTCAGCTCTCGATCCAGTGAATACGAAGCATATTTACGAGGCGCTAAATGGATTCAAAGAACGTGGTACTACGATCTTCTTGACGACTCATGACATGAGCGAAGCCGAAACGCTCTGTGACCGAGTTGCCTTTCTCAATCATGGACAGATTCAACTTCTCGACTCGCCGCAAAAGCTTCGTGCCCGCCATAGTAATGGACGTCTGACGGTAAAGTTGACGGACGGTACAACAGTGGACCTTGACAGTGGCAAGGGGGGCGCACAGGAGCTTTATCAATATATGAGCAGCGACCGAGTGCAATCCGTGCATTCCAATGAACCGACACTCGGAGATATTTTTGTCGAAGTTACAGGGAGGAGTCTGGTATGACATTTTCTACGAAGAGAGTAACTGCAATTTTCGTTAAGGATTTCAAAGATATGTCACGCAATATGTTTGTTTCCTCGACGCTGATTTTGCCGCTGCTTATGGCAATTATTTACAGACAAACTGGCACCTTATCCATCGATATGACCTACCTGATTATTAATATGACCTTTAGCTTTGTCGGGGCATTTATACAATCCAGCCTAATTGCTGAAGAAAAAGAGAAAAATACATTGCGGGGGCTCATGCTCTCCCCAGCTAGCACGTTGGAAATTTTCTTTGGCAAAAGTCTGTTGAGCCTCATAGTCACTCTGGTTTTAACTGCGGGCAGCATACTTCTGCTCGGCTACAGCCCAGCTAATGTTCCCGTTATAAGCGTGGCTTTGGTGCTGTCGGCGGTATTTTACGTCGGGCTAGGTACGCTCATCGGGCTAATCACAAAGTCGGTTATGGAAGCGTCAGTTGCGATCCTTCCCGCAGTGGGTGTGTTTACATTCGGCTCGTTGCTTACGCTCTTATTTGATAAATATCCGTTTTTAAAAGTGGCGGAGTATTTGCCGAACCTGCAGCTTATTGAACTGGCGAGCGCCGTAGAAAGGGGCGAAAGCTGGGGGGAAGGTTGGCCGAACCTGCTTGTTATTTTCGCTTGGATAGTCGTAGTTTATCTTGTGACGACGTATGTCTACAGGAAGCGCAGAATGGACGATTAAGACCTATTAATGGACGATCAAGGCCAACTATAGCAAGAGGGCTCATGGTTCCGCTCCTGGCGGTTTGCCGTGAGCTTTTTTTGCATTTCATCTTGACTCTAACGTTAACGTGAGACTGTATACTGGAAAAGTCAGGAGGGAATAGGCGATGTATAGGATTGGCGAATTGGCCAAACAAACGAATTTATCGATCCGAACGTTAAGGTACTATGATGAGATCGGGCTGCTCAAGCCCGCGAAAGTAGCCGAATCCGGGTACCGATACTATTCAAACGAAGAAATTAGGCAGCTCCAGCATATAACAGCTCTGAAGGAGCTGGGGTTTACGTTATCGGCCATTAAAAGTATGCTCGGTTCCGGTCCGAAGCTTGCTGCGCCTGAGTGGGAGTCTTATTTAGAGCTTGAACTGTTGGCAATCCGAAACGAACGGGCGAGACTAGATGAGATGGAAAAGCTGCTGTTTAACGCTCGTTATGCTTATGAGATGAAGGGGGAGCTTGAACCCGAAGATATTTTTCTGTTCATCCGGGCGATGAACATTCCTCCAGAGTCCAGGGAACAATTCCTGAGTCGGAATTTTACACAGCGGGAAAGCGAAATTATTAAAAACCTGCCGGATCTTGGCGAGGACGATGAACGAAACTTGGTCTGGGTGAAGCTGATCCGTCAAATAAGAGAGCAGCTTCACGAACCGCCAGATTCTCCGGCTTCGCAACAGCTTGCGGCGCATTTGATAGATGTATCAATGGAATGGTTTGGCCAGGATGAGCAGCTCATCGAGAAATACTGGACAAAGATCCGTTCCGAGGAAGGTGAAGAGCCTAAGGTGTACGGGATGGACGCTGAGGTGATGGCTTACATGGACCGAATCGTGGATTGGTACCTGCAGCATTTAGAGGAGGGGACAAACGATGGAGGCGAAAGCGCAGAAGAAACCGATAAGTGAAGCGAGAGCATGGTGTTATGTCATTATTGGAGGTATCCTCGAAATAGTCTGGGCGAGCGGATTCAAGTATGAATCGATAAATGGAGCCATCGTTCTGGTCTCTTTGCTAGTCAGCTTCGATTTGCTTATAAGAGCTACAACAGTTTTGCCGGTAGGAACGGTTTATGCCGTATTTGCCGGTATGGGAACGTTAGGTACAACAGCGGTTGAAATGGTTGTGTCCGGCGGAGCGGTTCGTCCGCTTAGGATCGTGTTTATTTTGCTGCTGCTGGCCTGTATGATCGGGCTTAAACTGTCAGCTTCAGCTAAGGGAGGCGAAGCCAGATGAATTGGTGGCTGCTTATTTTGGCGGGGTTGTTGGAAATCGTAGGCGTTATCGGCATCAAAAGGGTAGCTCAGAACAACAACTGGACGAATAACCTGATCCTGATCGGCGGATTTGTCATTAGTTTTCAACTGCTTGTGCGGGCTATGGAAACGATCCCTTTGGCAACGGCATACGCCGTATGGACAGGAATTGGAGCGGTAGGAGCCACCGTTGTGGGCATGATTTTTTTCAAGGAGCCAAAAAACTTAGTTAGGGTCGCATGCATTGTGGGTGTTATTTTTGCTGTGGTGGGGTTGAAGCTGACTTCCTAGCTGAGCATGGCGATTGCAGAAGAAGGAAATTTTATATTAAGTCGCTGGCCAAGTGGAGGCCGGTGGCTTTTTTTCGTTATATAGACAAATCCAATCTCTGGAAGTATTATATGTATTATATATAGTAATACTTAAATGGTTGTAAGGAGTTAAAGCCATGATCATTACACTAGATCCCGATAGCAGCACTCCGTTCTACGAACAGTTGCGCAACCAGATCGTGCTCGGCATCGCCACAGGTCAGTTGGAGCCTGGGGAGAAGCTGCCCACGGTGCGTCAGCTGGCGGAGGAGCTTAGTATGAATCCGATGACGGTCAATAAAGCGTACGCTCTGATGAAACAAGAGGGTTTCATCGCCATCGATAGGCGGCATGGCGCCAAGGTCAAGCCGCAGCTAGCATCATCTCAAGAGCGCAAAGAACTGCCGCCCAGACTGGAACAGGAACTGCAACTGCTCATTGCTGAAGCCTCCATTCATGGCATGGATGAGGATGGCTTCCAAGAAGCCTGCGGAAGAATTTTTGCCCAAATGACCGGGGGATTCGAGAAAGGAGTCTTGCGATGATCGGACTTCATATCGTGCTTGCTGTTGTTGTCCTCATTCTTTATTTGACTGTGCTGCTCACCTATACCCCTCAAGCCAACTATCGCAGCGGCATGCTGTTCGCAATCAAGCTGCCGCCAGAAGCGATTGGTCATCCGGAGATCAAGTCCGTACAGGAGCGCTTCCGCAAGGAGATGCGCCAGGTTACGCTTTGGACGGCTGCTGCTTTGCTCCCGTATGTCCTGCTTTTTCCCTGGATAGGATTTCAGATTGTTTACTTTATAGTATGGATGGCCGGATTCATTTTTATCATAGTGCGCCCCTTCCAGAGAGCCTTCCACAGAACTTTGGAGCTCAAGCGAAGGGAGGATTGGTTCGTCGGACCTCGCAAACGAATGCTGAAAGTGGATCTCCGGGCAGCCAGACAGAAGAACGCGCGGTCGCTTTCGCCCTGGCTGTTCCTGATCCCAATCTGTATGGGAGCGGTTCTTATGCTGATGGAGGGGAATCGTGGCAGCGATTTCTTGCCTCTGGCCGCTATGGGCATAACTCTGGCTTTGGTCATGCTGGGAATAACGCTGATTCATCGGCGCATGAAGGCCCAGGTGTACAGTACCGACAGCGAGGTTAATGTGCTGCTGAATCAGACGCGGCGGTGCAGTCTGTCACGATTGTTTTTGCTGCTGGCAATTTTGGAGAATGGGCATGTGCTGCTCCTCCTGTTTGCTTTCAGAAGCAGCAACGCAGGGCTGCAAATGATCTGGTTGTATGCCGCGTCGGCGTTCGCGCTTGTGCCGATCTTGGTGATTTATTGGACTTACCGCGGTATTCGCAAGCTGGAAGAAGATATTCTGGCCCCTGATGGTGAGGCTGTTTACAGCGATGACGACGAATATTGGGCGAACGGCTTTACCTACCATAATCCTCATGACAGCAGGGTTATGGTTCCCAAGCGGATTGGAATCGGGGAGACTTTTAATACAGGGACAACGGTTGGGAAGATACTTTTCAGAGGTATTCTGGGTTTGGCAGGGGCGGCAATGCTGTTTGTTTGCACGATGTTGCTAATCTCCGAGCTTGTGTCGCCGTCAATGGAGATTGCGGAAAAGCGTCGGGTTCATATTTCTTACCCCATGTATTCCATGAGCTTTAATGCTGGAGACGTGCAGGAGCTTACGCTTGTGAACGACATCCCCCGCGGCTCCAAGCGGGTCGGGGAGGCGACGGATAAGGTGCTGCGCGGAAGATTCAACCTGGAGGGCCTCGGTAAGTCCAACCTGTATGTATACAAGAATAACCCGCCTTATATCCGCATGAAGCTCAAGGATTCATTCGTGTTCTTTAATGAGAAGGATCGCATGGGCACAGAGCAACTGTTCCGACAGTTAACTGGAAGCGGGATTGGGACAGGTGAAACTTAAGTTAAGTTGCGATGAATTTCTGCGGGTGCAAAAAATGGAATTAGTGAGTCTCAGCTTCAGCCATCTCCTATTGGAGGTGGCTTTTTTTATCTGGACATACCGCAAGCCTGCTTGCGGGGCATAGCGGACAAAATCGCCCCTGAAGTGAAGGGCCGCAATGATTCCGAAATTTTATAAAGATGCGGTTTTGAGCAGATATTGCGGTCTATTTCCGCAATCGGTTTGTGGGAAAACGAAGCATGGTTTTCGGTGTGGAATGGAAAAAAGTCACTTATGATTAGTTCATTGTAAAGACGCAAAGCCGGCTTAAACAGCCTTGGCCTATATTACAGACAAGGTGGGATACAAAATGGGGTTGGAAGTCAAACATTTGATCAAGCGATACGGGGGCAACACGGTGCTTCACGGTATCTCACTGAAGGCGGGCACCGGCAGAGCGTTCGGCTTGCTGGGAGGTAACGGAGCGGGCAAAACGACGACGATCCGCTCGATTCTCGGACTGGTCAATTATGACTCCGGCGCAGTGACATGGAATGGCCGTCCGATTACCGAGAATCGGCCTAGCATTGGCTATTTGCCGGAGGAGCGAGGTCTGTATCCAAAGGAGAAAGTGAGTGAGCAACTCGTTTACTTCGCCAGACTGGAAGGAATGACGCGGCAAGTGGCGGTCAGATCGATGAAGGCTTGGCTGGAGCGCCTTGGCATCGCCGAGCACGAGAACAAGCGCGTTGAGCAGCTGTCCAAAGGCAACCAGCAGAAGGTGCAGATCATTTCAGCACTCATCCACGATCCGGAGTTAGTTATTCTCGACGAGCCATTCAGTGGGCTGGACCCCATCAACTCCGATATGCTTGCCTCCATCGTCCAGGACCAGCTGGGACTGGGCAAAACGATGATTTTTTCCAGCCATCAGATGGGTCAGGTGGAGCGATTCTGCGACCAGATCTGCATTCTGAAGAGAGGACAAATGATGGTTTCCGGCAGTCTGCTCGAAATCAAACGCGCCTATGGCCGCTCGAATCTGCTGCTGCGCAGTGAGCAGGATTTGACTCCGCATTTGACTGCCTTCGGCATGCAGCCGGTAGAAGCCTCCGCTCAAGAGTGGCAGGTCAAGGTAGACAGCGAAGAGCAAGCTCATCGTTTGCTGCAATCGATGAATGAGGTCGGCGTTCGCTTGCTGAAGTTCGAGATCAAGGAGCCGACGCTCCACGAAATCTTCGTTGAAAAGGTTGGGGAAGTATCATGAAGCAGTTCGGCCTCGTATTCCGCTATTCTTTCATGGAACGTTTGCGCTCCAAGGCGTTCAAGCTGATGACCTATGTCATGGTTGTGCTGCTGGCAGGTCTGATTTTCCTACCGAAGTACCTGCAGTCGGACGGTCAGTCGGTGGAAGGAAAGATTGCAGTCGTGAACCAAACGGAGCTGGCTATTACTCCAGAGGGCTTGAGGCAGAGCGTTTCCCCGTCTTATGACTGGAGGCTGATTTCCGCAGAGGAGGCTCCGGCGGCTCGCGAGCAGCTGGCAAAGGAAGAGCAATGGCTTGGACTGGCGACGCTTGAAGAAAAAGCCGGCAAACCAGTGTTATCCCTCACAGTCAACAAGCTGGATGATGCCGATTACTCCAATCAACTGAACGGCTATGTGCAGAGTCTCTACACGAATGCCGAGATGAGCAAGCTTGTCCTCGATCCAGCCCAGAAGGATCGCCTGACCGCTGCTGTACAAGTAGAGGTGCAGGAGCTTAAAGAAGGCAGCAAGTCTTATGTGGAGATGTACCTGCCGATCTATATGATCACGATGCTGCTCTATTTTCTCATCTATCTTTTCGGAGGCAATGTGGCGGTGTCCGTATCCGTCGAAAAGAGCTCTCGTGTCAAAGAGATCCTTATCACCAAGGTGAAGCCGGAGCAGTTGTTGTTCGGCAAGGTGCTCGGCGTCGGCCTCGCTGGGTTGCTGCAATTCCTGATCATCATCGGCGCCGGTTACGCCATGCTGCTTGCTTCGGGCTCAAGCGCCGCTTTGGATCTGTTCGGCTTCACGGTTGATTTCTCCATTCTGGACGGCAAAACGATTGCTCTAGTAGTGCTGTTTTTCGTCCTTGGCTACTTCTTCTATGCGGCGTTGTTCGCAGCGGCAGGCTCGCTTGTCAGTCGCAGTGAAGAGGTCAACCAGGTGACAATGCCGCTCGCTGTCTTAATGATGGGAGGCTTCATGACCGCATTGATTTCGATGGGTGATCCCGAAGGCACGCTCGCTGTTTCCGGTTCCTACATTCCCTTCGTGACGCCATTTGCCATGATCGTGAGAATAGGAATAACCGATCCGTCAGGTCTGGAAATTTTAGTGCCGATGCTGATTCTGTTCGCCTCAAGCGGCCTAGCTTGCTGGATGTCCGCTAAGATTTACAAGGTTGGCGTACTGCTCTATGGACAGAAGCCGAGTCCAAGGTTGATCTACAAAGCTCTCAGATCGCAGTAAGGGGCAGTGAAAATGGCCATAGACATTCGCAAGTAGCTGGGAATCGGCTGCCTCTCTCCACCTTAGTCCGCATCCTTTTCCTTAAAGTCAGTCAACAGGTTGAACCGGCCCAAGCGGTCGGAAATCCATCCCTTAAGGACGTGATTCCATGCAATCCAAGTTTATTGATTGGCGTGCTGATGTCCATGCCGAGGAGGATCGGCTATCGCTTACGTACCACCTCAATTCAAGCCATTATCCTCAGTTAGACGTTCTGACCCGTTCCCGGATGAAAATGCTTCGCAAACTGTTCGCGCAAATGAGCGCGCCAGTAACACCTGCCAAGAGCTATTATGCCGTGCCGCGCTATAAGCTCCCGAACGGAGGAGCCGAGGAGCCGGAGCTTTTCGGTCCGGCAGCCCGGGAGCTGAGCCAAGCGAGCGGGCTGAGCGCTCATCCGGCAGTGAAGAAACTGCTGGGCCGTCTACGGGAAACGCAGCCCGAGTCGCAACCGTTTGCGGACTTCGGGGCGCTGGAGGAGCTGGGAGGAGCGGCGCTAGATTCGCCGGAGCTGTATATGCTTTCGCGCAGTCAGGCGACTGGCGGCTTGGAGCTGCTATATTTTCACCCGCATGGAGATTGTCTGCAATCGCTCGGTTCCATAGCGGAGGAGCGCAGTTCAACGCTGTTCGACCCCTCCATTGCTCCTGCGCCATTGGAGGGAGCGGTGTTCATCGCCGCCAATCTGCGCCGTACGCTGCAACTGTTCGGAGAGCGTGGTTATCGGCTGAGCTTGCTGGAGGGCGGACGCCTTACGGAGCGGCTGGCCGCCTGCGCGCCGGGAACGGGCTGCAGCCTGCAGTCGGTGCTTGGCTTCTACGATAACCGAGTGCATGAGCTGCTCGGCTTGGATGGCCATTATGAAGTTGTGCTTTCCTGCCTGATGATGCATAAGGAGGCTGAATTGAGATGAGGTATGAATATAAATTCGTCAAAGTCGAACTGAAGGGCGTTTTCGAGAGCAAACCGAAGCAAGACTACCGGGAAATTGTCCGCGAGCATGCCGGAGAGGACTGGAGATTATTCCAGATTTTTGCACCTGGTACGCATGGCTACGGCACTGCAACTTGGTTCGAACTCATTTTTGAACGTGCGGTACGGAGCTGATCGTCCTCAGGGGGAGCGGCCGGCGCCCTCTCTTCCTGAAGTGTTGCCTCTCTCTATCTCGCACACTTCCTCGATGCCTCTTTATGTGCAGCTTCGTGACCAGCTTCGCCGACTGATTCGCAGCGGTACATTGCCGCCGGACTTTCACTTACCGTCTCTACGGGATTTGTCTCGGCAGCTCAATTGTAGTCTTATAACAGTGAGGCGAGTTTATCTGGATCTTGAGCGTGAAGGTCTGCTCTCTATTCAAAAAGGAATTGGGACTTTTGTCCGATCTGATGACGAAGGCCAATCCGCTCGCCGCTCCTGGTCCCGTGCACTCGTTTTTGAAGCTTTCCGCAGCGCTGTCGGCACTGGAATAAGGCATGGCATGGCCTCAGAGGAAATGGAAGAGCTGCTGCGAGAGCTGCTGGCTTCCATCCCCGACAAAGAAGATGCCTGAAGACCTCCCCCTCATCCCGTGGGATAGGAGGTTAAAAACTAAAGACGTTCTCGTTCATCCCGTAGAGATGACGGGGTAATGTCTCAAGACTTGTTCTTTCATCCTGCGAGGATGACGGTGCAGGTCTTTTTGCGCTAATCTGCCTCCCATACATAGAAGGAAATGGTTAACGACCCATGGAATATGTCATAGGACATTATTCATATGCGGCAGCGGTTGGGCAGGCATACATGAGGCATATGAATCAGAACAGGGGGGATACCGTGTCAGCGTTGGCGGAGCGATTAGGACATGAGATGAGAGAGAGTCTGGCTTCATACTTCGTACTACCGCAGTTGCAGGAGATGGCGCAGGCCTGCCTGGAGGAGAAGCTGCAGGAATCGCTGCTTTTTGGCAAAATGACCGTGCTACACTACCGGATGTTCGCCGGTGAGGATGAGCGGATCTATCGCGCTGCGGCTGCGGTAGAGCTGATGGTTCTCAGCCTCGATATGATCGATGATGTGCAGGATAAGGATAACAAGTCGGTCGTGTGGAATGGGTATGCACCGGAAATTACGCTTAACCTGGCGCTCGGCATGTTGATGATCGCTCAGCGGCTGCTGTTGGAAGGCGGCTTCGAGTCGGAACGCGCTCGGCAGGCAGCCCGGTTGCTGAGTATGCAGGTGCTCACCGCCGTGCATGGCCAGACGCTTGACCTGCTCAATGAGATTCCCGATGAAGAAGCATATCTCGACATGGTGAGCCAGAAGTCGGCTGCCTTGCTCGTATGCGCATGCATGATCGGCACGATGCTCGCCACCGGTGAATGGATGGAGCAAGTGCGCGGCTACGCCGAGCAGCTCGGCATAGCGGCTCAGATCAAGAACGATATTCGCGATCTGGCTAATTGGGACAACAAAAATGATTTTCTAAATCGCAAGCGTACCTTGCCCACGCTGTTTCTGCTGCAGGCGGTAACCGACGAGGACCGCTGGGTTCTGGACTACTTTGAAGGACGGCTGACAATGGAGGATGTCCTGAATCGGCGTGAAGAGCTCGAAGTAATCATGGAGAAGACGGGTACTATGCTCTACTCCTCCGTCCGGATGAGGACGCATTATTATCGCTTTCTTGATCTGCTTGGAGAGCTTAACCTGGACGCGGGCTGGCAGGAGGAAATGCTGGCGCTGGCTGAATAGGCGCGGCGGGATCAGCTCTGCCAGCGCGCAGGTTGACGCAGGTAGGTCAACGCTGTTCCGTTCAATTCTGCAGCTAGGAGCAGCCGTGATGTTGGACCAGCTCCTTAAGCAGATAACGCAGCTAGGGCAATGCAGTTGGCGGGTCCGCGCATCAGCTGGCTGCAGCCCGCTACCACCCCCGCAACACACCGCAAGCGGGACGCAATGAGGTTTGTGGGAACTACTAGAATGCTTTTCGTTTTCGCCGCGCAAACTCCTTGTTATAGTGTAATTAAGAGATGACAACGCTCTTAAACACGAATCGGAGGGATGTACAATGTTGAAGGAAATGATTCAGGCTATGGTTAAGGATCCAGGTTCTCTGTTGCGCACTCAAGGTGGACAACTTCAACTGGCAGGACTTAGCGACGTGGAGCAAAGAGCGTTCGTCGACGTGGTGAGTAAGCGGGAAAGTGGAAGTGAGTCGCGCCTTCTTCAAATCGATGCTTGGATGTAAAGTTTAATCGAGAAGAAAGGGTGAAGTCAGCTGCATAAGGTAATTGGGTTCACCCTTTGTATTTTTCTGGCGGTGTTGTATCTAATTCGAAGTATTGCCTTGTTCCCGCTGATAGGAGTGGATGCACATCCGGTTCAGGGGAATCAATATCGAGTTGATACGATAGATCCGGGATTCTGGGCGGAAGGAAAGCTGCAGCCAGGTGATCTGCTCGTCGAGGTCAACGGCGAGTCTCCGAGTGAATCCTTTGTACTTCGAACCTTTGAATATTTGGAGATGGCATCCTCCATTAAAATTGTCCGGGAGAGCGCAGGAGAGTCTCAGGAATTGTCCTTTGATATTCCCAGCGATCTTACGCGCAATGAACTGGTTTTCCGTTTGATATTACCAAGTCTCTCTATGCTGGTCTTTGCATCCTTTGCTTTTTTTGTTTACCGTCGAAAAAAAGAAGATCCGGCAGCTATATATCTCATTCTGTTTTTTCTCAGTATAGGGCTTGCTTATCTAAGTTCTTTTTCCTCAGGAAAAGGCGATCTGATTGGCAGGACCATCATGACAATTGCATTTCCCGCTGTTCCGCTTACATTTCTATTGTTTCTGAATCGCTACTTGTTGAGATACGGAAAGATTTTTGCTTCCCGCAAGGTTATGACCGTTATGTGGGGCGGCTTTGTGTTGAACCTTCTGCTTCAGGTAGTAGAAGTTTTCCGATTCATCGGAATAAAGCCGGAAGTTCTAATGGCTTACTTTGCGCTTGGCAATCTTTATATTCTCTACAAGCTGATTCGTGAGTATATTGCGCATCGAGAGAGTGACCTGAAGTCGCTTTTTAAACTGACGCTGCTCGGCCAAATGGTCGGGTTTCTGCCGTTTCTGCTATTATTTGGCGTACCTAGACTATTCGGCGTGCCTTTCATTCCGGTAGAAGCTGCGGCAATCTGTTTATTAGGGCTACCCTTGGTCTACCTGTACATGTTCACGACCCAACGGTTGTTTGACATCGACTTTTTTCTTAGTCGGTTTTCATACTACACGATGCTTGCGTTTGTCCCGACACTGATTATTACCGGCCTGGCTGTGCTCATTATGAGCCAGAACCAATTGCCGTGGCTGAATTGGGTACAGCTGTTTTTAATTGTTTATTTGCTGATCACTGTATTTCTGTTCGGCAAGGAATTTCTGGATCACCGGTTGCGGCCAAAGTGGAGCAAGGATTTAAATAACTTTCAAGGCAGTCTGGACCGCTTTTCATCGCGCATCTCTAGGGTCATGAAGCAGGCTGACCTGGAGCGGGTGCTGGAACAGGAAATTCGCACGATTCTTCCGATCCGGGATGTGAAATTTTTCAGTTATGAGCAGGATGCCGCCTCGATGAATCGAACAACGGGCAAGCCTGGTCAAACTGCATCGGCCCCAACTCCAGAAAATGAACAAGTCGCTGCGCAAGCAGTACGGGAACTGGCGGAGAGCGGGCGCAAGCTGGCAGTCGGAGTTGCCGTTGTGCTTTCGAGAGGGTTGGCTGTCGTAATCGGGCAAAAAAGGTCGACCTATCATATTCTATGGGTAGGCGATAAAACTAACCGAACCAAGTTTAATCTCGATGAGCTGAGTTGGCTCAAGACGCTGGCTAACTACAGTGCAATCGTTTATGAGAATCTATATTTGATTGAGAATTTGATCGGTGACCTGGAAGCAGAAATGTCCAAGCGGCAGGGCACGCCAACCTGGGTGCTGCGGATGATCTTCCAGTTGGCCGAGAGCGAGCGCCGCAAGCTGGCGTCGGATCTGCATGATTCCGCTTTGCAGGATCAGCTAATCTGGTACCGCAAGCTGGAGGCCGCCATGCTCGATCATGAGCTTTCGGAGGAGCTGCGCAACGATTTGACGGACATCCGGGAGGGGCTGTTGGACGTTATTCATCAGATCCGGGAAACTTGCAACGAGCTGAGACCGCCGTTGCTCACGGAGATGGGGCTTGTCGAATCGCTGCGCAGCCTGTTCGAGCAACAGCAGATTCGGGCGAACTACTCCATTGAGTTCGAGGCCGGGCCGCTGACAGAAGCACTGAGTGACGAGGCAACGCTGACGCTGTTCCGCATCGTGCAGGAGCTGCTCGTGAACGCCGGCAAACATGCCAAAGCCTCACGTATCTGGATCGAGCTAGGGCAGGAGAATGGCATTCGCCTAAGGTACAAAGACGATGGGATCGGGCTGGCGCAGGAGAAGTTGGGAGATTCCTACCAGCATATGGGCTTGTCGGGCATTAAGGAGAGGGTACGCAGCCTTGCCGGCAAGATCCGTTTTTTCTCAGAACCGGGCGAAGGGCTTGAAGTTGACATCTGGCTGCCGGAGAAGACGGCAGTGAGTGAAGGAGAAGATGGGAAAGATGGGCATGATTCGAATCTTGCTGGTTGACGACCACCCTTCCGTGGGCGAAGGAACCAAAACGATGATTGAGCAGGACCCCGAGATGAATGTGACGGTTCTTTATTCGGCGATGGAGGCACTGGAGCTGGTCAAGACAGAAACATTCGACGTCATGCTGTTCGATCTGAACATGCCGATTATCAGCGGTCTGGAGCTAACCAAGCGGCTAATGGCCGCAGGACCGGATTACCGAATCCTGATTTACACCGGTTATGAGATTAGCCCGAACTTCAATCTGCTGATTGAGTCGGGTGTTAGCGGCTTTGTGAGCAAAACGGCTTCCCGCGAGCAGCTCCTGACTTCAATTCGCTGCGTTTTGCGAGATGAAGCGGTTGTTCCGGTGTCGCTGCTGCGTCAGCTTCGGCGTCGCGATATTCGGGTGAATCAGGATCGCGAGGAGAAAGCGCTCGAAGAGGTCAGCATCAACGAGCGCGAGCAGGAGATTCTGCAGGAAGTCGCCAGCGGCAGCAGCAACAAGGATATTGCGAGCAAGCTGCTTATGAGCCAGCGCACCGTAGAATACAACCTTACGCGCATCTTTGAGAAGCTTGGTGTACGCTCAAGATCGGAGGCAATTGTAGAGGCGAAGCGGCTTGGAATCCTCTCGGTGAGCCAGTTTAGATAAAAAAATGAAAAAATTTTGGCCGATTCTTTGCGATTACATGCTCGGCGTGATACAATAATGGAATCGTATAGGAGACACCAGTCGCCTAGGAGAAAGGGCCCGCGATGCTGCTCTTTTCCGCAGGCGGCTTTTCTTTTGTTTACGTGCACTTAATAAAGGAGGAATGACCCATGCAACAAGGTACAGTAAAATGGTTCAACGCAGAAAAAGGTTTTGGTTTTATCGAGGTTGAAGGCGGCGAAGACGTATTCGTTCACTTCAGCGCGATCCAAAGCGAAGGCTTCCGTACGCTGGACGAAGGCCAACGCGTTGAGTTCAACGTCGTTGCCGGCAACCGCGGCCCACAAGCCGAGAACGTTGTTAAGATCTACTAATCAAAGCGCCCTGCTATGCAGGGCCTTTTTTGGCACTTTGAACAGGAGGCGAAGCATACGATGTATTACTCCCGCAAGAAACCTCAGGCAGAGCTGCCTACCGAGATCACCGAGATCTGGTCATGCGTAAGCGAGGACTGCAATGGATGGATGCGCAAAAACTTCGCTCTGGACGAAGTGCCGGTGTGCTTCCTCTGTCAGTCGCCGATGGAGCATTCCACTCGGGAGCTTCCCGTACTTCATGAGTACGGAACTTCAGCACAAGCGCTTAAGAAGTCGGCCTCGGGCGACGAATAAGCAGGACTGCTGAAGTCAGCTGCCAGCAAAATTCGGGCAGAGCTTGTATTACCGGTTCCCGGCATACAATGGGGCAGCAGAGGTTATCCTTTCTGCTCCGAGCATACTGTCAGACAGCCTCCTTCGGGAGGCTGTTTTTGTGTTTCGATATGGAATTGGGTAGTATGGCTTATCGTTAACGAAGCTCAAGAGTGGTATTCCTCGAAAAACGGCTTATCCCTAATGAACCACTTATCTCTAGTGAAGTATGCACCTTTAATGAATCGAATCTCCTACCTCAAATGAACCACCAACGTCTAATGAACCACCAAACAGCACGCCTCCGTTTTCGGTTAAAGTAATCTCGCTCTACCCTTATGCATCTATGCCAAGTGGCTTCAGCTCAACTCGGCTGTTCATGGACTAGCTAACGGAACTGAGAGAGCTTATTCCTCCTCAAACCCAGGGTTCGAGGTAGCTAACGGAACTGAGAAGCCTTATTTGGTTCGTAAATGATGATGATACTGTGAAAATACCCTCAATAGCGTCTCTCAGATCCGTTACGCCTAGAAAACCCTTAATTTTACTGAAATAAGGCTTCCCAGTTCCGTTAGGGACGAATGTGTTTCGAAGCCTTAGCGCGACCGTTCATACACAAGAGAAGCTCGGAGTTCCTGCGCGACCTTTCATACCCAAGCGAAACTCATCGCACGGCAGTTCAACTAATCACGCTCGTCCATTCATACACAAGCAAAGCTTACTCACTTCGGCTGGGTATATGCATCAAGTTAATCGATTAACTTGAATCGGACAAAATATAGAAAAATATACCGATTATAGCTTGTAAAAAGAGAGAAATGGGATTATAGTCTAGTTAAACGTATAACTAACGAGGAGTACTAATGAAAAAACCTACGATCAAAGACGTAGCCAAGGCGGCGGGCGTCTCCGCAGCAGCTGTATCCTACGCATTGAATGGCCGTACCGATAAGGTGTCTGGCGAAACGATGGAACGCATCATGGAAGTCATTGAATCCATCAATTACATTCCGGATTTCTCGGCGAGGAGTTTAGCGAAGAACCAATCGAAGCTGATTGGCATTGTCATTCCACAGACAGAGTCGCATAAACAACTCATTCTTGAAAACCCTTTCTACAGTGAAATTATTAGTGGAATTGAAGGCAAGCTGCGGGAGCATGGATATCATCTGCTGCTCTCAGGAGTCAATCAAGGCGAAAGTTATCTGGATCTGTCCGTGCAACGGAATTTGGACGGAGCCATCCTGATGGGAATTTACCCGGAGCCTTTTTATGATGGCTTCAAGAAGATCAACATCCCGATTGTGCTGATCGACAGCTACATTAATGACAGCTATTTCAAACGGATTGGCATCGATGATGAATATGGCGGTTATCTCGCAACCCGTCATTTAATTAACCAAGGCCATTCCAACATCGGCCTCATTACAGGTGCGATTCGTAAGGACGGTGTCGTGGAGAAGCGTTTTCTCGGTTACAAACGGGCGATGCGGGAAGCCAACCTCTTTTATAATCCGGACTATGTGTTTGAGGAATCCATGAGCTATGAGCACGGACTGGCAGCCGGTAAGCTGATCGCGGATAAGTATCCGGAAATTACCGCTATCTTCGCCACGAGCGATTTGGTCGCTTTCGGAACGATGAGAAGTCTGATGAACGAAGGAAAAAGGGTGCCGGAGGACATATCGGTCATCGGCTTTGATGATATCTCGATGTCGAAGATGTTCATCCCGCCGCTGACGACGATCCGCCAAAGCATTACGGAAAAAGGTGCGATCGCTGCCGATAGTCTCATCCAAATGATTCAAGGCCGCACCGAGCTGGATGAAAAGGAAATTTTGCTGCCGCTTGAGGTTGTGGAGCGGGGAACGGTCAAGTTTAAGTCATAACCGCGAAGACAGGAGAAGGAGAACGCCATGGTAGGACAAAGGAGACTGTCAAAAGCTGTTGTCATCCTCGGTTTTTTGTTTCCCAGCTTGGCTGGGCTGCTGTTGTTCCAACTGATCCCAATGCTGTCCTCGGCGGTGATTAGCTTCACGGATTGGGATCTGCTCACGAAGGCTCGGTTCGTCGGACTTGATAATTATCGCGAAGCTTTGCAAGATGAGCAAACGCTTACATCGATGCTGAACATCTTGAAATATATCGCCGGTTATCTTCCATCGGTGTTAGCGCTGGGCCTGCTGTTTGCGGTGCTGCTGAATCGGAAGCTAAGAGGGGTGCAATTTTACCGAATCGCGATTTTCGTCCCGGTAATCACCTCTTGGGTAGCGGTCTCGATCATCTGGCGCTGGCTGCTCAACGGGCAGAGCGGACTCGTCAATTACGTGCTTTCGCTGGTCGGCATCCAAGGGCCGGTATGGCTGCAGGACTTTTTCTGGGCGATGCCGGCGATCATCGCAGTGAGCGTGTGGAAAGATCTCGGCTATGTGACGATCATTCTGCTGGCGGGTCTGCAGGATATATCGGACGACTATTACGAGGCGGCGACGATTGACGGAGCGGGCGGTTTCCAAAAATTTTGGCGCGTGACGCTGCCGCTGCTGACGCCTAGTTTATTTTTCGTACTCGTCATCTCGCTGATTAACGGCTTCCAACTGTTCGACCAGGTGTTGGTGATGACGAATGGCGGGCCAGCCGGCAGTACGAGCACGCTTGTGCAACAAATTTACGAAAATGCTTTCCAAAGCTACAAAATGGGCTTCGCTTCCGCGCAGTCATGGATTCTATTCGTCATCATCCTCATCGTAACGATTATCCAGCAACAGCTGCAAAAGAGGTGGGTGACTTATGACCGATAAGTTCGCGGTTTTCAAAAACCTGCTGTCCCATCTCATTCTCATCTTAGCTGCTATTGTTCTGGTTTTCCCCTTCATCTGGATGCTTTCGGGTTCGTTCAAAGACAGTTTAGAAGTAGTCAAGATGCCGCCGAACCTCATTCCAGAAACATTTCTCTTCAGCAATTATGTGGAAATTACGAAGTACTTCCCGATTTACCGCTTTCTCGGCAATAGCGTGTTCGTGGCCATTGTTACAACGCTTGCGCAGATGGCAGCTTGTGCGATGGGGGCGTTTGTTTTTGCCAAAATTCAGTTCCGTGGGCGGGAGACGCTGTTCGGTCTCTACTTGATCACGATGATGATCCCGATGCAAGTAACGCTGACGCCGCTATTCATCGTGTTCCAAAAGCTGAACCTGATCAATACTTATCCGGGTCTGATTCTTCCGGGAATATTCAGCGCTTACGGTACATTCTTGCTCCGGCAGCACATGATGACCATTCCCGATCCGCTCATCGAGGCGGCCAGAATGGACGGAGCTTCTTATGCGAGAGTGTTCGCCCAAATTATTATTCCGCTTAGCAAGCCGGCGCTAGCAACGCTGTCCATCTTTGCCTTCATGGCTTCATGGAATAACTTCCTCTGGCCGCTCATCGCGACGAGCGATAAAGAGCTGATGACGCTGCCGATCGGGCTCAGCAAGCTGACCGGTAGATGGGCTACGGAGTGGAATATTTTGATGGCGGGCAATGTAATTAGCTTCGTTCCTATTTTCATCGTGTTCCTGTTCGCGTCCCGATATTTCATCAAGGGAATGACGATGAGCGGCGTAAAAGGCTGAGCAGACAGGGCTTGAACGCTCGCGACAGGCTTTCTTCATAAAAAAATTTAAAGAGAAGAGAGGCTTTACAACATGACAGTGAAACGTAAGGGATGGGTCGCAATACTAGGTATGACTGTTGCTCTTGCAGCGAGTGGCTGCGGATCAAACACTTCGAACACGGATAATGGGGCTTCTAATTCAACTTCCAATGCAGCAATCAACTCCAGTACGTCACCGGCGCCAAGCGGGAAAACGAGCGAGCCAGTAACGATCAAGTTCATGCAGTACACCGCAAGTGGCTCGCAGGAAGAAACACTTGAAGAAATGGTCAAAGCATTCGAGACCGCTAATCCCGGCATTAAGGTGAAGCTGGACATCGTTGATTACAATAACTATTACACGAAGCTCAACACGCAGCTCGCATCAGGAGATGCGCCGGATGTTTTCGAGGTTGGGTACGAGAATTTTGTCTCTTATGCCGCGAAGAACACGCTGAAGGACTTGACGCCGATCATCGCGGAGGACACTTCCTTTAAGCCCGACATTTACAAAGGGCTAGCCTATGACTCGTTCAAATACGACGACAAGCAGTACGGCGTTGTAGAGTCTTTCTCCGATGTAGTGCTGTTTTACAACAAGGACTTGTTCGACCAGAAACAAGTCGCCTACCCTACGGCCGATTGGACGTGGAAAGAAGAGCTTGAAGCTGCGCAGAAGCTGACAGATGCCAAAGCGGGCGTATGGGGAACTTATTCCCCAATTCAGTTCTACGAATTTTACAAAACGATTGCGCAAAATGGCGGAGGCATCTGGGGTATTGACGGCAAACCGACGATCAACAGCAAACAAAACATTGAAGCATTCCAGTGGATGCTCGACAAAGCGGGCAAGTACAAAGTATCACCGCCACTCAACGATGATACGTTCAACCAGCCTGATGCGGATCTGAATGCCTTTAAATCAGGCAAAGTTGCGATGCTGCGCGCCGGAATCTGGAATTTCGGCCGCTTCGCGGACGCTTCGTTCAAATGGGATATTGCCCTGGAGCCAGGCAACACGAATAAAGCCCATCACTTTTTCGCAGACGGACTCGTTGTAGCTGGGAAATCGAAAAATGCTGAAGCGGCTTGGAAGTTCATCAAGTTCATGTCCTCTGATCCTGCGGTTGTAAGCAAACGGATTGAAAAAGGCTGGAGCGTGCCTGCGGTATCCGACGAAAAGGTTATGGACGCTTACTTCAAGCAGACACCTCCAGAATCCAAAAAAGTGGTCATGGATGCGCTCGAAACACTCGTTCTGACCCCGGTTGGGTCGATTCCGGACCAATGGAGCGATCTGACAAAAGCGATCGGAGACGAGCTGGAAAAAGCGAAGCTGAAGCCAAATTATACGGCAGAGCAAGCTTTGAACGAAGCACAGAAGCAAGTTGAGAAGCTGATGGAGAAATAATTGAAGAGCAGGCTTTGAAACGAAGCTCGGAAGCAAGTTGAAGGGCTAGTGGAAAAAATAACAGCAAGCTGGTTTAGCGAGGCGGAAGGGGCATGATTGTGGTGCCCCTTTTCTTTTACCAAAATGCAGCAAGAATTAGGATAGGGTGGGGGAATAAGGATGGAAAGCAAGGGGAATGAGGCGCCGCAAGCCAGCGGCAACGGTGGGACCGTTGCTCTTATAGCGGGGCATGAAGGTATGAAGGGGATGGCGTTTTTAAGTCGGTTACATATGCAGCGGGGAGAGCCTGGGCTAGCTTTGTCGCTGCTGCGGCGTTTGATGGAACAGGTCGAGGGAGATTCCGAGACCAGCTTGACCGATGCGGCGCTTGCGCTTTGGGCATGGGGGGAGTATGTCAAAAGTAGTGGGCGGGACTTTGATGTCGTATCAGGACAAACGTTTGCAGCGGACGTAGTTGGTCGGATCGAGCAGCAGTGGCAGCAGCCACTGCCTCATTGGCTGCAGCAGGGATCAAGGCAGCAGGGAGCAAGGCATCAGGAATCAAGCGGCATCTATTTGAGCCATTTAGCTCTGTATTATGCTGCAATTCAGTCTGCTCCCCCTCATAGTGCGGAGGAAACGGGCATTAAGTTGCTCAAATCAATCCGCGAGCTCGTCTTCGAGCGGTTCATTAAAGATGGCCGGGTTGTGAGCGAGCTGGGTGATACGGCGATCCATGGCGATATTATCGCGGCGGCGATTCCTTTTGGCATGCTCGGGATTGAGGATCGGATTCTTATTGAAGCGCTCTACAAGCTTGAAGAAACATTGGTGGGCAAAGGGGTTCGCCTGAAGCCAAGCGACACTTGGCTTGGGGGCTGTGAACGCCCCGATCTGACTTGTCTGCTGGCATGGTATTACGCCAATAAGGGCGATTTGGCCCGCGCCAAGGAACTGCTTGGGCATGTAGAGGCGCTGCGGGAGGAGCATGGTCGCCTCTATGAAGTGGATTTGACGACAGCAAGAGAGCCGTTGATGCGCGACTACTGGCTGGCTCAAAACGGTGAACAACTCCCTGCGAGTTCATGGAGCGAGATATTGCTTGAGCTGGCCCTTGACGCAATTGCGGGAAGCGGTGCAACTGGCGGCGCTGGTGGCCAGGAAGGCATCATGCTTGTGCATACGCCGACCGGTTACGACGACCCTTACGTGACGATGCCATGCGAGCGATTCCCGCGCCATCCCGAAGAAGGGGAGGTCGTTCTGGTCCGCGTGCTGGCGCAGCCATTCCAAGCGAGCCAGTCCGTAACGGTGCTGGTTGAGGTGAACGGAATCACCGCCACAGAACCGGTGCCTGCTGTGATGAGGACAGTGTCTGGCGGCGAAAAAGTATGGGAAGCGCGCCTGGGTCCCTACCTCGCGGGGGACGAGGTAAGCTATTCCTTTGCGCTGCAAAGCGGGGAGCGGTCGGCCGCGACCCCGGCTTACCGCTTTCACGTTAGGGCATGGACGGCGCTGAAGCGCGTCCATGCATTCCATGCGGCGGCGGACGGTGGATTCGCCGCCCTGTTGCATGCTCCCCATGTCATCGGGGAGCAGGGGGATGCCGGCGGCGCAGCGCAGCCGGCACTGATCTTCCGCGCCGATGCCAGCGGCGCGGTGAAGATGACGTTCGCCGCAGCTGGCGCGAACGTCATTGGCGAGCCGCTGCAAAGCGCGGCTCTGCAGCTTGGTGCGGGGCGCCTCGAAGTATCGGCGCCCGCGGGCAAGCTGGCGCTGGAGCTGCGCAGCGCCGACAGCACCGTGCTGGCGGAAAGTTTTTCCGCCGACGGCAAAGCAGCGATCGAGATCCTCACGGATCGATCGGGCACCGTTCACAAGCTGCGCCTGAATTTACGGGCGCAGCCGGCGCATCGCTGGTTCGGCATGGGCGAACGCTTTTCTCATTATGATTACTCGGGCCAGGAAGTGGACCAGTATGTATACAACCAGTACAGGGATCAGGGGCTCAAGACGTATATGCCGGTGCCATTTGCCGTCAGCTCGGGCGGGTACTCCATCTTCCTGGATTCTCCCTTGTACTCCACATTCCGATTCCACACCCGCTTGTCCGGTCTCGTCGAAATGGAAGCGGATCTATCTCCCGAGTCGCAGCAGTTGACGGCCTGTTTCTTGGTGGGGGAGCCGCTGGAAATGGTACGCGGTTTTGCTTCCTTAGCCGGACTGCCGGTGCTGCCGCCAAAATGGTCCTTCGGACCATGGATGTCCAGCAACAACTGGGATTCGCAGGCTGAGGTCATGAAACAGGCCGCGCTGACGGCTGCCTATGAGATTCCATCTACTGTGCTCGTCATTGAGCAGTGGAGCGATGAAGCGACGTTTTACATTTTCAATGATGCGCAATATGAAGTGAAGAATGGCAGTGAAGCTCTGAGCTACGACGACTTCAATTTCCCAGAGTGGGGACGCTGGCCGGACCCGAAAGGGATGGTCGCAGATTTGCATGCGCAGGGGCTCAAGGTGCTGTTATGGCAAATTCCGATCCACAAATGCATGTACGGAGTGGCGCATGGCCAGCGCGATCAGGATGAGCGGACGCTGCTTGAGAAGGGGTACAACGTCGCCAATGCGGATGGAACGCCGTTCACGCTGCCCTACAACTGGTTCAAAGACAGCCATATTATCGACTTCACGAACCCGGAGGCAAAGAAGTGGTGGTTCGATAAGCGGAAATACCTGGCGCAGGAGATCGGGGTGGACGGCTTCAAAACCGACGGCGGCGAGTTCGTATTCGGCCACGATCTGAAATTCCATGATGGCTCCACCGGACGCGAAATGCGCAATCTTTATCCTAATTTGTATGCAGGCAGCTACTATGATTTTGTCCAGGAGTATTCTCCGCAAGGCGGTATTACGTTCAGCCGGGCAGGGTATACGGGAGCTCAGAAATATCCGATGCACTGGGCGGGCGACGAGCGCTCAACGTTCGGGGCGTTCCGCTCTTCCATCATTGCCGGACTGTCCAGCGGTATGTCTGGGATTCCGTTCTGGGGTTGGGATCTCGGCGGTTTCCATGGAGACATTCCAACAGCGGAGTTGTTTGTGCGCTCGGCTCAGATGGCGGCATTTTGCCCGGTCATGCAGTACCATGCCGAGACGAAGGGCGAGTTCAATCAAGATCGCACACCGTGGAACATCGCGGAACGGACGGGCGAACCCCGGGTCATCCAATGGTACAAAAAATTCGCAGATTTGCGGATGAATCTCCTGCCTTATATTTACGATCAGGCGATTCGGGCCAGCCGTACCGGCCAGCCGATGATGCGCGCGATGCATATGCAGTTCCCTGCTGATCTCAATTGCACGGAGTTGATCAGCCAGTACATGTTCGGTGAAAGCTTGCTCGTCGCGCCGGTTACCGAGGAAGGGCATACCGTCAAAGAGGTTTACTTGCCGGAGGGCAGCTGGCTGCCGTTGTTCGGCGGTGACGAGATGCAAGGCCCGAAACTTCTGAAGGTGCGCGCAGATTTGGATGAGATCCCGGTGTATATCCGGCAGAACAGCATGCTTGCGCTTGATTTGGCGGATGATTATGCACTAATGGGCCACGTTGGCAGCAAAGTAGATGGGTATAAACATCTCTGTTTCCGCTTATATGTCACAACAGAGCTTCAAGATTCGTTCGAGGATGATCTTGGCAATGTCGTGACGGTATCGGCATCAAGATCGGGAACTCGTCTTGAGCTTACTTGGCAGGGTAGTCTGCAGCAGGATGTGACCTTCCTGATCCACCTGCCGGACTCGGACTCGGACTCGGGCCCAGACGCGGACTTGCATTCGAACTCGCATCCGAACTCGGACTCGGACTCACACAAAGCGGCATCCCTTGTTTCCGATAGCGGCCTGTGGACGCAGGTTCAAGATGTAACAGGTCTCCGTCCGGGAAGCTATGCCAAAGTCGGGAAAGAGCTGTTCCTTGCGGCGGGCAGTGGGCCGGGAAGCCTAATTATTGCGAGGTGACGTCGATTCTCCAGGCGGAACTACCCTGCACATCGATGACGTGAGGGTGACGAAGCAATAGGCGGAATAGATGTATGACGAACAGCTCTCTGCGCCTGTATCATGGGCTGCAGGGAGCTGTTTTTTTGTGGAATTATATGGAGCTGCGACTTACAATGAGCTGTATCCAACAGCGTATTTAAGGATGTATGAAAAAGGTATAGGCATGCTCTTTTACGCTTGGTCAAAGGGCGAACAACCGAGGTTAATACCCAATTCTGTGATTTTGAATCCTTTTTTTTTAAGTTCTAAAGGAATTCGACACGTTTTACCGAACCTTTAGTGGTAAAGAAACGCTAAAAGGGTGAGTGACGGATGAAAAGTATTGGAATCGTTCGTTTAATTGATGAGCTGGGACGCATTGTTTTGCCTATCGAGCTTCGTCGGATGTTGGAATTGAATGAAGGCGATCCGGTTGAGTTTTTCATGGATGAGGCAGCGAAGCGCTTGGTGCTGCGCAAATTTCGCTCGCAAGAATGCCTGTTTTGCCAATCAACGGAAGCGCTCGCTTTTTTCAAAAACCGATTCATCTGCGGTAGCTGTCTAGCGGATGTTTCAACGAAAGAGAACAAGGCTGCTGTAGGATTCGGGAGCTCGGTAGAGTCACGCAGAGATGAGATGCATCCGGCAGCGGGAGTTTTCGCAAAACCTCAGGTAGCTGCAACTCGGATGGAATCGTTCAGTCAATCTAACGTAGAACGGCGTGCAGGAGGCCCGGCAGCTTCTTTGGCGGCAGGCTTTTTTAGTCAGCAAAGTAAGGGTGAGCAGACAGCCAGGCGCCTGGCCGAAGTCATGCAATCTCATCCTCGGGCTTCACAAGGGGAATGGGCTCGTATGCTTGGCATCTCGCAAGGCAGGGTCAGTCAATTATTACGAACGATGAAATAAATTCATTCAACAAAGAGGGAGATAGCTTGAGATGCCTATGGGCAGCTTAAGTTATCTCCCTTTCATACGTCCAGTGCTCACAAGCCTGAACCTGAATAAAGGTGCTCCTCTCATTGGTGATGTGTTTACAACAAACACTGTTCTGCCAAAGAGCAAGGCACTTTTTTTATTTTTTCTCAAAAGTTATTTTCGTAATCCAGGTTTGAAGTAAGCAATGGCAGTTATAAAAATTTAATAGTTTTTTTTGAAAAATATTAAAAAGTTTGATCTTTAAAACCGATGTAGTAATTGTGTGGCAATAGGAAGTAAGTAACTATCTGCTGATTCAATAGTCTTATAACACGATCCATTCTCAGGATTTCTATTAAAATAGGAATATTAGATAGTCTATTATTTCTATTCATATGATAATATACCAATAGAAAAAAATGTTGTAAATAAGTAACAATATATCCATTTTGTGTCGCTAAAGCGAAAGCTGGCTATCCCACTGAAAGGGGTGGTTTAAGAGAGAATAGTTCAGCAAGTCAACGAAATCATGAACACATCTTAGGGGGAAAAACATGCGTAGTTCAATGAAAAAAGGGTCAGTTTTGTTAATGACAACAGCAATGTGCTTTTCAATTTATGGGCCATCTGTTAATGCAGCTAATCGTCCTACGACGATGGCGCCGAACGGAATCGTTACCACACCTCATTATTTAGCTTCCGCTGCAGCGCTCGAAGTGCTTGAAGAGGGGGGGAATGCGGTTGATGCAGCGATTGCTGCACAAGCTACGCTCGCGGTTGTATATCCGCAATACACAGGTATAGGCGGAGATGCATTCTGGCTTGTCTACAACGCGAAGACAAAAGAGCTTAAAGCGTTGAATGCAAGTGGTCGTTCCGGTGAGAAGACAACAATTGACTTTTATAAAAATAAGGGCTTTGAAAAAATTCCTTCTCGCGGATATCTGGCAGCTAACACAGTTCCAGGGACAGTATCGGGTTGGGGCGAAGCTTACAAATATGCAGAACAAACGATGAACTTGTCCATGGACTGGGATGACTTGATGGAACGCGCAATCAGTTATGCGGACAAAGGTTACCCTGTAACTCCTAACCAAGAAAGATGGACAAACTCTGCTATCGATCCAACTGATAAAGAGCTTAAAGACCTGGGTCGTTTTGAAACGTTCAGCAAAGTTTTCTTGAAGCCGGATGGCAAGCCTTACAAAACAGGCGAAATGATGGTACAAAAAGATTTGGCGAAAACGTTGAAGCGTATTGCTAAAAACGGCGCTAGTGAATTTTACAGGGGTGAAACGGGTAAATTGATCGCTGCTGACATTCAAGCTAACGGCGGCTCCTTAACTCGTAAAGATTTCATTGATCACAAAGCGGACTGGGTTAAACCAATCTCTGTTGACTACCGTGGCTACCAAGCTTACAACGTTCCACCGAACTCTCAAGGTATGGCTTCCTTGTCTATCTTGAACATTTTGAACAACTTTGACCTGAAGAAAATGGGCGATGGTTCAGCTGACTACTACCACGTTATGGTTGAAGCTACTAAGCAAGCTTTTGCTGATCGTGACAAATATTTGACTGATCCAGACTTCAATAAAATTCCAGTTGATGATCTGCTGTCTAAAGAGCACGGTAAAAACCTCGCTGCACGCATTGATATGAACAAAGCTGCAGAGAACGTTAAACCGCTTGATCCTAAAGGTGACACAGTTTGGCTCGGAATCGTTGATAAAGACGGTAATGCTGTATCCGTTATCCAAAGTCATTACTTTGACTGGGGTGCAGGCGTAGTCGCAAAAGACACAGGCGTTCTATTGCAAAACCGTGGTAGCTTCTTCTCCTTGGATAAGAATCACGTAAACGACCTGGAGCCTAAGAAACGTACGTTCCATACACTCAATCCTGCAATGTTGATGAAAGACGGCAAGCCTTATATGTTATACGGTACACAAGGCGGCGAGGGACAACCTCAAACACAAGCATCCTTAGTTACGCGTTATGTTGATTTTGGCTTGTCGGTTCAAGATGCGATTGAAGCACCAAGATGGCTGCATGGCCGTAACTGGGGCGAGTCTGCTAACGGATTAAGAATGGAAGGCCGTATCCCGCAATCCGTAATGGATGAATTGGCACGTCGCGGTCATCCAGTGAAAAAAATTGACGACTACACAGACCAAGTTGGTCAATCCGGTATGGTTGTGATTGATCCAAGCACAAATGTTAAGTTTGCTGGCGCTGACCCACGTGGTGAAGGTGCGGCTTTAGGCTATTAATCACTTTAAGGCATAATTAGTTTCAAATCAGTATGAAGAGGTTGTCAAGAAAGGTCGCTATGGTAGATTACCTTGACGACCTCTTCAACATGCCCAATTTGTCTCATGCAACCAGGAAATAAGGCTGTAAAAGAAGATTCAGAGAAATATCTGACCAGAAAGGGAGGTATGAGGTAATGAAAGAAAATGTAAAATCAAATGAGAAGATTGTATCCACGGTTAGTTTAGTGGGTAAGGTGCTTAAGGGGAAGCTTAAAAATCGACTGATAACTTGGTTTATTGTCGTGTCCCTTATTCCCCTTGTCCTTACCTCAGTATTTGTATATAGTACATCGTCATCCAAATTGATTGAAAAACAAAGTGATTCCTATGTTTCGCTTGTGAAAAGTAGAGCTGAAATGATGGATCAGTATTTTAAAGAGCGTATGAGTGAAATGAAAATACTCGCAACTACGACTGATATTCGTGCAGAAGATACTGCGAATAAGATGAAATTTATCCAAAGTTTAAAAGAGAACGCCCCGCACTATGACGGGAACACATTTATCGGTATGGATGGCCTTGTGAAAGCAGACACATTTGAGAAGAGTGTTGGCATTGATTTAGGCATGAGGCCTTTCTTCAAAAATGCCATGGAAGGAAAAGAAACATACACGGATGTTATTTTAGCGAAGACGACAGGCCAACGCTCGATTATTGTAGCCGTACCTGTAAAGCAGGCGGATGGGAAAGTGACGGGTGCCTTAACCGGACTTGTTAATTTTGAAAAATTCACTAATGAAATCTTTAAAAGCTTGTACATTGACAATGGGGTGGGGTACCCGATTGTTATAGACAGTTCAGGGAAGATTCAACTCCACAAAAATAAAGAATTAATCGGAAAGACGGCTGAGGAAGCGAAGCTGCCGTCAGGATTAGTTAAGATTTTGGGTCAAAAAAAGGCTGAAGCAACGTCTTTTGACTACTCGGATGCTGGAGAAGAGTATACCGTTGCGTATGCTCCAGTTCCTACCACTGGATATAACATCTATATGAACATTCCTGAAGATTCGATTACAGCAGCTGTTTCTTCTATTAAATGGTCAGTGTTCCTTATCGTAGTTGCCGTCTGTTTGGTTGTCATCCTGCTTGCCTACTTTATTGCACGGCAGATTACGCGTCCGATCGTTGCAGTTGCGGAAGCTGCGGAGCGTGTATCTAACGGTGATTTGAATCAAGTGGAATTAGCCGTGAAGTCGAATGATGAAGTTGGCAAGCTGACTAGCGCAGTAAATACGATGATTCGTACGCTGCGTCAGTTTATTCAGCAAGTTAATCGTACAGCTGAAAATGTAGCAATATCTGCTGAGGAACTGTCTGCTAACGCGGAGCATACGAGCAAAGCGACGGAACATATTGCAATGTCGATTCAAGAGGTAGCAGATGGTTCTGATCAGCAAGTAAATAATGTGGAAGAAAGTGTGCGTTCAATCCATCAAGTTGCCCAAGGGGTTCAGCAAATATCAAACAACGCCCAGAGTGTTGCTCATTCTGCTTTGAACGCTTCGGAAAGTGCTGAAATGGGCAACCGTAAACTACAATCGGTCATGCAGCAAATGCAATCCATACAAAATACCGTTAACACGATAAATGGTACCGTTAAGCAGCTGGGACAGCGCTCGTCTGCCATCGACAATATCGTTAAGGTCATCTCGGATATTGCGGCGCAAACGAACTTGTTGGCGCTGAATGCTGCGATTGAGGCGGCACGTGCTGGTGAGCAAGGACGCGGCTTTGCAGTCGTAGCCGGTGAGGTTCGCAAGCTATCGGAGCAATCGGCTCAATCAACGCAGCAGATCGCTAAGCTGCTCGCTGCCATTCAGAGCGAGACTGTGCTAGCGATTGATTCAATAGAAGAAGGCACACGTGAAGTTGCGATTGGCATGGATGTCGTGAACCAAGCAGGTGCAGCGTTTACTGAGATATTAGATTCTGTTCAGCAAGTAGCTTCACAAATTCAAGAGGTAACGACCTATTCGCTCCAGATGAACAGCAACACGGAACACGCTGTTGAGCAGGTGAATGTGATTACCGAAATTGCAGGACGTTCAGCAGAGGGGACGCAAAATGTATCTGCTGCAACGGAGGAGCAATTGGCGGCAATGGAGCAAGTAAGTGCTTCGGCAACATCGTTAGCAGAAATGGCAGAGGATTTGCAATCTTACTTACGCCAATATAAAGTGTAAGGGGTAGGGGCGATAAGCCCCTTTTTTACGTGTTGGAAATATAGAAAATAGCAGGGCCATGCGTTCAAGGTGTTGTCACACATGGTAGTGCGGCATTTCTCTATAATGAAGACAGAACCCCGCATGTAATGCGGAAGGAGGTTAATCGCTCTGAAACAGACTCCAGATTCGTACAAGCCGACGACAAAGCGTAACTTTACGACTTGGATCATCGGTATCTCTTTAGTCGCAAACTTTGTTATTCTAATGCTGTTCTTTGGGCCGGTTGGTTATAAAGGCAGTCTTTCCTGGGACATTACGATTCTGCCGAGGATTAATGCCATCTTGAACAGCTTCACGTTCATTTTCCTTGTGGCGGCTCTTGTGTCGATCATCCGCAAAAACATCAAGCTGCACAAAGGTTTCATTTTAGCTGCGTTCACCTCGACGCTGCTGTTCCTCGTCACCTACTTAACCTTCCACTACCTGTCTCCGGAGACAGCGAAGTTCGGAGGAGAAGGTATTTGGCGCCCAATTTACTTTACCATTCTCATCACGCACAGCTTCCTTGCTGCGGTCATCGTGCCGCTGGCATTGTTCTCTCTCGTATGGGGCTGGACGAATCAGGTGCAAAAGCATAAGCGCATCGTGCGGTGGACGATGCCGATTTGGCTGTATGTCAGCTTTACTGGCGTCATCGTGTATCTCTTCATGGCTCCGTATTATGTAAACGGCTGAGTAAAAACCTGAATTCCCGACTTGCGGAAATTCAGGTTTTTTTGCACGGTACGGCAATTCCTTTGGGAGCGAGAACATTATTTGTCGCGGATATAAGCTGGATACATTTGAGATATTTTGTTGACACATCCTCCAGATATACTTCATTTAGCAACATAATAACTTATCCGGAGGTATTACCTGATAAAACTTCGTAAAGCTCATCGTTCTTTAATGGTTGCACTTAGTGCAGCAGCAGTGGTGTCTTCTGCCACGTATGTATACGCTAAAATTCCCGATCCTCAAGCGCTGGACGCACAAGCTAAGTCAAACTATTCCAATCTGCAAGGGAGTCCGGACGGAAGCACGGTTGCTTACGATATCTCGGATAAGGATAACCCGGAGATTAACGGAATTCACCTTCTAAATGTGAAAGATGGCCAGTCCAAACCGCTTGGCGTCAAGACCGAACTAGTAACGAAGCTTGAATGGAGCCCAGACGGCAGCAAGCTGCTTATCGATGCCGGCGCGTTTGTCACAGGAGGCCTTCAGAACAACGCCCAAGTTATTAATTTTAAATAAGGAGTAAAACGAAAAAAAGAGCCTGCTTTTCCGCATTGCGGGAGCTCAGGCTCTTTGTTGGATACTCCTTCAAATTCAAATATTGTTGATTATTTCCCGAGCTGCTGTACTTGCTCCAGAATCGAGGAGATTTGTCCTACGGTCTGTCCTACCTGTGACTGTTTCAGTGTTTCTGCAGTCAGTTGACCGGATTGCACCGTCTCCATCAAATTGGTGAGCTGCCCGTCCAGCGTGGCATTATACTGTTCTAACTTGGCGTCAATGCTTTCGGCGAATGCCGGTGGGGTGAGACTGTTGAATGCGGCAATGTCAGCCTGCATAGCTGTAATTTCGGATTCCAGATTGGCGAGAGCGTCTGGACTGGTCAGCGCTTCCTGGGCTAGAGTTGGCAGCTGTTGCGAAAACTGAGTTGCATCATTAATATAAGCCGTTGCATCGTTCACATAAGAAAGCGAGTCATTAACTTTGTTGAGTCCTTCATCAACGCTGCCTGGTAGAGAGCATCCAACCAGCAATGCGGGCGCGAGGATTAGCGCCATTAGCCATCTTTTGGACATCGGTTCTTCATCCTTCCGCGAGTTTATAACTCGTTTATACTGAATCAGACCAGGAATGGTTTCAGTTTTTGCCAGTAAGCCAGCTTTCCATACGTGGGCATTTGGATATACTAATAGCATGTTTTCCGAAAGTGAAAAAGGAGATTAAGCTTAATGGATACTAAAGTACTCGTTGTCGACGACGAAAAAAGCATTGCTTCCGCCGTCGCTTATGCTCTTCGGAGGGAAGGTTATGAGGTTGAAACCGCCCATGACGGCGAGGAAGCGTTGGAGAAAGTAGAGAGCTTCCGCCCTCGAGTGCTGGTACTTGATATCATGATGCCTCGCTTAAATGGCTACGAAGTATGCCGCCGTTTGGAAAAAAGAAATGAAATTGGCATTATTTTACTGACAGTCAAAAATGAAATCGTCGACAAAATTGTTGGCCTGGAGCTCGGCGCAGATGATTATATGACCAAACCGTTCGAGATTCGTGAGCTCTTAGCACGGATTAAGGCGCTTGCCCGCAGATTGGAGCGTATCCCTGCGGAACCGCAGGAACAACCAGATAAAGGTGGCTTAAGTATTAATCCAGGAAGTCGCGCCGCATACGTCGGAGACAGGGAGCTCGATCTTACGCGCAGAGAGTTCGATCTGCTAGCCATGCTGTTCACCCATCCAGAGAGAGTCTACACCCGGGAGGAGTTACTAGATCTAGTTTGGGGCATAGATTATGACGGCGGCACACGTACGGTAGATCTGCACATTCAGCGGCTTCGCAAAAAGCTCGGGGAGCCCTCGCAATCCATGCTTCAGACCGTTTATGGAATTGGCTACAAAGTGTCAGCGGGCATTGGGGGAGAGCAGTAAATGCGGATGAGCTTGAAGTTGCGGCTTACTCTTTTCCTAGCTTTGCTGTTAATGCTGGCTATCGGGTTGCTCAGCTTACTCGTGCAACGAGGGATCGAGAATAACCAACGGGATCAAATGGAGCAGGAGCTTGCACAGCGAACGAAGATGATTAATCTGCGTATTCAGCAAGCTAACGCATCCAGTGGCGGCGGCGATTCTAAGGCTGTTCTCAAGCAGAATGGGCAGCTGTTAGCCTCCGAGCTTTACAACTTTATTGGGCTTCCAATAAAGTTGTATGAGGTTTTTGGAGAAAGAGTAGGCAGCTCGTTGCAGGAAGGTCCTACAGGAGAAGTGGGGAGCGCTTCGGGGTCGATAACGCCAGATGAGCAAAGCCTGCTGGATATTGCTTTGGACAATAAAATTGCCTATATGGAATTAGGAGACTCGCTGCTGTATATGGCGCCATTATATGGGGTGGACGGCCAGATCGGCGTTGTTCAGTTTCAGTATTCGCTGCTCGAAATAAATGATTTCCGGCAGAATATGAATCAGCTTTTCCTTTTCATTGGTTTAGCGGTACTGGCAGTCGCCTTCACTCTTGGTTTTGTTTATTTTAGCAGAATAGCCTCCATCGTTACTCAGCTTAAACTAGCTGCGGACCGCATTCGTAAACATGACTTTATCATGGAATCTCCTATAAAAAGTCGTGACGAGTTCGGAGAGCTCGGCGAGGGGATGGCATTCATGAGTCGTGAATTGCAGAGCGGTATCCAGAAGATGGAGCATGAGCAAAATAATTTGCGCCTCGCCGTGGAGAAGCTGCAGCAGCTGGAACGCCAGCAAAAGGAATTCATTGGCAGCATTAGTCATGAGTTTAAGACACCGCTGACCTCCATCAAGGCGTATATTGAGCTTGTCAACACGTATCGGGATGACCCGAATTTGTTGGAAGAGGCGCATCATAATATTGGCAAGGAAACTGAGCGGCTGTACGAGATGGTGGAAAAGGTACTGCAGCTATCCTCTTTGGAGAGATATGAGTTTGAATTGCAAGCGGAGCGTTTTGACGCTCGGGGGCTGCTTGAGGATATCGTCGGGCGCATGCGCGGCAAAGCGGAGAAGTTCGGTATTTCAATGGAGCTGGATCTGCAGGAAACATTCGTGTGGTGCGATAGGGAGAGCTTTCTGCTTATCTTCATCAATCTCATCGATAATGCGATCAAGTACAATCAATCCGATGGATTTGTTCGCTTAAAATGCCGTCCTGAAGATGGATTCGCAATTATTGAGGTGGAGGACGACGGTATCGGGATACCAACCGAGCTATTGGAGCAAGTATTCGAGCCGTTTTTCACGGTTAGCCGGGACAGGAGTCGTGAGTCAGGCGGCACAGGCCTTGGACTTTCGCTCGTCCGCGAGCTGGTTGATAGGCAAGGCGGCAGCATTCATGCGCAGCCCCGAAAAAGTGGTGGAATGATCTTTCAGCTACGTTTGCCGCTTTATCTAGAAAAGGTCTAACCGAAAAAAAATTCGGTTGGATACAAGTTGGACATATTAGATATGGTTCGGATACAACTTCCTCGTATGCTTAGAGCATCACCTAAGAGGAGGAAACAATACATGTTTAACAAACGAATTAAACGCTCTACATTAGCCGTACTAAGTGCAGCTACAGTTTTATCTGCTGTGGCCGGTGGAGCTGCTTATGCCACAGAGCCTTTAAAAAAAGCAACTAACAGTAAAGAGGCGGCTGTTGCCCAAACATCGGAACTTAAAGTGCTCAAAACGGCCGATCTTGGCTTGAGTTGGCTAGGAAAGGAATGGATCGACGAGAACAATATTGTAATGACAAACTTCGATACGATCCTTAACAAAAACGAAGAGAAACTGCGGAATGATCTGTTCACGCTAAACCTTGGTCAGTCGGAGGGAAGCAACCTTTTAAAAGGAAAGAAAGAGCTCTTTGATGGAAAACAGGAAATCGGCAATGTCCAATTATCTCCTGATGGAAAAAATCTGTTTTTTGTCGAAAGAACTGCTCCACATTCGTTGGGCGGCGCCGCTAAGATCATGAATCTGGAGACGGGCAAAGTTACCACAATTAAATCCGATTCAGTGAGAATGGAAGAAACAGGGGCTTGGCTCGATAACAACACGGTATTTTTTGCAGGGTTTGAAGACGGTGAGAATGAGGCTGTTTTCCAATCGGATTTAAATGGGAAAACAAGCAAAATAGCAAAAGGTGGGATGGTGTTTAGCCTTGCAGTATCCGGGAAAACATTGTATTACACCAGCTCGGCCTCAGTAATGGCTTACGATACGGTTTCGAAGAAATCAACAAAAGTTACCGACAAGGACGTTTATGCTCCATTTGTCGCTCCTTCTCCTGACGGTACTCGTCTGGCGATGGTCACCCAAGAATATAAAAATGAAAAATTGGAATCACATCTAGTTATTACGGATTTGGATGGTAATAAACAGCAAACAATTGCAACTGGACGTGAAATTTTCGCACCAAATTGGTCCCCGGACGGTAAAACGTTGGCATACACTGTTAATAAATATCCTGATACTAAGAATAACGGAGCGTATATTGCCGACGTCAAAACCGGTAAATCTACATCGCTGGGATTAACTAAGCAGACCCATGTATTTTTCAACTGGAGTCCTTCCGGTGAAAAGCTGATGGTCAACTATGGTAAAGTCATTAATGAAAATTACCAGCATGCCGGTGCAGTTGTTTATTTTAAATAAGTTCAAGCCTGCTCCTATCTGGAATCTCCGGATTGGGGCAGGCTGTTTAAGACGTGGGGGAATATTCTTGAACAAAATAAACATCCGCAGTTCGGCACTTGCTATAAGCGTCACTCTTTTATTAATCGTATCGGCTTGCGGAACCGCCAGCAGTGCTGAACGGCAACTCGTCGAGCGACTGGGCAAAGAAATAACCGTTATTCAAAGTAATGCTGGAGCCCTATATAAATCGGGACCAGTGGTAGACAAGACCGTCCAATTGGGCGCCGATTTTATCGGCCTAGACTGGACGGGTGAAGATAGCCTTATTGTCAGCAAGAGGGCTAAACAAATGATTGGCCAAGTCGCGGATGAACAAAAGCCTCCGTCCTACCTGTACCTTCGACATCTTAATAAGTCACAAGACAGTAGTCCAACCTTGGGAATGGAAGAGATTTTGAAGGGGAATGAAAATTTTGTATATACTCAAATATCTCCGGACAAAAAACATCTCTTTTACATTCAGCAATCGGAAAATTATGTTCACCGTGTAGGAAAGATTATGAATTTGGAGACGGGCGGCATCACTGAAATCAAGTCCGACGTTGGGGTCATTTGGGAGGCCGCTTGGACGGATAAGAAAAGTTTATTGTTAATGACGGGAAATGGGATGATTGTTCGCTTGGATGTAACGGGAAAAGTCAGTGAAGTTCTGGAAACAGGTGAGGTGAATATACCTCCCAGTCTCGTTGTATCAAGTAATGGCAGTGTTTACATTTCTCATTCATCAAGTACGTTATTTGTATACGATCCAACTGCCAGTGTATTTATTAAGATTATGGATAATGCGCGATTGGTCGCTCCTTCCCCGGACGGCAATCGTCTGGCAATTGTCAAAAGAATAAGCGCTGCCGAGGAAAAGCTTATTTTCACCGATTTGAATGGCAAGACGGAAAAGACAATTGGCACCAGTGCGTCTATTAATGGAATTAGCTGGTCGCCGGACGGACAGAGGCTTGCTTACTCTGTCACGAGTGACGCCGGGACCGGGAATAACGGTGTATTTATTACGAATGAGCAAACTACCGAATCCACTCCACTCAAACTTACTAACGATTCCGTTTCAGGATTAATGAAGTGGAGTCCTTCCGGCAAAAAGCTGTTGATCAACTATGAAGCCTATGACAAAGATTCTAGAACGTTTCAATTCAATGGTACGGTTGTTTATTTTAAATAGGCCTGGGCAGATGAGATAAGCTAGATCAGCTCTTCTTCGATTATTGGAAGGGCTTTTTGTTGTCTGTCTCTGGTTTATACAACCGATCAGCAGGGAGTGGTATACTGGCGATACGAGGCAAGATCAGCTGTAAGGAGGAATTAGGTTTTTATGGAGCAGTCACCGAGTAGTGAACAAGAGCAAGTCGGGCCCGAGCAGAAGATCGCACAGTGGATGGTGGATGAGATCCGTGACAAGAGCATCCTTCGTCAGGGGGATGCCATTGCGCATGTGCGCAGCCATTATGGAGATCAGTATGTATTCGTGAACGAACAAGGGAACGCATCGCTGGAAAAAGAGGTCAAAAAAGCTTTCCGCAAACTGCATCGCGGCCGTATCGCCTGGGATAGAGACGGTTTTTTCTGGGCTTGGACATAGGTATCGACATAGGAATGGAAATAGGTGTGGACATTGAGCAAGAGCAAAGGGGCGGGGTTGGCAGGAGTTGAGCTGCTGCTCTCGGGCCCTTTTTTATTTTCGGGTTCAGGTAACCTTTTTACGCTGGAATGGCACTATACCCTGACACGGAAAAAAGGAGCCTATAAGGGATGAAAGATACGGTAAATCGGGCGGCCGCCGGAGATCGCGCCGCTTGGGAGGAACTGGCGGCCCGATCTTTGCCGCTGGCCAGGGCAGCAGCCCGCAGCCGTCTGCGCGATGCTGCCTTGGCGGAGGACGCCGTTCAGGAGGCGCTGCTCGAAGCCTTTCTTAATCTGCACAAGCTGCGGGAAGCAGAGGCTTTCCCAGGCTGGCTGGGACGCATCGTTGAGCGGCAATGCTGGAGACAGCTGCGTAAGCTGCAAGGGGGCACGGTTTCCTATGAGGAGCAGCAGGCTCGGGATGACGGCGCGATGCCGCTGCCGGAGCAGACAGTGCGCCGGGAGACGGCGCAGCTGGTGCGGGAATCGCTGGCGGCGCTTCCGCCCGGGCAGCGGCTGGCTGCGGAGTTATTTTACCTGGAGGGCTATTCGCTGAAGGAGCTGTCGTCGTATCTGGACCGCCCGGAGGCTGTGCTCCGTAAGCGCTTGTTCGACGCCCGGCGCAAGCTGAGAAGTGCTCTGCCGCTTACCGATGCGGCTTCCGTGATTAAGGATTTGTACGGGAGGAATACGGGGATGCTGCATATCGTGAATGGGGATTTCGTTGGGGACAAGCTTCGGAAGTATGGGCTCGAGGGCGACATTTTGGTCTGGAGGGAAGTCTACTCGTTTGGTCCGATCAGTGAGCGCATAATCGGTGAGGGGGTCGAGCGGGAGAACAGGGCCGCTTATCTGGAAGGGACGCTCGGTATCCCGCAGGCGCAATACCTGGAGGGCTGCAAGTACCAGGAGGAGAAGCTTGAGGCATACCGGGAACAAAAAGGTCAGATCATCCTCTGGTTTGAGCATGACCTGTTCGATCAAGCAATGCTTGCAGCGCTGCTGCATCGGCTGTCGGAATGGCCGGATGCCGCCGCGGGACGAGTCAGCTTGCTATGCATAGGGGAATATCCCGGCGTAGAGCCTTTTCTGGGGCTCGGTCAGCTATCGCCCGAGCAGCTCGGCCGTCTGAGCGGGAGCTGGAGTCAGGTGTCTAAGCGTGAGTTGGAGCTTGGCCGTGAGCTGTGGCGGGCCTATACCGCCGCGAGTCCACTGCCGATGCAACAGCTGCTAGACGGCGATCTTTCGCCGCTTCCCTATGCGGCTGCCGCATTTAAAGCTCATCTGTCTCGGCTTCCGTCGACGCAGGACGGGCTTGGCGTAGAGCAGCGCACAACACTGGAGCTACTGCGGGAGTTCGGGCCGATGAGTCCTCTGGAGCTGTTCGGGCTATATGGACCGAGGCTTCACCTGTTAGGCTCGGGCGACCTGCAGTATTGGCATGTACTGCGAGGCATGTTGCAAGGCGAGTCTCCGCTGTTGCAGATGGAAGGTGAGAGCGATTTGCCGCTCTACAACGAGGATTCGTCCGGGCTGAAGCAAAACCTGCTGAAGGTGACGGAGCAAGGGCTGGCAGCGCTGGAAGGCCGATTCCAAGTTGACGCGGCATACAGATTGGGGGACAAAACGGCAGGTTCATTGCTGAGCATAACGGTGGATGGACTACAGGAAGAAGAATGGCTCGGTGGTATCCGTCTGAGCGCCAGTAAAATGCGCTGGCTATGGGATTTGGAGCAGGAGCGCCCCATAGAAATGGAAGCGGATAACTAAGGGAACAACTAGCGGCGGACAATGCCCAAAAAGGCCCATGGACAAGAAATGTCGCCGCTTTCAGAAAATTTACCTTTTAACTGGAAGGCTTGTTGCAATTGCTTTCTTGAATATGCTACCATAACCGTAATAACCACTCGGCTGAATCTTCATATTAGTTGCGTTATTGTTCAATAACCGAATGAATATGTTGCATCTCAGATACAAAGGTTAGAACCCAGCAAGGCAGGAGGTGTCACATATGCAAAGAGGTACTGTGAAATGGTTCAACGCTGAGAAAGGCTACGGCTTTATCGAGATGGAAGGCGGAAGCGACGTATTCGTACATTACTCCGCAATCACGGGCGAAGGCTTCAAAACTCTTGACGAAGGTCAAGCTGTTGAGTTCAACGTTGTTGACGGAAGCCGTGGACCACAAGCTGAGAACGTTGTAAGACTGTAGTCTTATCGACGATCCGGATTGTAAGAAGGGCTGCTCCTCATCCTAGGATGAGCGAGCAGCCCTTTTTTTGTTATTATCGTACATCCGAGACAGGAATCAGCGACCAGAGCTGCCCAAGCTGCCAGGCAAGCAAGCTGGATAGCAGGATGTAGAAGGCATACCAGGCATCGGCGGCAGACAGGGAATATTGGTAAAAATAAGTGCGTTTCCCGGAGCCGCTGCTGAACCGTTTGGCCTCCATGGCGGCGGCAGTGCGGTGAGCGCGCCGAATACACTGCGCCAGCAGCGGAATGGCATACATGCGCAACCGCTCATACAAGCCGCGCATACCGCGTGGGCGGCGACCACGGATTTGCAGCGCCTGTCGCAGTGTGACGAACTCTTCCGCGAGCAGTGGCAGCATGTTGAAGGCCGCAAGAAAGCTGTAGGCGTAGCGCGGCGGCAGTCGCAGCTGCTGTATGAGCGAGTAGAACAGAGCGACAGGTCGCGTCGTCAGTGCGAACGTCAGACCGACAGCCGCTATCTGCAAGGAGCGGAAGCCGAGATGCAGACCCCGATAAAAGCTCTCCTCCGTAATGCGGATGAATCCGTAGTGGAACCAGAGCGTCTCGCCAGTGCCGAACATCATCATACCCGTGGCCGAGCTGACGAATAGCAGGAGGAAGGGCGAGGCGTACAGCAACAGCCGCAAGGGCGGATGGCCGGAAAAGAACAGCAGCGGCAGCAGAGCCGCGATGGTGAGAGCGATCATCACGTTGGGATTATGCGTCAGCAGCACAACGAGAAAGAGCAGCGCAGAGACGGTCAGCTTGTGAGCGGGATTGACGCGATGCAGCCAAGTTTCCTGATGCGGAAAGGTCAGGTTCATCTCGTTGCGGCTCCTTTCATGGGCTGGGCAAGTTGAGGGATATATTCATCAGGTAGCGCTTGAGCTTGGAGAGGAGCTTGTGCTTGCAGATGCTCTTCCCGCGCTTCCCCGTCCACGATCCGCCAGTGGCGGGTTGCGAAGCGGCGTACAAGCTCGGGATCATGCGTAATCATCAGAATGGCGCAGCCGTCCCGGCGAAGCTCCTCCAGCTGTTCCATCATGGAGACGGTGCCTGCGGCGTCAAGGCCGAAGGTCGGTTCGTCGAGCAGCAGCAGCCGCTGACGGCGAGCCATGGCGGAGGCAACGCTGAGGCGGCGCTTTTGACCCATTGAGAGCTGATACGGATGCCGCGATCCGAGCCCGTTCAAGGAAAAGCGATCCATCAACTGTTGGACGCGTTCTATGCGCTCGGAGCCTTGCAGCGTCTCCGGCAGCGAATAATCGAGTTCGGCGCTCACGCTATCGGTTACAAGCTGGAACTCGGGATTTTGGAAGCAGTAGGCGGCATGCTCCGCCGCCTGACGTGGCTTGCGCAGCTGGCGCTCCGGCACGCCGCATAAGTGCAGCTTGCCTTCGCTGCGGACCAGGCGCATGATCGCCAGCAGCAGGGTGCTTTTCCCGGCGCCATTGGCTCCGGTCAAGGCGATCCAGTCGCCAGGAAAGACGCGGAGCCGCTCGGCCCGCACTTTGATCTGGCGGCCGCGCAGCCCGGCGAAGCCGTCCAGCTCCAGCAATGGAGCTGGGGTTGCGGCGCAAGCGTTGCTGGCAGCCGTTGCATGCTCGGCATGGCCTGCGGACGGATCGGCGACGCAGTCGCTGGAATCCAAGCTGGCTGCGGTTTGCGCGCTAGCCGTGCCTGCGGCATTGTCTGAAGCATGCCCGGCAGAAGCGAAGCTTCCGGGCGGCTTTTTCCCCTGAGCATAATCATCCCAAAACCCGGGATACCAGATGCCGTATTGCTGCAGCTGGCTGCGGCAATCGCGGAAAATCTGCTCCGGCGAGCCGTCCGCCTCAATCGAGCCATCCGGCGCGAACAGCAAGACGCGGTCCATGTCGCGCGCGATTAGCTCGATTTTATGCTCCACGATAATGACCGTGCGTCCGCTCCAGATGTTCCGCAGTGCATCCCATACTTGAGCGGTGCCTTCCTCGTCGAGCAGCGCGGTTGGCTCGTCAAGCAGCAGTGTATCCGGCTCTACCGCCAGCATAGAGGCGACGGCCAGGCGCTGCTTCATGCCTTGCGACATAGCAGCGATCGCCGTATGGGCATTGTCCAGCCGCAGACCAGCCTCGTCCAGGCACCGGGCGATCAGGTCCGGCATCTCTTTGCGCGGCACGCCGCGATTTTCAAGGGCGAAAGCAATCTCCTCATCCGCATAAGGCATGCAGAATTGCGCATCAGGGTCCTGGAATACATAACCAGATCGCTCCGGCACGACGAGTTGCTCCGCTTTCAAAGGGATCGGCACGATGGAGGGCATAAGCCCTCCCAGCACTTGCAGTAGCGTTGACTTGCCGCAGCCGCTCGGCCCGAGCAGCAGCACCTTTTCCCCTTGATGGATCGTCACGTTGAGGTCGCGGAACAACAGCGGCGCTTCATCTCCAGGGTACTTGAGCCGAAGACGACTCGCCATGGCTGCGACAGGGCGAGGAATAACGCTCATCGATCAGCCCTCCAGCGCGTCATAGTCCTTGGCTGATGCGGGCCTCAGCAGGTTGAGCACTCCCGTCCGCTCAAGCGCACGAGCCAGCGTCCAAGCGAACAGGCCGGCAATAATGATGCTGCCCAAGACGCGCATGGAGATAAACAGCGCATAGTTCCAGAACGCCAGCTGGTCGATATAACCGTAATGATGATCGATGAAGATCGAGGCGACGGCGGAGCCGATGGAAGCGAGAATGGCGACGAGCGGACCAGCTTTGCGATACAGGAACATGGCGAAAAACAGTTCGGCTCCAAGCCCCTGGAACAAGCCGTACCAAAGAGTGGAGATTCCCCATGATCCGCCGAGGAACGCCTCAATCGCGGCAGCGGATATTTCGGCAAGAATCGCAACGCCCGGCTTGCGGATAATGAGGAAGGCGAACGTGCCAGCCATGAACCACATTCCGTAGCTGAGCTGTTCCGCATGTGTGCCGAACGGCTTTAGCACATCGTACATCGGACCCCAGATTTTGTAGATGAGGCCGAACACGACGGAAATGACAATCGTTACGAGAATGTCGGTGAGCGTGAGCCCTTTGGAATTGCCGCCGAGGCGGTTAGAGGTTGGTGCAGTAGACATGAACTTCAGCTTCCTTTCGAGATGGGAGTGGAATTTTCCACAGAATGCATGAACCGGAGCGTTTCGGCAGAAAGGACAAAAAGCCCGCCGGAAGCCGGCGGGCAGATCGAACGTGACAAGCGCGCATGGAAGCTGTAAAACGGCTTCCCCTTGTCCCTGAGGACGGCTGCAGCCTGCCTCAACAGCCAATGGACTCGGCGGAAGGATGGTTGTCCCAGCCGGAGCCTCTCGGTTGCTTGGAAGGCGAAGCTTGGCGTGCGCGATGCATTCTCTCTACGCTGGCATTACCCAGATCAGATCAATGGTCAGCGGCATACGGCCGCAGTCTCAGCCCGACTTAATCGAGCACCCATGCATGCTATGAAATTGATCTAACTATACCTTGAAATGGACAAAGCGGCAATAGGTGGGAATGGGTCGGCTCAAAGCTCCGTTATCGTGCTGTTGCATTGGTACTGGCGCGCGGGTAAGCTGGAAGTACAAGGAGGGATTGACGAATGAAATACAGACGTCTAGGCAAAACCGACCTGAATGTATCGGTCGTTGGCATCGGAACTTGGCAGTTCGGCGGGGAATGGGGCATGGACTTCTCGCAGGACGAGGTCGACGCTATCCTCGATAAGGGCGCAGAGCTCGGCATCAATCTGATCGACACGGCGGAATGTTACGGAGATCATCTGTCGGAGGAGTTCATCGGGCGGTATCTGAGTCGCCGCCAGCGTGAGGACTGGATCGTCGCCACGAAGTTCGGCCATCACTTCCATGAGCGGTTCACGCGTACGGATGTATTCACGGCGGATGATGTCGTGCGTCAACTGGACGCCTCGTTGAAAGCGCTCCAGACGGACTATGTGGATCTGTACCAGTTCCACTCCGGGCCGGATGCGGTTTTTGACAATGATGAGCTTTGGACCGTGTTGGACAAGCAGATTGCAGCGGGCAAAATCAGGCATCTGGGCACCTCCATCGGCAGCAACGACAACCTTCATCAGACGGAGGCATCCACACGGGTTGGCTCCAAAGCGATCCAGGTCGTCTACAATCGCCTCGATCGGACGCCTGAGGAGCGCGTGTTTCCATCCTGCCAGGCTCAGGATCTCGGCGTATTGGCGCGTGTGCCGCTGGCGAGCGGTTATTTGAGCGGCAAATATAAACCTGGTACAGAATTTGGCGCGACCGACGTGCGCCATCGTCATGATGCGGAGCTGGTACAGCGCCGTCTGGAAGAGGTGCAGCAGATCGCCCGCGAGGAAGTGCCGCAAGGCGTGAACATGGCAGCTTGGGCGCTGGCTTGGTGCCTGCGTCATCCAGCCGTAACGAGCGTCATTCCCGGCTGCAAAAATCCAGAGCAAGTACAGGGCAACGCCGATGCGGTGGAGCTTGTGACTGAACCTCATCCGCAGGATGTGGCAGCTCCGGTGCGCGGTTAGAGCGAGCGTAGTCGTTATTTATTCATTCCATGCACAAAAGAACCCCCGGTCCGCAGCAATGCGGATTCGGGGGTTCTTTTTGTATGAATTATTTTAGGCCCAGAGGTTAACTAGCGAACGATAATCTGATACGGATAATCTCCAATTTGCAGCTGTCCTTTTTGCGTGCCTTCTATAGTAATTTCTGTGTTGAAAACAGCCGCCTTTTTAACCGAGCCAAACCAGACCCTCTGGCATGCAGCCAGAATGAACAATCCTTCTTCATCTCCTAAAGCTCCAAATGTATCATAGCTGTTTTTGTAGCCATCGATGGAGAGGGCGGACGTCAGCAAGTCCTTCGTACCCGGCACATCGTTAACGACGAGCCCGATTTCGCTGATATTAAGTAAATCCTTGTTTGTAAAAGGAGCAGTGCTTGTATGATCGAGAGTGTGCCTGGCAATGAATTCAACAATATTATGGGCGGAATCGTAAAAGTAAATCGAAGTTGAATTCCAGGTTTGCGAAAAGGACGTTTTCGAGTTGTTCGGTAACGTAGTGATTTCAACGCCAGCAGAGTTTAGCCAAGCTATGGATTCATCCATTCTATTACCGGGAATGTTGAACGCAAAATGATAAAACGGACTTGCCCCCGCAGCTTCCGCCTGCTCAAACGTTAATTGTGATTGCCCAACTTGTACGGTAAACGCAGTCTTTGAACTCTCTACAAGAGACAGCTCCAGTATTTCCGTGTAAAATCTGTGGAGTTGTTCCAGCTCGCTCGTAAGCAGCTTTAGACCAAGTATCCGCAAAAAAATCTCCCCCAAATTAATCTGCTTCCAAATGTTTCTGCTTATTATACGGCTTAGCTCCGCTTTCGGCTTCGCCTAAAAAGAAGCATGATGACAAATGCAGCTAGGGCGACTCCGCCGGCTAGTATGGAAATGGTCCACCCAGCGGTGGACGAATGGGGAGCCTCTGCGGGTTCGACAGGCAGCGGAAGCTGGCCGGAGCCAAGCTGAACTAACCTCTTTGAAGAGCCCGTGTCCGTCAATTTTTCTGTCGCGCTGCATGAGCTTGCGACGAGCTTCCCTTTTTTATCCGTATGGGCAAACACTAGATAACGCTGACCGTCCTCAAATGGGAATCCGCAGCTCCCCCCGCTCACTGAGGTAAACACGACTGCTTCGCGGCCGAGCTCACCTTTCCAGACGGCTTCTGTCACGAGTCTGACTTGATAAGGATTCCCGTCATCTTCTATGAACGGAGCGGTGAAGGGATTCGCAAAGCGATCACGGATGAGGGCAACTTTGCCGCTGAATACGACATCGCTTTTAACTAACTCTTCCTGTGTGGTGCCGGGAGCGACGCAGGAACAGGCTTGGACAGGGCTAGGTAATACTATTATCGAGAGCAGCAAGGCTAGCATTAAAGAAATTCCTACGTACTTTCTCATGCTATCACTCCCCCTTTATCTATTTTCAACGTTCAAAGTCTGCCCTTTCGACGGTACGGATTTACAAATTGTTGCAGAACCGATGAAGGGAAAAGGATGGTATGATTGATCTCTATTGCGGTTAATGATGTAACTTGCCAGCCAACGAGGCGTATAGAGAGGAACGATTAAGGGGGAGCCGTATGAACGTTGGAGAAGAATATAGTCTAGATGAGAACCTAGATAATCAGAAGCATCAAGAGAGTCAGGAATTGCTAAGGTTGGATCCGCGGGTTATTGGGGTCAACAAAATGGGAGGGCTGTTCTCGCTTGCGATTGAACTAGTCATTGTGCTCGTACTGCTGTGGCTGACGATTCGGTTCCATTGGTACGTGTGGATCGTGAGTACGTTCGCAGCCTTGCTGGCGGTACATATCCCGGTCGAGTTGGTCTGGATGCCCAAACTGCAATATAAAAGCTGGCGTTACAGCATTCGGGAGCATGAGATTGAGCTGCATTATGGGATATTTACCCGCAAGCAGACGCTGATCCCGATGGTACGCATCCAGCATATCGATACGAAACAAGGGCCGATCCAGAAACGCTTTGGAATCGCGACGCTTACTGTAGCGACGGCTGCGGGCAGCCACTCTATCCCCGGGTTGACGGAAAGTGTCGCCGAGGATTTGCGCTGTCGGCTTGTTACATTGACGAGGGCGGCCGATGATGAAATCTAATCCGCGGGAAAAAGGAGAAATGAAGCGGCTGCACCCGATTTCTATATTGTTCTTTTGCGCCAAGGGCCTTAAGGAAATGTACGGTTTCCTCCCAATACTGCCGCTCATTGTACTGTGGGGGCCGAGGGTGACGGGGATGGAAGTGAGCCGCTTCTGGCTGACGCTTGTAGTCGCTATTTTGGCTGTGGCGCTGCTCATACTGACTGCTTGGCTGAGGTGGAGCCGCTTCCGCTATGTGGCGGATGCAACGGCAATTAGCATCGAGCATGGCGTCTGGACGCGCCAGAGTATGTGGATTCAGAGAGAGCGGATTCAGTCTATCGATACTACGCAAAATATTGCCGACCGTATGTTTGGCCTCATCCAGCTGCGCATAGAGACGGCTGGCGGCGAGAAGCCGGAAGCGGTGCTGCCGTCTTTGTCCGCTGCGGAGGCGCAGCGCATTCAGCAAACGCTCGGCTTTGCCGGAGCCAATGCTGGGCCGGGGCGCACCGCTGAGGGTGAAGCGGGCAGGGAAGTGCAGCCCGCCGCGACTGGACTGGAATCGCAAGAATCAGCTCCACCTGTAGCCTACTTAAGGGGGGGATTACATCCACAAGCGGATTCCAACGCTGCTAGCTTGACGACGGAATGGCCTCAGGATCCTCCAGAGGCAATCCGTTCCACGGCTGGACCGCGCCAAGCTGCGGCTTCGGCTGTACAAGGGGAGGGGGTTTTACCTCCTCATGCTGGATCAGCAGCGATGGGGGCGGCACTGGAAGATGGGGCGTCGCGAAAAATTAGTCCCGTCATGCTGTGGAGCTACGCTCTTACCTCGTACAAAACAGGTGTCGTTTTTCTGATTTTAACTGGAATCATTTCAAGACTAGCAGATAATTGGTTCAAAGATATTGATCTGCTGGATCTGCTGAATACTTGGTTCGGCTCCTCCTGGCTGCTTATATCTTTACCAATCCTATTTTTGCTGGCCTGGGCGATAACTACGCTGGAGTTGTTGAATTCCAATTACGGCTTCCGAATTGAGCGCAAAAACGGCAAGCTTAAAGTAGAAAAAGGATTGCTGGAGAAGAAGCAGCAAACGATTGAGTTAGAGAGGATTCAGGCGCTGCAGATCGTGCAGCCCATCTTGCACCGACCGTTTGGCTGGTTCAGCATTCGTGCCTCTATTACCGGTAATTTGGATGAGAAAGAAAAGTCCTTTATTCTGTTCCCGATTTTGAGAAAATCGGAGACTGAAGCATTTTTGCAGGAATTTGCCCCTGCGTTCCAGATCCCGGAAACCTGGAACAAGGTGGAGCGCTCGGCATGGATGCCTTATGCGGGATGGCCAACGTTAATCGCCATGATCGTAGCCATTCCTGGTCTGATCTGGATTCCCGAGCCTTATAACTGGCTCAGCCTGCTGCTACCGCTGTTCGTTCTGTTAACTGGCTGGCTGGAACATCGTAACGCAGGCTGGGCGCAAGGGGAAGGGCAACTGGCTATTAGCGGAGGCGGCCTGGAGCAAGTGCAGGTACTGATTCCAAAACGGCGAATTCAGTGGCGCCGCATGTCGCAAAACCGGATGCAGGATCGAAGCTCCCGAGCTACGCTGCAGATCAGTCTAGCCGCCGGCAAGGGCGAGCAGTCGTTCAAGCTGCGACACGCGCAAGCTGATGTGGTGCTCACTTTGCTGCAGGAAGCCTCGCCGAGGCAGCCTCGTAGGCAGGAGCATCTGAGCTAACTGGAAGCTACGCTGTTCTTCTGCAGAGTAACCCGAATTTTATTAGTTAAGGCGACGGGTCAGCAGCCAGAATAGCAGAGCCAAGGCACTGACAATTGCACCTAACAAGCAAACTCCGTTCCAGCCTGAGTAAACGTAGATACTGGTAGATGCGATTGACCCGATGGCGCTACCAATGGAATAGAAAATCATGTAGCCAGCAGTAAGCCTACTGCGTGCCTCAGGGCGCAAAGCAAGGATCATGCTTTGGTTGGTGACATGTACCGCTTGTACGGCCAGGTCAAGAAGGACAATACCGATGACTAATGCGAGAAGCGAATGTTGAGTATAGCTTATTGGCAACCATGAAATAAGCAATAGAATCAATGCCACGCCTGTAGTCCTCTGCCCTAAACCTTGATCGGCAAGCCGACCTGCCCGCGCTGCCGCTAACGCTCCAGCAACTCCAGCGAGGCCAAACGCCCCAATCGCAGTATGTGAAAGAGAAAGAGGCGGAGCGCTGAGAGGCAGCACTAGGGAAGTCCAGAATATACTGAAGACGGTAAAAATCATCATGGCTAGTGAAGCACGGATTCGCAGGATTCGTTCTTGTGCGAACAATGTGAGCAGAGAACGAAGCAACTGTAGGTAGGATAATGATTCTCTTTTGTGCTCATAATGCGGCAGTACCCTAAACAATACGCATGCCATGATCAGCGTTAATAAGGCAGAGACAAGGTAGACAAAACGCCAACCAGCTATATCCGTTATTACACCAGCGAAAGTTCGCGCCAGTAGAATACCGATTACTATTCCACTTGTCACAACACCCACAGCACGCCCACGTTCGGCTGGGGCAGCTAAAGTTGCCACGAATGCAACGAGCGTTTGTGTCACTACGGCAAGCAATCCAATGGCAGCTATGCCTATGAATAACACCATGCTGGTGGGGGCGGTGCCAACCACAATCAAAGCCAACACGGATATTAACATCTGTCCAGCGATCAGCCAACGTCGATTTAATAAATCGCCGAGGGGCACTAGCAATAGCAGTCCAAGTGCGTAACAAACTTGAGTGATTGTAATAACAATGCCGACGGATGAGGGAGTAATACCAAACTCGTTTGAAATAGCGTCCAGCAAGGGTTGCGCGTAATATATGTTGGCGACTGCCAGTCCGCAAGCGATCGCAAATAAGAGTGCAACATGACGAGACATTGAAGATACGGGTGCTGATTCTGATGCTATAGGTAACGCCTCCTTAAATATGCTTATCAGATTTATAAAATAAAATACCGATTGGTATGAAATGTTGCCTGGTTAATATAACTCTAAAAAAAGATGACTGTCAAGAAATTACTGTGCAGGACAGCTGAAGTGGAGCGGAAGCTCCTCTTTATCTGTTATTATAGGAGATCTAAGAGCTACAAAAGTTTAATCTTATTGACAGGATAATCTTCAAATAATAAAATTATATTATACCGTTCGATATGAAAAGAGGGGTTGCTATGGCTCGACAACGCGAATTTGATGAGGAAAAGGCATTGGATGCAGCTATGCAACTATTTTGGGAAAAAGGGTTCGAAGCTACCTCTTTAAGCGACTTGACATCAAGAATGGGCATTCAGCGTCCAAGCATATACTCCACCTTTGGAGACAAAAAAGGATTATTTGAAGCTGCGTTGCGAAAATATACGACTTCCCATGCTGCCTATGTTCGCACTAATCTTCAAAACAATTCTTCTGTTAAAGAGGCATTCCGTGCCTTTTTTGAAAATATGGTGGCAAAAGAATATGAAACAAGTCCGAACTGGGGTTGCTTTTGCATCAATTCGATGGTGGAACTTGCGCCTCATGATGAGAAATTTGAAATCCTAACAAGAGAACATCAGATGTATCTCTCGGTAATATTCCAGGAAACGATTGAACGAGGCTTACGCTCAGGTGAGCTTGATAGCGGTATTAACTCAAAGGGTTTAGCGCAGACGTTGATCATATCTTTAATAGGACTTACGGTGTTCATGAAATCTCGTCCTGAACGAGTATTTGTTGATAATTCTGTAAAAGAGATACTTACCTTGTTAAGATAGAATCAAGAAATATTGGAGTGCTCAGGCTCTTGGTGTCCTGGCTGAAACGTCTGCCCTAAATGAAGAGAAACCCGCTACAAGCCAACTGGCCTGGGGCGGGTTGTTTTTGGTTTCTATGGAAGGTGAGATGGAATTGGCTTGATTGAACTAAAGCTTCCCGTCCCGCTGTTCGTTATCTGTTGTTTCGTAAAGTGGGTTTCGCTCCCATTCCTCTCGCAATAATCCCATCCGGATGGAATCGTAATACTCGCCCTTCCAAGGAAAAGTAGATCCGGCAACCGCTACTGTGTCATCCTCTTGCTTCACTAGGCTTTTTTTAACTAATTGTTCCGGTGATGGTTTTTGGTTTAAATAAGATAAACAAACAGCGGCAAGCAATAGAGGGAACAGTATAAAGTAATACCGGTATTGTTTCATGAGTCCATCCTTTCAAAACAAGAAGCTTGCTTGCTATTCAAGCACAAACTGGATTAGACGACACTCTTCCCCTTTATATACTTCCACGCCTGTTCGGCTCAATTCTTTAAATCCTAATCTCTTCAACATATTTATGGAGCGCATATTCGATTCATGTGCTTCTGCATAAAAAACGATAATGCCTAATTTCTTTGATGCATAGTCAATTAATCGCTTTGTTGCACTAACCCCGATCCCCTTACCCCATAATCTACGCTCGCCAATTGCAACACCTATTTCAGCCGTATTTCCTTTTATACAGGCTAAATCTACATATCCAATTAGTCTATTTTCAACTTCTATTCCTAGCCGAATTATTTCAATTAGCACCTAGATTTTAGTAGTAAATAGAAGTTTAAATTTTGCAAAAAACATTCGCAATTACGAACGAAGCTCCGTCGCCGCAAGCTCCGGTGCGGCCAGACAGGTTTCCAACCAAACATTTTTGAAGTCGACCCAGCCGAGACGATTGAGGCGTACACCTTGAACGGACGGATGCAGATAGGTGCTAAGTTGCTGATGATGCAGAAAAATAATCGTTCCATCGTCCCGCAACTGCTCTTCCACCTGCCGCAAAATCTGCCGTCTTGCAGCTGCATCGGGTGAAGCTAGCGCAGCATCGATCCGCCCGATAATCCATTCATGCGTGTCGTCTTCGAGATAGTTGTGCAGCAGGCATTCCTCATGCTCGTAGGCTTCGATCTCACATACCTCATCCTCGGCGATAACGATTCTCCAGATCGCCAGATCTGAATCGCGGAAAGTTATTCCGCATCCTTGGACGACGTACTCGATCTCCAGTACAATGCCCCACTCGGCAAGCCGCTTCTGCATCCATGTGATCTCATCTCTGTATTTTGGGTCCACGACGACGTGAATCGGTGTGCCGTCATACTCGGCTTCGCGCAGGGCGGAGCGCAGTCGTTCTGGTCGGAGCGGCTCTGACGTGCGCATGGCGCTCGTCTCAGGCAGGAAACCATAGGCTGGAAAAGCATTTTTTTCGGCAAGATGTTCCACCAGGTCAGCCGGATCCAGAATCATGCGCACCGCACGCCGGAAAGCCTCAGATTGCTGCGGCCCGGGTTTGCGTAGATTCCAGCCCATCATCGCGCAGCCATGGCATAACTTTTGAATGGATTGCCAGTCGTCTGAAGGCGGCAAGGTATCGGGCGAGGTCTTCGGATCATAATAAAAACCATCGCGAATGCGCATCATGCCTGGCTCTGATTCCATTAGCGGCTGGCATTCCTCCGGTATGATGATCATGTCCACGTAATCGAGATATGGACGGCCTCCATAATACAGCTCATGAGCGCTTAGCTCGATACGGCATGAATTATTGCAAAGGAGGCGGAAGGGACCTGTGCCGATCGGCTTTTTCCAAAATTCTTCTTCCGCGCGTCCCCCGAATCCGTCCGGCAGCAGAGATGCAGCCGTTGAGCAGACGAACCGCTCGAAAATATAGTTGGGCTTGCTGAGCTGAAAACGGACGACATGCGATCCAATTGCTTGAATGTCCTGCACTCCCCGCGTAAGCCAGCGATTCGCCGTCTCGCCCCGCAGCCGCTGGAACGTAAACACGACATCGCGGGAGCTCAGCTCCCGTCCGTCGTGGAACTGGATTCCTTTACGCAAAAAGAAGGTCCATACGGTTCCTTCGGCGTTCACGCTCCAGTGATGAGCGGCAGCGGGCACGATGCGCTGCTCTTCCTCGCAATAACGAAGCAGCCGATCGAACAGCTGGCGCAATAAATGAGCATCCAGCGCAAAGTTTACTTTCGCTGGGTCCAATGTATTGACCTTGTTGAGGATGGGGAAGCGGAGCCTATCATGGGCTGCGCTGTCTGTTTTTTGCTCTTTTTTATAGCCGAATTGACCGTCGAGCCATCCCAGAAACCTCTCCCTAACGTCCGTTCCCCCTGTATACTCACCCAGCAGTTCGAAGGCAGCCCTGTAATTACCAGCCGTTGCCGCCTCTTGCAGCAGCTTCATCAGATACTCCTCCATAGGCGCCAAAAAAGAAATCCGGGAACGATGCCCGCGTCCTCGTCCGGGATGCCAGGCAATCAGCTCCTCTTGCTGCAAGCGCCGGAGAATGAGCTTGGCGTTGCGCGGCGTGCAGTAGAGAGCTGCGGCGATATCTTCCAGTGTAGCTTCGACAGACGAGCCTAGTTCTGAATCGCCCGAGAATCGGTTCAACAGAGTCAAGTAACGCTCGTTTGCATACATTGGGGTTGGCCTCCTTGTTGAGCGATGATGGCAAAAGAGGAAATTAGTTGAAGCGATTATACGCTTTTTAACCCTTTTTGCACAGAGCATACTTGAGTCAGATCGAAGAATGGAGGAAGGGCCTATGTTGGATCATAATTACTTGATTGAAAAGTTGAATGAGCACCGTGAGAATGAGCTGAAAAAGAAAGCCTATTGGGAGTGGGAAACGCCGTCGCGGAAGGATCGGCGCTTGTATCGCGCAGCCCGGAAGCAACAAGCTTCCCGGAGAGGCTGGCTCAGCAGAGCCGCCGCGAGACTCACCGCGCTGTTGTCAGTTCGCCGGTGAGGGGGCGGTTGGTAAGGATATGGCTGGCAGCTTTTGCACCTGTTGGGCGTAGCATGATCGATGAGGTAGCGGGTAGCGCGCGAGTCGGTGTGAGCATTTATATTGATGTAGCCGGGAGCTCCGTCGTGATCGGTGAAGTAACGCGTAGCGCCCGAGGGAAGCGTGGTTGCGTGAACGTTAAAACAGTTGGGAGCTCCACGGGGAAACGTAGCAGCGTAAGTAAGACAGCGGCAGGATACAGCCTCCAGAGGCAGAACTTCCTGCATGGTCAGGGCCGAAATGATCTTTCTTTTCATGGTAAAGCGATAGCCCCTTAGCCGTACGCCTTCAGGCAATGGCAAGGGGCTTTTGCATGTTAAAAAGGAGAGATCGCTAGTCATAGTCGCCCCCGATTTTCCATTGTAGCAATTAAAGGGGAAAGACTCATGACCTCATGAACCCCTTTTAAATAAACCATTTTCCCAGAAAAAGAATCGTCTTCACTCTCTGCATGTAGTCATCCTCCCAATACAGTCATCCGCCCTTTTCCGTCCCTCTGGGCCGTTGGCCCATACCATTTACTAGATTCCCCCATAGATTAGTAGAGCAGTCTGAGAGGCTGCAAAGGGATGAAGGGGCTGATCGAATGATGGATTTGCATTGGCTACCGGTCATGCTGCTTTCTGGAGCAGTTGGTGCTTGGTGGCTGGCCGGATGGGCCAAAGGCTGGATGGCGGAAAGGAGGATGCCAGAACATGAGCCAGGCGAGTTGATCGTTAAATTCCAAGAGGGGTTGAGGTCAGCTGCTAAATACCGTATTCACAGCGAGTGCGGTTGCCTGGTCTCTGAGGAGCAAAACGGGACAGGGCTGCACATAATCCGCGCAAAGCGTGGTGGGGTAAGTTCGCTTAAGCTGAGGGATCGTTACCACGAATATCCTGAGGTGGAGTACGCCGAGCCTAATTATCGGTACCGCAACTGCCTGATGCAGGATGATTCATACTACGGCCTGCAGTATGGTGCCGAACTGATTAAGGCGGAGCAAGCTTGGAATGTGACGGTTGGAAAAGAGAATGTCATCATCGCTGTCCTAGATACGGGTATCGACTCGACCCATCCCGACTTGGCAGGTAAGGTTTTGGCCGGTAAGGATTATATTAATCCGGCAGGTTCGGCCGATGATCCCAACGGGCATGGCACGCATGTCGCCGGCATCGCCGCGGCCCGTACGAACAAAGCGGCAGGCATAACCGGTATTGCTCCGGGCGTTTCCCTTTTGCCAGTTCGTGTGTTGGATGCAGAAGGCAATGGCACATTGCTAAACATCGCCGCAGGCATTCGATATGCAGCAGATATGGGAGCTCATGTTATCAACCTCAGCTTGGGAGGCCCGGCACGTTCCTGGGCTCTGCGTTCAGCGATTCGTTATGCCGTTTCGAAAGGGGCCGTCGTTGTCGCAGCGGCTGGCAATACGGGCTCTTTGGCACCGGTATATCCAGGCGCGTACGACGAAGTTATAGCTGTCGGCTCGGTGGGGCCAAAAGATATTCCTTCGACTTTTTCAGCTTATGGCATGTGGGTTGATCTTGCTGCTCCCGGAGAGCAAATTGTTTCGACCTACACGGATTCACGCTATACGTACTTTAGTGGCACCTCGATGGCTGCTCCTCATGTTTCGGGTGTGGCTGCATTGCTGGCGAGTTTAGGGCTGTCCGAATCGGAAATCCGCAGAAGCCTTCTTGAAACAGCAGACCCATCAGGTGATGCAGGATCTCATTGGCTGCATGGGCGGGTCGACGCCGGAAAAGCCGTATCGCACGGCGATTCGTAGCAGGAGAGAGGCGACTTATTGCATCATAGCGTCGATGAAGAAGACCGAAGAAGAACTGCTTGCAGCGGCGCTCACCTCTATTAATGATTTGAGAGTCTCCCGGTAAAATACGTTTAAAGTAAACAAGCCCGCATACGGAGGCATTCCGAATGCAGGCTTGTTCTTTTATGACATTGTGTTATACAGCGGTTGTGTGGAGGGACCGCCGCGCTCATGCCAGTCGAACATGATTTTGTATAAAACGGCTGAAGCGGCAGCCAGCAGCGCCAGTACGCCGAATGTCCACGGGAAACCAATCCATCCGCACAGTGGAATCGATAATGGTGCAAGCGTACGGCCGATCGTGAAGCGCAAGCTAGCCGCGGCAAAATACTGACCGCGGATTCGCTCCGGTGCGAGTCTGCTAATGAACATTTGCTGGGGACCGGCGCACATCAGCTCGCCCAGAGTAAACACGGCCATGATCGCGGCCAGGCTCCACAAGCTGCCCGGGTAGCTGAAAAGAGCCATGGAAGCCGCATAACAAAGCGCTCCGCCGATGAAGATCCAGCGATCTTTCAGTTGCGTGGTCCAGCGCGTTACAGCAACTGTGAACAGCGCTACGAGCAGTCCGTTCTCCGCTACGAGCATGGCGAAAGCTTGTGGGCCTGTCAGCTGCAGCTCCATGCCAATCCAGAGCGACGAGGAGGGGTACATTTCCTTCAAATAAATTGGCAGCAGCATGTCGAGCTGCATGAACGTTTGAGAGAGCAGTACTCCTGCGATGATGAAAAGCAGAAAGACTCGGTCTGAGACGATGATGCGGTAGCCTTTCAATTGTGTGGCAAGCGCCTTTTTCCACGAAGTGGGACTAGGCGGTGAAGTGGTCGGACTGGAATCGGAAGCAGTGGCGCTGGCATTGGTCTCCGAGCCAGTCGTTGTGCGTGCCCCCATATCAGCGGCTAAAGATGGCATTGTCTCACGAAGCCGACGTGAGAGCAGCGTCGCCAGCAGTCCGCAGGCGATTGCTCCGGCCGCCGGCATGTAGAACGGATTGCCGACGTAAAGGATCGAGCCGAGCAGCGGCCCGACAACAACGGCGATATTGATCGAGGTATAGAATACCGCGAACACAGAGGAGCGATCCTTCTCCGGTACGATGTCAGCGACCATCGCTTGGCTTGCCGGGTGGTATAGGCTGATGGCGCAGCTGGCCAGTGTAAATCCAGCGAAAGCGATCAGTGGCATAGAAATCAGCTCGGAGCTGCCTGCGGCTAGAAGGCCGTAGCCGATGGACTGGCTGGCAGCGGCGAACACCATGACGCGTTTGCGACCGTATCGATCGGTAAAATATCCGCCCAGCAGGTTGACGAAAACGGCGATAAGCTGCGAGAGTACGAGCAGCAGACCGGCGGTCCCTTTGCCAAAAGCGCTGGCAAAGTAAATGGAAAGGAAGGGGAAGAACGTCCAGAAGATCACATTGGTTACGAATTCGCCGCCAAGGCGGAGCTTAAGGTTGGCATCCCATTCACGGAGTTTCACGAGACAGGACTCCTTTACGGGGGAAATTGGCAATTGATGCATGAGCATCGTAGCGGTTTTTCTTTGACTTTGTCAACGAATTTCTTTACAATCTATGGGAAAGCCGCGACCCCGCGGTAAAGACGCTTTATTAAGGAGAGGATGCGTATGTCGGCGAAAGAGAAGCAGGCGGAGGGCGCGAATGCAACGCGGACCCGCAGATTGATCGTAGACCTCCTCAAACAGCATGGGCCGCTGGATGCAGGTGCTCTGGCGGGCATGTTAGGCGTCTCCGGGATGGCAGTGCGGCAGCATTTGTACGGATTGCAAAAGGAAGGCATGCTCGACTTTCGCGAGGAGCCCCGGGCAATGGGGCGTCCCGCCAAGCTGTGGAGCCTCACGACGGAGGCGAATCGACTGTTCCCCGCTGGTTATGCGGAGCTGACGATCGGCTTGATCGACTCGGTACGCGAAACTTTTGGCGAAGAAGGACTGGAAAAACTGCTCGCTGTGCGCAACAATAAGCAGATCGCCCATTATTCTTTACCCGAGAAGCGGGATGTATCTGGATCGGGTCAGTTGCTGGAAGAGAAGCTGAAGCGGCTCGCCGAGCATCGGACGGCGGAGGGCTATATGGCCGACTATGAGCAGCAAGCGGACGGTTCTTATCTATTTACGGAGAAGCACTGCCCGATCTGTGATGTAGCCAAAGCCTGTGCCAGCCTGTGCCACTTCGAAACCGGCATGATACAGGGCGTGCTCGGTGACAACGTGCAGGTGGTGCGGACGGAACATATGCTAAACGGCGGCCGCCGCTGTGTTTACCAAATATCCCAATGACCCAAGCCTCTAGGCTGCCTAAAAGGCATGTCTGGAGGCTTTTTGCGTAGTTGGACATATTTCAAGGAGAGGAAGCTGGCTGCGGTAGGTAGATGGGTCTCAGGTAGGTCTTGACGGGTTTGGAATTGTCTGACTATAATTTAATTACGAACAAATGTTCCTTATTATATTTTTGGGTATATTTGGGAAATAAAATCTATCGAAAAAGAAGGAGAGGTCTTCCGAAATATTGCACAAAGAAGGGAAACGAACGAAAGGGGAGTAATTATGAACAGGGTCTATTTAGCCATACAGTAGGAGGCGAATAGATGGAGGCAAGTCAGCGCGGGCAGTGGAGCAGGTCATGTAATTTGTGAGGAAGAATGAATTACCGCTGCTTCTAATTTTGCTCGTTGCGGTATTTTATCAGTAAGGCTGGTCGCTATGGGGAATCTCGAACTGAGGAACGGCTTGGCCGGATCGGACAGGGACGGAGACAGGCTCCAGCATACTAGGAAAGAGAGGGGATTATGGCTTCTCTGCTGAAGCCGGTGAGAGAACATGAACAAACAAGCCGATTCCGGCTCTACAACCTTGACGAGCAAAGGAGATCTGTGATGCAAAGACCTACAGAATGGCCATACTGGGCTGAAGTCGCGCAAGATGTGCTAGCGGTAGTATTGGCCGTGATGGCTATTATGTTTTTACCGGTATTAAGCACGCGCGCCACAAAATATATGAACGCCAAGGGCAGGGAGCATCAGCGAATTATGCTGCATCGCATCGCGGAGGAGGCAGCCGCTCTGGCGGAAGCTGCTTACCCAGGTGGAGGCGGACCGCAGAAGCTAGCTCTAGCGATGAGATATGCTCAGGAACAAGCCGAGAAATCGGGTATTCAGGCGGGCACAGATGCCATTCGAGCTTCGATTGAAAAAGCGGTCATGGACTATAATGCAATGGTCAAGCCATGGGCGGGCATCCCGGCTTCAGCTGTATTGCGTCCTCCATATGGAGAAGGCGTCAGCCAATAAGCACTCTCAGACGGGAATTGCTTTCAGCTTTTTACGAGCATCTAGCAGGCATTTCCGAAAGGACCGCTTGCAGATGAGGGTTGCTCGAACGGGACAATCGGAACGATTTTCTGCAGCAACGTCAAGCTCCGCTCGCGATCTTTGAACGGGGAGCGAGCGGGGCTTGCTTGTATGGCAACAGCATCATTCAGCGGCTACTCATGGAACGACGCAAGCCGTAAGAGTTAGTTTTTAGCGGCAAGTCAGTGCGGCAGGTTGTCTTTGACAATCCCTATTGAATACGCTTACAATTGCTGGTACAGGATGAGGTTGTCAGATGACGTTTTGATGGAGAAGCTGGCAGATAATACTGCAGAGGTCGTTGGTCATTGCAAAAGCTTCTCATCTAGATTATAATAATTATCAAGTAGAATTAATTCCTGAAGGGAGCTTGATCGCTATGGCTATATCGCCATCACGCCGCAATGTTGTCCCGTCCTCTGCTTCGCCGGCTGCCCGTTACCGCTCTCCCTCCGCTTCGCGCGGGCTGCTCGCTGCCCTCGGTAAGCTGGAGCACCAAGGAATCCACTTGAATCCCCAGCGCTATATGCTTCTGGAATATTTATATACAGCTGATGAACATCCTACTGTTGAAGAGCTTGTCTCCCAGCTTAATGCGTCTGGCCGGGTTCGCGCGGTTGGTGCGACTGCCGTTTACAGCCAATTGAGAGTGTTTGAGCGTCTTGGACTTGTGCAAGAGTGGAATGACGTAAGCTCTGCTCCGCGTTATGGTCCTGCCGTTTCGCAAGGCTCCAAGGCCGTCGGTTGAATCCTTATCCGTCTCTTGCTCGTCTATGGAGCAGGAGACGGATTTTTTGATGCTGGACATGGTCAACTGGAACCTTTGTTGGAAGTCAATTGGATTCCATTAAGTGGAAGTTGGGTGAATTCAATTATTTTAATAACGTGCCTGCTGTTAATTGACAATGAGAATCATTTTCATTAAGATGAATGAATAGGCCAGACACGACAGGACTGGATAGTGGACAGATGACAAATACAGAAACAGGACGGTGGAGGCGATGGGCGGAGTGGAGAGAAACGTTGAACATAAGGAAGCGCTGATTCTTCAGGCTTTGGACGAGATATGGTTCAAGCTTCGGGACGCCGCGCCATTTGCGGCGGTGGTTGACCATAGCCAGGTCCGACCGGATTGGGAAAGTGACTGCAGGCTGATTGCGGTAACCGGAGGACAGGGCAAGCTGATGGCAGGCGATAAGCAGATTCAGCTGAAAAGCGGCATGGTATACATGAGCGCGCCGGGCGAGAAGCTGCGTGTATGCGCGGATTCTGCCTACCGGCTGGAAATGTATTTATTCCGTTTCCAGGCGCTTGTCCCGGATGCGCATGCGGGTGCAGCTTTGCAGCTGCCACGGCGAATGGCAGATTTTCCACTTTTGGGCGAGCCTACGCCTTATCCTGCTTCGGCGCTCATTTCCCTATGCAAAACGATCTGTGGCTGCCGAAACAGCCTGGACGCGCTAGAGCGTTTCCGGGGGCAAGCCGTCTTTGAGGATCTGTTGCATCGATTGTTCAAAGAATCTATGAGCGGCACCGATCAAGAGCTGGATGCAGCTCTGGAGACGGTGAGAACTTATATCGAGCAGCACTATGAGAAGGAACTGACCGTCAAAAAGCTGGCGGAGATGTCGAGAATTAGCCCGCGGCATCTTATGCGACTGTTCAAAGAAAACTACGGGATGACGATCGGCGAGTATACGAAGGAGCTCAAGCGTGCGGGAAAGCGTCCGACGAATATTTTGGCTCGCAGCTCCCTCGTTGAAAGGTACCGGATGCCGGAGGCTGCCTCGCATCGATTCGGCTAAGCGATAATTGGCGTGACTAAAATGATCCCTTATCGGGTATAAGTAAGGCATATGCGGCCGCCAAATGGCAGTTGTACCCGGGGGAGGCGATTGGATTGACAGAAGTTATGCCGATCAAGGAAGGCAATGGATACGTTATCCGGCGCGAAGGCGAGATCATCGGTGAGATTACGTATGTTCCGTCAAATGAAGGCAAGGTATGGATCGTTGACCATACGTATGTGTCTCCGGAGCAAAGAGGACAAAATCTGGCGAGCAGCTTGCTGCAGGCTGTCGTGGATGAGGCCCGTCAAACGGGCGTGAAGATTGAACCAGCCTGCTCCTATGCCGCCGCTCAGTTCAAACGGCGCAAAGATTACGCTGATCTGCGGGCTTGAATGGATCGGATGCGGCCTATGGGAGATGCACGGAATAGTGGAAGCAGCCAGCCGGAATAGCGGTTGGCTTTTCTTTTTGCAAAAAACTAGAATAGTACGGAAGGCATAAGACACAGAAAAACGTAGACTTTTCGCCGCAATCGGTGCTTCAACCCGTGCCGAGTATGCTGCAACTCTTCGACTCTGTGGCTCGTCTATCTAGTTGATTCTACCAGTATCCGCAAGAGAGCCCAGCTATGCTATAATAGACGGGATAAAGTCCCGGCAGCAGAGGGAGCAAGATTCCCCACTCTATACGCTGCAGCATGGGAAGCAGAGAGGAAGGGACCCGACATGGAAATTCAAACTTCCCCGCAAGTTGAAGCAGGGACATTAAGACCTGGAATTGACAATCTGTTCTCCATTATTTCGGGGGAGTTAGATAACCGGATTCAGAATGGCCTCTCCGGTGAGGAAGGCGACGCTCTCAAGGGACTGCTTGCCGAAGCACGCGAGGCGCTAGTCAAGGAAGACTACGCGGGAGCCGAAGAGCATTTCACCGCGATGAAAGAGCGCCAGCCAGAGCTGGGCTCCATCCAGGCGGCTTTGTTGTACACTTTAATTGGCCAACAGAAATGGGAAGCCTTCGAAGAGCAGGTTCCTTTGCTGCTGCAAACGGCATCCAATGTCGAAGAAACATCCGACATCGAAGCGATGCTGGCCAACCTGCTCGGTGAGCAAGGACATTACGATCGTGTTGTGGAGCGTTTGGAGAAGCTGAGTGCTGCTCATCCCGAGCGTAGCGTGAACTTTGCTGCGCTGCTGTCTGCTGCTTATATTCGTACCGGGAAGGGCGAGGAAGCCTGGAACGTTGTAGAGCAAGCGTTGCCAGCTGAGGGCGAGGAAAACACCTCTCATCTGCCGCTTATCGTGGCGTACATTAACCGAGTCATCGATCTCAAAAAATGGGACCGCTGGTCCAAAATCCAGCTCCGCGTCCGTCGTTTCTTGAAATCGCTGGAGTCGGAAGATGATGTTATCCGCGCTCGCGTTGTTCTCTTGCTAGAATGCCAGTCCTACATGCAAGCCGGCCGTTTCCGCGAAGCGGAACTGTTCGCTGAGCTGGTGTACGGCATGGACAGCAAGAGCGAAGAGATCCGCGAGCTGCGCAAGCAGATGCAGGAGATGCACGCTCTCAGCAAAGAGCTCGAGAAGCTGCAGAAGGATACGGCGGTTCACCCAGCCATCGTCATCCGCAACATGGAATGGTATTACGGCGAGTTCAATGAGGAAGCAGCAGCAGGCCTTCGCGCTCAGCTGCCACCGGAAGTGCTCAGCCGTATGGAAGCAGATCCGGAGAAGCTCATCAACGGAATCTTGCAGCTCCGTTTCCGTTATCCTGCGTTCTACCGTCGTTACCAGGAAGAATGGCAAGAGGTATACAAAGCGAAGCAAGCTGAGCTTGCAAGCAAATAAAGCTTGAAGCTGAGCGAGTCGATATGGCGGGCGTTTTTGCGTCTGGTCGATTGATTCATTGAAGAAAAAGGATTGCTGCCCTCATGAGGCGGCAATCCTTTTTGGCGTTAGGTGAGAATCGGCTTCGAGCGCACAATCAAGGTCTGCTGCGGCGGGAAGTCAGGCTGTTGCTGCCGGTGAGCAGCAACAGCAGAAAAGAAAACAAAATGATCGCTGCAGTCCAGGCCCAGGCCATGGTGGTCTGTCCGCTATCCACGGCAACGTAGATTGCCGTTGGCACTGTCTGGGTGACGCCGGGAATGTTACCGGCAATCATGAGCGTTGCGCCGAATTCGCCGAGGCTGCGGGCGAAGCCGAGCACTAGCGCAGCGAGCAACGAGCGCAGCGCTAGCGGCAGTGCTACGTAGCGGAGCACTTGCAGCTCTCCCGCGCCTGCGGAACGGGCCGCCTGCTCCAAGTCAGGGTCGATGCCGGCGAAGCCGGTTTTCATTGTCTGGTAGACGAGCGGGAAAGAGACGACCACCGCCGCTACTACGGCCGCCCACCATGAGAAGACCAGCGGAGCGGAGAACATCGCTTCGATCAGTTTTCCAACTGAGCTGCGGCGGCCCAGCACGACGAGCAGTACGAAGCCAACAACGGTGGGCGGCAGCACAAGCGGCAGTAAAAAAGCCGTTTCCAGAAGCAGTTTGCCTCGGAAGCGAGCACGAGACATCCAACGCGCTGCTGCTGTGCCAAGCAGCAGGGAGATAATCGAGGCTAACGTGGCTACTTTCAAAGAAAGCAGGACTGGAGGCCAGAATGCCGTCCAGTCCACCGCTGCGCCAATCATGGCGCAGCGGTGAAGCCGAAGCTCAGAAACACATCGAGAGCTTCAGAGGAACGCAGGTAGTCATAAAAAGCAGTCGCTTGGACGGGGTGGCTCGTGCTGCTCAAAACTGCAGCCGGGTACAGAATTGAAGAATAGGAAGCAGGATCGATCTCCATAATGATTTTGGACTTGTCCGAGCTCTGTGCGTCGGTTTTGTACACAAAACCAGCTTCGGCATTGCCGGTTTCCACCATTTGCAGCACCGATTTAACGTCCTTCGCCTGAACAAGCTTTTTCCCCAGCTCCGTCCACAGTCCAGCGGCTTCTAACGCTTGTTTGGCGTACTGTCCTGCAGGTACGCTTTCAGGGATGCCGACAGCAATATAGGAGTAGCTGTCCCCCTTGAGCGCGTCGAGCTTGTCGAGCGTCCCAGAGTGGTCCTTACCAGCGACCAAGACGAGCGTATTGGCTAGCAGGTTCACAGACTGATCCTTGTTAACAAGGTTTTTGGCAATCAGGGCGTCCATGTTTTTGCTCGATGCGGAGAAAAAGAGGTCGGCCGGCGCTCCTTGCTCGATCTGCTTTTGCAGCGTACCGGATGCTCCGAAGTTGTATTTTATCTCAATGTTTGGATGAGCGATTTCGAACTTTGTCTCAATTTCACCCAGTGCTTCAGTCAGGCTGGCCGCCGCGGATACCGTCAGTTCTACCAGCTCGTTGGGCTCATCAGGTGGGGCGGTTGGAGCAGTGGTATTCGCAATGCCGCCATCTATAGTCGTGTCGCCCACAGGCGCGGAAACGGCTGGCGAGGCTGCTGGGTTCCCCGCAGCTGTATTGTTGCTGCTGGGTTCTGTTGCTCCGCAACCTGCGATCAGCAGTAGCAGCATCACGAGCAGAGCAGCGACATACACCGAGTAGCTCGGTTTATTTCTCCTTGTTTGTTTTACAGCCATCACTTCCAGCTCCCCATATTCTTATAATCTCGTTATATCTAGCTATAATTAGTGATTATATAAAGGGAGTGGAGGCTTGTAAATCAATCAAGGACGAGTGTTGCTTGGTAACACTTAGTGATCCGGCTGTCGGAGCGTCAAGTAGTAAATGACAGGAGACAGGGGACAAACGGTAAGAGACAGGCGACATGTAAGAAGCAGCAAGTAAGAAGCAAGAAGCAAGAAGCAAGAAGCAAGAAGCAAGAAGCAAGAAGTGAGAAGCAAGAAGTAAGAAACGGTGGGATGGAAACAGTTGACATGAAGTGAGAAAGTTACGTATAGTGACTTTATAAATAAAAATGTTTAAAAAGTATCTGGGCATGAAACCGAACGCCGGTTCAGCCGAAAAGGAGCCGGTGAAGAGATGGCTTATCCACGCATGTTCCGTGTCATGTGGGCAGGGCAAAGCATTTCCAATTTAGGGGATACGCTGTACCTGCTGGCAATTGTTACGATGGTCTACCAGCTGACAGGTTCGGCGATGTTTGCATCCTTAGTGCCGCTGGCCCGAGTGGTTGGTCAGCTCATTTGCGGCGTCGCCGCGCCTCTAGTTATGGATCGGTTCCAGCTCACGCTGCTGATCAAGCTGTCTCAGTTGCTGCAAGTTGTCCTATTCGCCTTTCTCATTGTGGTCTGCCGAGACATGGTAGAGTCGGATATTCCGACTGTGCTCGTTCTGATTGCGATGTTGTCCTTCACGGACGGAATTACCACTCCGGTACGAAATGCGCTTATACCGCAATATGTCGGCAGAGGAGAGCTGTTGCGAGCAAACGGACTGATGTCTACGACAGATCAGATCGTCATGATGTCAGGCTGGGCTGCGGGCGGTGTTATCGTCGCTTGGCTCGGAGCATCAACCGTCATGCTAGGCACGTTAGGCATTTATGCCGTAGCGTTGTTACTCACGCTCCAGCTGCGGGAACCGGCAACGCCAAAGGCTGCTATCGCTGCTGCGGAGCAAGCTGAAGACGATATACAGAGGGACGATGAGATATCGTTATTGCCTGGAGGAGAGCAGCACATTCGCAAGGAAAAGGGCAGTGCTTGGGAGTCCGTTAAAGAAGGTTGGCAAAATATTTGGCGTAATCCGGTGCTCCGTCTGCTCATTATTATCGATGCGATTGAAGGCACGGTCGGCGCTGCTTGGATTGGCGCTATGCTGCTTGTTTATGCGACTGAACAGCTTGGTTCCGGAACGGAATGGTACGGCTTCATTAATGGCGGATATTTTGCAGGATGCATCGTCGGCGGGTTGCTGGTTGTGACGTTTACACGCCGTCTGTCGCGCTTCCCGGCGTTATCAATCTTAGTGGGAGCGGGCATTATGGGCCTGCTTACGCTGGCATTCGCCTGGATAACAGCTCCTGCTCTAGCTTTGTTGATCGTCATCCTAATGGGTCCTCCGCAACAGCTGCGAGAGGTGACCCGCCGGACGGTGTTCCAGAAGGCTTGCCCTCCTGAGCAACTGCCGAAAGTAATGAGTGCAGAGAATACATTGGTTTACTCTCTCTTTGGCCTGTCGGTTGTGCTGCTGTCATGGATGGCTGATCGCTGGGGAGTCGAGATCGTATACACGATGACCGGAGTGTTTTATCTGATTACGGCATTGTTGGTTGGCATCAACCGCAAGAAAATACAGGCTGCCGCCGTAGACGGTCAAAATGTGAAGCCAGTCAGCCAATGATAACCCCATACCCTGCTAGCTGGCTGCGAGCTTGCTCGGCAATCGCGGCATAGCGGCGTTCCAGCTCTACAATTGCATCCCATTGCTTGAGCAGTTGATTGCTGCTGGCGAGCATGGAGCCCAGCGAGCGTTCCATAAGGACGGCATCTCCTTTGCGGGCAGCAGAGGAGAAGTCCTTCAGGGCGTCGCGCAGAGCTGATTCCGGTATACGCGCTGTGGATTTGCGGACACGCAGCTCATCACTCACGGCTTCAAGGCCGGACAATGTTTTGCGGATGGCGGCGATTTTGACAGAGCGCTCGCGAGTGAGCTTCTGCAACTTCTCCTGCTGCAGGCGAACTGATTGCCGAGCCAACTGGACAGCGGCCTGGATCGTGTCAGCCTGCATGCGCAGCGCTTTGGCGGATTCTTTGCTGCCGGCAGACCTGATGCGCTTGTTAAGCGCTGTATATCCCGCATACATCGGCTCGTAGACGGACTTGACCTTGGCTACTCGATTCTCTTGGTTACGGATGGCGTCCCTATCGATGGAGCCAGAAGCTTGGCGAACGGAGGCAGCCAGCTTCACTGCACCACTATGCAGCTCCTGAGCTTGCTGGCGATAGGCGGATAACCCTTGAAGCTGGGAGGCATAGTTCTGGCGGCTACTGTTCAGGCGCGCAGCAGTTGCAGAATCTGCCTTGGCTGTCGTTTTTTCAAATCCTGCTTGAGCCGATGGGCTGATTTCCAATGAAGCGGCCGCCGCAGGAGCGGGTGGTAGTAGGACGGACAGTAGAATTGCAGCTGATAAGGCTAAAATCGGCAGGCGGGCAAGCAGGCTGAATCGAACAAATACAAAGCGTGTCATAATAATCCTCCTTAGATTTGTCTTCAGAACGCAGAAAAGCACCGCAGCAAACCGGCTCAAAGAGCCAATCGCTGCGGTGCTTCCGCATTCAGGGACGTACATATGTTCGGTGAATCAACTATAACTCGCTGCCCTTAAAGTTGTCAAGACTTTCCAACACAGAAATGAAAGAAGCGGACAAAATTTCCTTTGGTCAAGCGCGCGGTGGCCTCGATCTGGAAGCCAGCTTCCCTGATAATCGATTCAATCGACTCCGATGTCACGATAACGGCGCGGCCGGACAGGCGCAGTAGTGATTGCAGCATTTCCAACTGCTCCTCCGGTGGAGAGACCGAACAGAGATTGTAGGGCATATCCAAAATAGCAGCATCGAAGCGGCCTTCAAGGGTGCGCATATCGGCAATAACGGCAAGCTCCGGCGAGTAGCCGAAATGCTCCAAATTCACCCGCGCACCGGTTACTGCCAAGGGGTTGAGGTCGCTGCCGCGGATGTCCATCCCCATGGAAAGAGCCTCCAGCAGCACGGTTCCAATGCCGCAGCAGGGGTCGATGAGCCGCGCTTCTGTTGATTGGGGAGCAGCGATGTTAACAGCGGCTCTGGCGGCTCGCGTTGGCAGCGCCGTGGAGTATTGGCGAGGTTTGTCCTTGTGGCGCAGCCAAACAGGCTCTGCCAGGGCAAGCTCACCAGCGAGCCAGCGGCCTTGGAACCGCGTCAGGCCAAAGACGATGTCGGGCCGTTTGAGGTCCGGCTCTCCAGTTACGGAGAGGCCAAGACGCCTTTCTAAGGCGAGCCTTTGCTCATTTTCGGGCTCGTCTGATGCACCTATTTTGACATAACGGGAACGAAAGGTCCCCTCTCCAGAGGTAAGAACTTCGGCTGCCGCCACCATTAACTCCTCCTTGGAAGCAGTGTCCAGTCGAATGCTTAGTCGCTGCTTAATAAAAGGGCTGCGGCTAGGATCAAGTCGCCGGGAGTGGCGGAAAGCACGCAAGTTTGGGTCAAGCTGGACGCCGGGAAACAGGCAGTGCAGCTCAAGCGAACAAAGCTCCACCTCGGATTCATGGCAAGCATAGGTATATAGATAGCCGAGGCCGATGTCGTCACCGTCGCCGTCGCGTTTGTATGGGAGACTAGAAGTGGTTTGGTCGGATGGAATCATAGTGTTTGGACTTCCTTTATTAGAAGGTTGGACGGCTGTTACAGCCGCCGACGCTTTATTGTACCCCTCCTGGGCGATGGAGGCCAGTCTCATGGTGATGAGGGATGCGAAAAGGGTGACAGGTGGCAGATGATTGATGATAGGTGATAGGTGATAGATGACAGATGACAGATGACAGGTAGAAAAAAAGAGACTGCGCACCGTTTCAACGGTTGGCAGGCTCTTTGGTTCAATAAGAGATTTTATAAAGGCGTATAGAAGTTCTGGGTATAACGAGAGTCATGAACGCCTACTCCGAGGAGGGTGTAGAGCTCGTTCAGCATGGCTTTCCGGTGGCCGGAGGAGTTCAACCAGCCGTTATGCGCCTCGATGGCGTTACGGTAGCCGTATGCGATATTTTCTCCTGCGGCGGAGTAGCGGATGCCTTCAGCTTTCATGCGGTCGAACGGGCTTTCTCCGTCTGGATTCGTATGGTCAAAATAATCCCGCTTAGCCATATCCTCGCTATGTTTACGCGCTGCGAGAGCGGCTGTGTCATCCCAAGCCAGAGCTCGGACACCGCGCTTCGCTCGGAATGCGTTCGTCAGGTCGAATACCTGGCGCTCATAGGCGGAAGCGAGCTCATTGGCGCTTGGAGCGGCGCCAAAAGAGCTGCCGGACAGGACGAGCATGGCATCTAGCTTGCCCTCATCCAGCGTGTCCAGGTAGAAGATCGTTTTGATTCCGCCGGACGTGAAGGAAAAGGTTTTGTTTGCGGCTGGAATCGTCTGACCTGAAGCTTGCTTCAGCGAAGCTGCGCTCATGCCGGGGCGAAGCTTTTGCCACAGACCGCCGCCATCCTCGAATGCTTGCGGCGAACCGGAGTACAGCGCGACGACTTTGCCGCCGCTTACTCCAGCCTGCATATAACGGGTGTAATCCTTATTGTAAATGTACCAGACAAAACCTTCCTGCGCCGGGTCCTTGCGATCTGGTGCGCCAAGCGTCCCGATCAGGGCCGCTTCGCTGTCCCCGAGGTGGACGCCGCGCAGCTGCGGCCCGGAGGTATTGGTTGAAGGCGTGCCGCCAGGCGCCGGGTGCGCCTTCAGCATGCGGCGGAGGAGGGCAACCGCCTCCGCCCGGGTCAGCGTGCTGCCGCTCTCGTAGCCGGCAGCAGTAGACGCCGTGCGCCCGCTCGCGATGCCCTCCGCGAGCAGCCAGGCCACGGCGTCAGCTTCGCCGCCGGAGCGCCCAGCGACGGAGGCAAGCAGCTGCGCTGCCTCGCCCCGCGAATAGCGGGCGGTTGGCTGCGCAGCATGGAACGCCGCCCAGCTTTGCGCGGCGGCGGCAGCGTAGTACGGCGCGTGCCAGGCCGCGCCGGAAGCTGTGCCCTTGGCGGGCGCGACGCCGTAGGCGCGCGCCGCCAGGGCGAGGAACTCCGGCTCGCTGAGCTCGCCGGAGGGACGAAAGCGGCCGTTGCCGTCGCCCTGGACGTAGCCGGCGGCAGCGGCCCAGGCGATGTCGCTGGCCGCCCAGTGCTTGGCCGCTACATCGGCGAAGCCAGTTGCCGCCGTTGCAGGCGCGGCCGATGCCGCTTGCGGCAGGAAGCTGCCGCTGCCGGCAAGCATGGCGGCGCTCAGTAGGGCGAGTGTCGCTTTGCGGACACCACGGGTAGATGATTTTTCAACGATTTTATGGAGCGAATCATTGGAGTTATTCATAAGAGCAAATTCCTTCCTGTGTGGGTTCTCGACACAGTTGGACGCGCTTATCGCCGCTGCAGTTGTGCGCCGATCTGGAATATGCTCCTGAAGTCCTAGGTTTTCGGATCGCTAGCTACCGCTCCGCATCCCAGGCCAAGGCCTTTGCTTCATCATAAATAAAGACATGCCAATTGGTTGTAATGGTCGGATTTAAGGATTACTTATGAGACTTCATTTCTTTCTGGAGACGACCCGGCTGATGCTTCATCCCCGCCTTTAAACGAATTTTAACTTCCGCGAGGACAGATGAGAAGGCTATGATGAAGAGAAGAATGAACGATATATTCGCTGAGGAAATTTCCTTATATTACATTTATTGGATAACTTAATATAAGAACTTAAGCAGGGGGAAGCAACTATGAACGGCAAAGCAAAACTGCTTTATATCGAGGATGATCCTGACATCGGCAGCTGGCTGTCGCGCGATCTGAAGGAACGCGGGTACGAGGTGGAGTGGCTGCCCAGCGGAGAGGGCGCGGAGGAGTTGGCGGCGGATGCTGACTTGGCGATTCTCGATGTCATGCTGCCGGGGCTGGATGGTTTTACCGTTGGCCAAAAGCTGAAAAAATGCTGCCCGGGTCTGCCGATTCTCATGCTCTCCGCCCGCTCGGCCGTCGAAGACAAGCTGCAAGGCCTGCATTTTGCAGATGATTATGTAACAAAGCCTTTCCACCCTGATGAGCTGGGGGCACGGGTCGAGGTACTGCTGAGACGTTTTGGCAAAGGAGAGGATCAGCCTGTGCGGCTCGGCCATCTGGAGGTGAGACCGCGCGAGCTGACGGTCACTGATGCGGAGAGTGGAGAGGAAATTGCGCTGACGCCGAAGCAGTTGCAAATTCTGCTGTTTCTGCTGCGCAACCCCGGGCGCATCCTGACTAAAGAGCAGATTTATGAATCGGTCTGGGGCGAGTCTTATTTGGAGGGCGACAAAACCGTCATGGTACACATCCGCTACCTTCGGGAACGAATCGAGCGTGATCCCGCCAATCCGCGGTTGGTCGAGACGGTACGGGGCATCGGCTATCGGGTGCGTCCCTCATGAAAAAGCTTATCCAAAAGCTGCGGCGTCCGTCGCTGATCGCTCGCTACAGCCTAATTGTGCTCTCCGCGCTTGTCATGCTGCCACTGTTGCTCTCGCTCGTCGGCTTAGCGACGATGACGTCGCTGAGCTGGCTCCATCCGCCAGCTGCGCCTTCCATTTACTCCAATACGACCAAGCTTCGTCTGGCTTGGGAAGCGGAAGCGGCTGCTATGGGCGGCGAGAGCAAGGAGCAGGCAGCGGCCCGGCTTAAAGCATGGATACAGAAATATCCGCGCTCCAAAGTATTCCGCGTCGACGGGGAGGGCAGGCTTCATGACGCCATTCCCGCACGCCATGATCTCCCTGCCCAGTGGTCGGCCGCCTACACCGTTGAGTATATGAAAGAAGCAGTGAGCGGCGTTCGCTACACGGTTGTCTCTTTCGTCGGCGATAGCCGCAGCGAAGGCTTCATCGTCGTGGAGGTGCCCCGCTACCTAACTCTTCCTTACTCCCAAAGGCTAGACGGAGTCGGCAGCACGGTGTACGCGATCGGTGTGATGATCATGCTCACTTTGTACCTGTTCGTCTCCTTCCTATTCTTTATTCGCATTCGGCGGCGTCTCGTGCGGCTGCAGGCAGCGATGGAGCTACCATCGGAGAGCGGCTTGCCGCTGCCGGTCGCCCTTTCGGGCAGTGATGAGATCGGTCGGCTGGAGCAAAGCTTCAACGGCATGATCCGCGAGCTGGAGCAATCACGTCGCCGTGAGGGGGCGGAGGAAGCGCTGCGCCGCGATCTTGTTATGAGGCTTGCGCATGACCTGCGCACGCCGCTCACCGTCATCCGTGCTCATGCGCACACACTGGGGCGAGAGGATTTGAGCGCGCAGGGCAAGGAGTCCTTGCAGCTCATGATCGGCAAGCTGGACTATACGTCCGAGCTGATGGAAAATCTTTTTTCGTACAATCTGCTCGTCGCTGGCAAATACCCTTACCGCCCCCAACGCATCGATATAGCTAGATTATTGCGTACTCAACTGGCCGCTTGGTATCCCGTCCTTGAGCAGGCTGAGATAGAGCTTGACTCGGATTTGCCGGAGGAGCCTGTTTGGTGGCGGGCTGATCCACAATGGCTGGAGCGAGTGGTAGACAATCTGCTGCAAAATGTACTGCGCCATGCCGCATCCGGCCGTTATGTCGCCGTTCGTTTGTTGCCGGAAAACAGCGGGACGTTAGTGGTCGAGGACCGTGGCCTCGGCATGGATGCGGAGTCCACCTTCAAAGGCACTGGCCTTGGCCTCGCCATTGTCGATCTTATGCTTGTTGAACAGAATCTTCACAAGCACGTCCGCTCCGGATCAACCGGCACGATCATCGCGATCAGGCGGGATTCCGAACGAGTTGAATCGCCATCTGGCTAATGATTCGCCCACTGATTTTTAAACGTTATTTAACCTTCGTCCTGACCGGCTTTTAACCTTTAGTCGCTACGATAGAGGAAGAGGTGAGGAGAGGATGAATCATATGGGGAACAACAACTTAAGCCCAAGCAAGTGGCTGTTGGAAACGAATGGCCTGACCAAAAAGCTTGGCGGAAAAGCGGTTGTAAACGGGGTCGATCTGCAGCTTGGCGAAGGGGATATATACGGTTTTTTAGGGCCGAATGGCGCGGGTAAAACGACGACAATTCGCATGCTGCTAGGGTTGGCGCGTCCGACGCGAGGAAAGGTTAAGGTGTTCGGCCAGAATTTGGCGGAGCATCGTCTGAACATTTTGCGCCAAGTGGGCTCGCTGGTAGAATACCCTTCCTATTATGGGCATCTAACGGGCCGGGAGAACCTGGAGATCATCCGCCGTCTTCTCGATGTACCGAAGGAACGGATTGCGGAGGCGCTGAGCATCGTCCGGTTGGAAAAGGACGCGAATCGCGCAGCGAGGGGCTACTCTCTCGGCATGAAACAGCGGCTTGGCATCGCGGCGGCTCTGCTGGGACATCCACGCCTGCTCATCCTTGATGAGCCGACCAATGGACTGGACCCCGCTGGCATCCAGGAGATTCGCGAACTGATCAAAAGCCTGCCCACTGAGCGCGGCGTGACGATTATGCTGTCGAGCCATCTGCTGTCGGAGGTGGAGCAGATGGCGACTCGTGTTGGCATCATTACGGCAGGCAAGCTCGTGTACCAGGATAGTATCGAACGCCTCAAACAGCGCACCGCAGGACGCATTCGGTTGAACGTGAGTGAGCCTGAAGCCGCCTGGAAGCGGCTGCTGGAGCAGGGTTATGAGGCGCAGCGAGATGAGCGCGGCCTGACGGTTTCGGGTGGTGACGACCGCGAAGTCGCGGCGATTGTGGCAGAGCTTGTGCGTGAGCGGCATCTAGTTTACCGCGTTGAGGAGGAGCGCTCCTCTCTGGAAAGTGTGTTCCTGGAAATGACCGGTACGGGAGGGAGCCTCTAATGTTCTCTCGTGTTTTGTTAGCGGAGCTGCTGAAAATCCGCCGTAAATGGATAGTCGCGCTGGCCATCATCGGGCCGCTGGGTGTTGTGCTGCTGCAAGCCGTCAATTATGGGCTTCGCTATGATTATTTGATGGAACAGTATGCTGGCGATCCTTGGGAAGGCCTGCTCGGACAAGTATTCTGGCTGAAAATGCCCGCGCTGTTCATCGGGCTGGCGCTTGTCGCTTCTATGTCAGCAGGTGTAGAGCATTCGGCGGGAGGCTGGAAGCAGTTGCTCGCGCTGCCGGTGACACGGCTGCAAGTATTTGCCGGCAAGGTGGCTGTGACGCTTCTGCTGCTTCTTTTCTCCTGTACGCTGCTGCTTGTTTTCACCTTCGTTTTTGGACTTGCACTGGGGCTGGAGGTTTCCTCAACACCTTGGGCGGAGCTGTTTAAACAATCGTATTTAGCGTATTTGGCGCTGCTGCCGTTCATCGCTCTACAGAGCTGGCTGTCGCTCACGATGAGTAATCAGGCAGTGCCGATGACGGTCGGCGTTCTCGGCATGGTGCTGAGCTTGTTCAGCATCGCTTTGCCGGACTGGACGCCCTGGGGTTGGGCGTATCAGGTGGTGGAGCCCGGAATGGGCTTAACGATAGCCGGAGCGGGTACGGCAACGGGTCTTCTGGTGATTTTGATCGGTTATGCGCATTTTGCCCGGAAGGATGTGAGCTGATATGAAAAAGCTGCTCCCTGCGGAATGGATCAAGCTGCGCCGCTCCATCATCTGGCTGCTGCTGCCGATCAGCCCCATTTTGGCTGCCCTTAGCGGCTGGAGCCCATTGGATATAGGAAAAGACCCGCTCCAGACATGGCTTGAAGCGCTGGCCGTCGGTGCGACGGTGCATGGCTTGTTTTTCCTGCCGCTGTTGACCGGCATTTGTGCCGCTCTTATATGCCGATATGAACATGCCGCAGGCGGTTGGAAGCAGCTGGCCGCGCTGCCGGTGCGGCGCTCCTCGGTGTACCTCGCTAAGATGATGGTTCTTGCGGCGTTATTAGCGTTGTTGCAACTGCTTTATGGAGCGGCAATACTCGTTGGAGGGATGTTAAAAGGAGCACCGATTGACGCTATACCTTGGGAAATGATCAGCATGCTTGTAGGGTACGGCTGGCTTGCTTCTCTTCCGCTCGCGGCGCTTCAGCTGTGGGTGTCGACAGCTTGGCAGAGCTTTGCCGCTCCGCTTGCGGTCAACGTTGTGTTTACGCTGCCGAATATGCTTGTGACCAACTCAGAAGACATCGCTCCTTGGTATCCATGGGCTCAGCCGCTGCTCGCCATGATGCCGCAGGACCGCTACGATGTAGGTGCATTCACTGTCTCGCTTGAAACGCTGTTCATCGTGGTCGCGGGCAGCTTTGTTGTTTTCCTCGGGGCTGGTTGGACCAGCTTCTTGCGGCGCGCGGTGTAACCTTACATTGGGGAACCAGCCGAGCAGGCATGACTGCTCGGCTGGTTTTTTTGCTTGCTTGCGGCTCGGGGAGGAGCTGCGTTGAAGCCCAACTCACGCTCAGCTCCCGTGGTTTGTAAGTGGTCTCTGCTCTGCATTTGACGGCTAACGAATCATACGGGGCTTAGAATGCGGAAATGGGTTTTTTCCGAATCTAACGAATCCTAGAGTGTTAGTGGGTGAAATAATAGTAATAATTTGTATATTTTATAAAAATAAGAGAAACTTCTCTCTCCGACAGGAGTATGATTTTTAAGAGAGTTAATCGGAGAATGGGGAGAGTGATTCTACTGAAATCCGGATTAAAGAAGTTCATAGTAGTCATCTTTATCGTCAATCTTTTGGCTGTAACTACCGTGAATGCTGCCCCCGCACTGCGCCAGATCGGCGTGTGGATCAATAATGTGGAAGTGAATTCATCTAAGGATGGAAGTTCCGCACTTTTGCTGGATAACAACTTATATTTCTCATCCCAGTTTGTTAAAGATGCGTTTAACAGCATTATATTATGGGACAAGAATAAGCAGGATGCGAAAATAATTAAGCCTAACGTCCACATGTTAACGACGGACGGAAAGAATGTTTTTGGAGCCGTTTACAAGGATGAAAAAATCAAATTCCGTGTGTTTGCACAGGTCGACAGCCTTGAAGCTGAGCTGGCGGCTTTCAAGTTTATTCTCATCAATCCCGATGGGAAGGAGACGTTGATTGAAGAACGCCGCAAAGGCGATAAATATTTCCCCGAACAAGGGAAAAATAATTTTTGGATTAATAGCGAAGATATTTCTTATGAATTTGAAGATGTAGGTGACTATAAAATTGTTTTTTCCATACAGCTTGAAGGAGAAGCTGGCATGCATATTGTTTCAGAGAAGGTTATTTACTCTACGGCCAAATCTGCCTGAGATAGCAAGTAGTCAAAGTTACTTGAACGCGCCGAAAGCGGCCCCGATGAGCGAAGCAAGTAGTCGAAGTTACTTGAACGCGCCGGAAGCGGCCCCGATGAGCGAAGCAAGTAGTCAAAGTTACTTGAAACGCTCGATTGCGGCCCTGACGAGCGAAGCAAGTAGTCCAAGTTACTTGAGCGCGCCGGAAGCGGCCCCGATGAGCGAAGCAAGTAGTCAAAGTTACTTGAACGCGCCGAAAGCGGCCCCGATGAGCGAAGCAAGTAGTCAAAGTTACTTGAACGCGCCGGAAGCGGCCCCGATGAGCGAAGCAAGTAGTCCAAGCTACTTGAGCGCGCCGGAGGAGTCCCAACGTGGAGTAGATTAGTCAGGCAAAGCCTTGGATGATATAATTCGGGTCAAAGCCAGAGATAACAAGGAGTTAGTCATGAGGATTGGATTCCGCACTTTAAAAACCGCGATCGGCGTCAGCCTATCCGTGCTGATCGCTGGGCAGCTTGGACTGCTGAACTTTGCCTCGGCGGGCATCCTCACGCTGCTCTGCATTCAGAAAACGAGGCGTCAGTCATTCAACGCCATCTGGGAAAGATTGCTGGCTTGCCTCGTAGCGATCACAGTATCGGGCCTGCTGTTCGAGCTGATCGGCTATCATGCGCTGCTGTTCATGCTGATTTTCCTTATCCTGATTCCGCTTTGCGTCAAGCTGCGCTGTACCGGCGGCATCGCCAGCAGCTCGGTCATCATGATGCATGTATATGTCCAAAAAGGATTGACGCTTTCTTTTGTCGGCAATGAGTTGATGATCATTCTGATTGGTCTCGGCATGTCGCTCGTTGTCAATCTGTACATGCCTGGCGTTGAACGCCAGATTCAGGAGCTGAGACGGCGGATCGAGACCCGGATCGAGAACATTTTGCGGGAGCTTGCCGTTTATTTGAAGGATGGGACTAGCCTTTGGGACGGGCGTGAACTGTTGGAGCTGACGGCACTGCTGGAGCAGGCTCGGGCGCTAGGCATTCAGACGACGGAGAATGATTTCAGCGGGCGGCGAAGCGTGTTTTATACGTACTATGAGACGCGGCGCAAGCAGGTCGATATTCTGAAAACGATGATGCCGCTCGTCTCCCAGGTAGATGCAAGAGTGGAGCAGGGACAGCGGATCGGAGAGTTTTTGGACGATTTGGCGGATCACTGGAATACGATTCCCGGCGGGCGCGACTACCATGAGCGGCTGCGCGCGATCCGTGAATACCATAGGGAGCTGCCATTGCCAGAAACGCGCGAAGAATTTGAAACGAGAGCCAGCCTGTATGCCATGGCCAATGAATTGGAACGGTTCATCCTGACCTTGGCGTAAGGCCGGGGGCAGGGTGACCGTTTTTTTAATGGGTTGCAATTCGCTTGTTAGGATTCCCCTAGCTCCTCCAGCTCACAAGCGTCCCTCCAACAACGTGGCGATGAATCGCTGGGCGCTCTTGGACAGGTAGCGATCCCGCCGCCAAACGATGCCGACCTCGGAGTGGAAGCTTTCGCCTTCCAGCTCACGGGGCTCCATATCCGACATCTGGAATGAATTTAGAACGGAACGTGGCAGCACGGTTGCCCCAATGCCAGCGGAAACGAGCGAGAGGATGACGGCGACGCTTGAGCATTCGCAGAGAATACGCGGCTCGCAATCGACGCGGTGGAATTCCTGAAGTACCTTTTCGTGCATGGCGGTTGTGCGTTCAGTTTTCAGTGTGAGAAAAGGGTGCCGGGCCAGCTCTGTGAACGTAATGGGCCCTTCCCGCTCCGGCGCCCAGCCGGTCGGCAGGATCGCTGCGAAGGGATCGGATGGCAGTACAGCCGTCTCAAAAGCGGACGGGCCCGAATCGAATTCAAATGGCAGCCGTGTGATGATCAGCTCGATGCCGCCGCCGTCCAGCTCCTCCCCAAGCGAAAAATGATCCCCTTCATGCACTTTGAAGGTGACCTCGGGATAAAGGCGGTGAAACTGCCGGATCGGCTCCGGCAGCAGCGAGATACAGGAGACGACGGCGCCAACGGACAGCACACCGCGAATGCCTTCGTCCAGCTCCCGCACCTGCTGTAGCGTATCCGAGAAGTCGCGCATGAGCCGCTCCGCCCGCTCCAAAAGGAGCTTGCCAGCGGCAGTCAGCCGCAGGCTGCGACCCACGCGGTCGAAAAGCACGACGCCGAGCTCCTCCTCCATCTGCTTCAGCTGGCGACTGAGTGGAGGCTGCTCCATATGCAGCAAGCGGGCTGCTCGCGTGATCTGCCCTTCGCGTGCAATGGTCACAAAATAATTGAGCTGCCGCATATCCATTTTTGGAAGTCTCCTTTTGGGCAAGAATGGGGATGGAGTGGAGAAGGAAGAGTGTGTATCCATACCTTGAAGGTATGGAGAACTTGGTAAAACCTGTCCTTTAACTATAGCGAATGTGTTGGTATGATGACTAGTAAAAGAATGAACGATCGCCTGACGAGGCGTACGACGAGAGAGGAAGTAATGCAGATGGCTTACGAGTTCAAAATTGAGCGCGCCGCTTCCCCAAAGGCGAAGGAATCGCTGCAGGGATCGGTATTCGGCACCCGCTTCACGGATCATATGTTTATTTTAGATTACGATAAGGGTCAAGGCTGGCATGACGGGCGGATCGTACCTTACCAACCCATTATGCTCGATCCCGCTGCTAAAGTATTTCATTACGGCCAGACGATTTTCGAAGGACTCAAAGCTTATCTGACAGCCGACGGCCGCGTGCTTTTGTTCCGTCCGCGCAGCAATATTAAACGGATGAACCTGTCTAATATCCGCATGAGCATCCCTACGCTTGACGAGGAGCTGTTCCTTGAAGCGTTGCGCCAACTGCTCGTTGTGGAGCGCGACTGGGTGCCTTCGGAGGAAGGAACTTCGCTGTATGTGCGTCCTTTTGTCATCGCGACTCAAGCGACGCTCGGCGTATCTCCTTCTCATCAATACAAGTTTATGATCATCCTATCGCCGGTTGGCGCTTACTATTCCGAAGGTGTGAATCCAGTCTCGATCTATGTGGAGTCGGGTTATGTACGCGCTGTTCCAGGTGGTGTAGGCGAAGCAAAGACAGCGGGTAACTACGCTGCAGGCTTGCAAGCACAGGAAGAAGCGACGGCTAAGGGTTATTCTCAGGTTCTGTGGCTGGACGGCGTAAAGCGCAAGTACATTGAGGAAGTCGGCAGCATGAACGTGTTTTTTGTAATCGGGGACAAAATAATCACACCGGTGCTTAACGGCAGCATTCTGCATGGCATTACGCGTGATTCCGTGCTTCAGATGCTGAAGCATTGGGGCTATGAAGTTGAGGAGCGCCAGCTATCGATGCAAGAAGTGGCCGACGCGCACAAAAATGGCGAACTCAAGGAAGCGTTCGGTACGGGTACAGCGGCAGTCATCTCGCCGATCGGTGAACTGTACTGGCAGGGAGAGGCGATGACGCTGAACGGCGGTCGCACCGGCGAGTTGTCGCAGCGGCTTTACGATGAGTTGACCGGCCTGCAGCGCGGCGAGAAAGAAGATCCATTCGGTTGGACGGTTGAGCTGAGGGATTAAGCGAGGCTGGACCTCTCGCAGTTATAGGGGATCATGCTTAAATAAAAGACCTTTGAGCACGAGTTCTCTTTCGGGAGAACGGCGCTTCGAAGGTCTTTTGTTGTTCCGGCAGATAAAATAGAAAAACAGCCGTTTCCGGTGCGGAAACGGCTGTTTGAGCGTCCATGGAGCAGAGACTAAGGAGCGGCTTGCGTCTGTGATGACTGCTGCGGCGCTTTGAGGCTAATGACTGGCACCATGGCCAACGCGCCGATCAGGAACAGCAGTCCCGCGCCGCTGTAAATAGAGACAACGGAAAAGATGTCCTTCAGCGGGCCGGCAATCGACATGGATATGACCATCATTCCGGCAAACAGCGGATTGAGCACACCGTTCACACGTCCGACGATGGACGCATCCGTCCATTTCAGAATCATTGTGCTGATGCCAATGTGAACGCATGGAAACACGAGTCCATTAATAAACTGAACGCTGAGCGTAAGCGGCACGCTGGTGGAATAACCGACTATGACCATGCAGATAGCCCCGCTGACCATTCCAATCGCCAGCAGCAACTGAGGAGAGACTCGCTTGGCGAATGCCGCGACGATTCCGCCGCCGATCAGCATAGCTGCGCCGCTGACCATAAATATATACTGGAGGAAGTCCTTATCCTTGCCAAGCCTTTCCGTCACGATAAACAAATTGAGCGCCTGCCCCACGCCGACGGCGAGGCCTGCAAGAATGAACGCGAGTCCAAGCATCCGCAGCACCCGGCTTTCCCAGACGTAACGGAATCCTTCCATAAGCTCCCGGCGAAACTGGCCTTTGACGGGAGTCGGGCGAGGCTGAGATTTATCCTTGGGCATCCGTACAAGTACGAGTGCAGACAGCAGGAAGGCCACACCCATGACAGCAATAGATTTTTCCAGACCATAGCGGCTGTAGATAAACGTTCCGAGCATGGGGCCAAGCACCATAAACGTGGCGATGAGCGTTTGGAACAATGCCATCCCTTGCTGCAGTTGGCTCTCCGGCACATGCTGCTTGAACAGCCTCATGCTTGAGGGCTGGGAAAACTGCGACATTATAGCGGATATAAAAGCAACAAAGTACACCGATTGCCAGGAGCCAAAATGGATCGTTAACAGCACGACAAATACGGAAACGGCGGAAAGCAGATCGCACCATACCATTGTTAATTTGGGCGGCCAGCGGTCGGCGAAGGTGCCTCCAATGAACGAAAAAACGAATATCGGGGCAAACTCGGCTACGCTGATTAGCGATATTGCGTAAGGATCGTCGTTTGTGCGCTCAGCTACATACAGTAGAATAGCGAAGTTTCTCACCCATATACCAATTTGCAGAAGCACGCTAGACAGCAGAATCGTTTGAAAGAATCGGTTGTGGAATAGACTTTTTTGCGGGGCATTGATTTCGGTAGGGCTGTTCAAAGCAATCGACCACCTTTTGAATAAGGAATATCGCTTTTGATTTTACTTGAAACGTATATATTTTCCAGGTAAAGTTTTCTTTTAATCGTATTTGCTGGACTTCGAGCGTCAAAGGGGAGCAAAAAAATACGTATTAGCGGCCGATGTGGCACATATCCTCATTCTATATGCAACTAGACCATCATGGGGAAGGATGGGGACAATGACGATATCCTATATGGATTACACCAATCCCAATCTTACGTTTACGTATGATATGAGAAATAACACCGTCTCCAAGACCAATGACCAGAACTACTTTAATCTGCTCGGTTACAAGCAGCTGCCGACCTTGGGATCTGCATCGCTGTTGGACATCTTCATGAGCAAGGGCCATTTTGTGGAGCCGCATTATCATCAAAATGCATCAGAGCTAGTCTATCTCGTCTCGGGAACGGTTACTGTATCGATGATCAATCCGTTTACGGGCAAGCTGATCAGCATCCCGATTACGCCGCAACAGGTTGTCGTCGTGCCTCAGGGCTGGTGGCACTTTGAGGAAGCGACATCGGACAACACGCATATACTGGCGGTATTCGACGCACCGACGCCGCAGGTTATTCTAGGTTCGGATATTTTGCGTCTCACCCCGACGAATGTGATGGCTGAGACTTACTGTCTGGATGAGGCACAATATAAGGCAGCTATCTCGCCGATTACGCAGACGGTTGGCATTGGGCCGCTGGATAACTGCCAGAAAAATCGCGAGCTAGACGAATTCCGTTCAGCCGAACAGGAAGAAGCTCCTCCCGTCGGCATTTCTGCCTACGGGACTGCACCTCATTGGGCAGGAACGAGTGTTTCGGGGCAGCCAGCTTTCCTTTACAGCCAGACGCCTTACCGCACGCAAGCCCCAAGCTATTATCCGCAGCCTTATTTCCCGCAGCCGACCTATGGTCAGATGCAGGGCTACGCACAGCCTTATGCCCAGCAGCCCACCGCATTCGCGCAGACGTACTTCCCGGCGTATGGTCAGCAGCCATATTCGCAGCAGAGTACTACACAGGCTGCCTATGCCAATCCGTATCAGTTTGGGGCGCCGCAGGCTCCAGTGGGCTACCGCTGAACATAGCTGAGAAACAGGCCGGGCTGCATTGAAAGGCCACTCAAAAGCCCGAACATAGAAGAAGGTACATTTCCTCAAGCAATTTGAGGAAATGTACCTTTTTCGATTGAGGAAATCTATTGGACAGATGCCAGAATCCATATAACTACGTTTGCATACTATGTTGATATAAAGTCCACAAGCATCAGGAGAAAGTGAAGAAAATAGTAGAAAGACCTTTCACGGGAGGAATGCAATTTGAATGACAAGTCAAAAATTGCGGCTATCAGTAACTATAAAAGTGGTCTTGGAGCTAGCGTAAGCGTCATTTTAGTTTTGTTTATTCTACTCGTTATCGTTTCACGTACCTTTAGTAGCGAACGAACCGGTTCCATTAACGATCCTTCAAGTGGCATTAACACTACCCCCAACGCATTTACGAAAAGATTCTATTTTTACAACGATACGTCTAATCGTAGGCTTGTTATTACCTTTCGCCAGGGAAATGTAATCATACCCTCTTCATCACATCTTATTGATCCAGGTGAGCTGGATTATGTAGACGTGGTGAATGGGAATGGCGCTGAATCACGTGCCTTTATCCGTTATGATACCTTCCCTCCCCAGGGCGGCGGCTCTATAGGTCATGTAGATGCCACAATGATAAATAGAAGTGGGATTGGCGAAATTAGCTATTTTGTCCTATATAGTATGTCCGGGGTGCTCAGTGGATCGGAGAGAACTTACAATGGGGCGCCCTTTTTAACTTTCACTAACGCGTTCTAATGCGCGGCGTTTTGACCATTTCAACCTAATAATTATGGGGCTGGCCCAAAAGTCATCTTTAGATGATTAAGGGGCAGCCCCTTAGTTATTTCGGCTGCTTTTAGGCTGTCAGTTCAATATAGGCTGATGGCGCTGCATCATTTTTGAATCTGGGGCGCTTTGAATTCTGCTCTTTTGCATGAATTAATGCCTTGTCCATACGTAACGGAACTGAGAAGTCTTATTTCAGCAAAATCAAGGATTATCGAGGCGTAGCGAAACTGAGAGACGCTATTGAGGAGATTTCGCGGTACTATCATCATTTCCGACTCAAATAACGCTTATCAGTTCCGTTACATAATTTGTAGCCTGTTTTGAGAGGAAATAAGCTCTCTCAGTTTCGTAAGGATGTTCGTGGATAAGTCCTCCGAAATCGAATGATGATGGGTCTAGTATTTCCCATTTGGATCGATTTCAAAGGTTACATGTTTCATTGTACAGACCCCTCCGTCTCCTTACCGCTATCTCTATCTATCCCCAAGAGGATCTATGTCAAGTTGTGGTTTTACGCTCTAGCTGTTATTTATTCTGTTCTACAATAAATTCATGAATTTTCTTTACTACTTTAAGTGCTTCAGCGGATAGGTCTCTTATTTCCTTTGTATTCTCGATTGCTCTCTTGCAAAAACCTAGCTTATCGCTAATAGTTCCAGAAGACGCCTTATAATTACCCCTTCTTTGTTTTTGGAGTAAATTGTTTTCGATGTATGTACCTAAATAATTCTCCTTATAAGCTTTTTCACTGACCGTCGTACGAAACTGTAATTCATCAACAGATTTATTTTCGTAATCTGCTATTACTTGCAATAATACATTTTTACTTATTAAGTTTTCTATCTCCCGACCCTTAAGACAATAATAACGCGCTCCAAGCTTTCTTTTTAATTTGCGTTGTCTTTCAAGCTTTATTTCGCTATCTTTATCAGTAATTAAGAATAGTCTACTGCACAATCTATCAGCATTCATAGATCGATATTTTGGTTCACCAGTTGTAATATCATCATCTAAAAACGACCAGTGGGTGATGTTACTTCCACTATATTCAACGAAGGAATAATGCAGGTCTTCTTTATAAACTATACTGTTATTTGTTTGAATCATTCGCATATATAATCCAAGATAATGTCTTAAATAGTATCGGTCAGTGATGCCTTCAACCCATATTGTACAATTTGATAAAAACACAGAAGAGCTTTTTACACCAATCATTTCCAATATAGTGTTGTCTTCGTTGCTAGTGTTCTCCACGAGAAAGTTGGCAGTAACCTCGCGTTTTGTTTCATCGCTTTCGAAATGTTTTCTAAAAGTATATATTGATATTTGTTCGATATCTAATGTAATATCCAAAAAGTGATTTGAGTGGGTTGTTATGAAATATTGGAAATTACTAAAGCTTATAAAAGTCTCGATCAGTTTTCGCTGTAACCCGGGGTGTAGGTATAATTCGGGTTCCTCAATAAACACTAGGAGGTTTTCGTCTCTATTTATGAATAAAGGAAAAGTTAAAACAATTATAGATTGAATACCATCTCCCATACCGAATATGGGACGTTCCTTTTCCTTTCCAATTTTTACATTTAAGACATCGGAATTGATACTGGGTATTAAAGCAACTGATTCCCCATCAAAAAAAGTCTCTCCTAAGAATGTCTGAAAATCAGTAATCTTCTCTCTTGCATCAAGATCGCCTAACAGTAAATTCTTTACCATTTGATACATTTCTAATCCTGTAAATATAGAACCGTTATCATTCAAGCCGGGAAAATAGTCTTTTACTGTCCTATTGGCGTAATAATCTTTATTATCGCTAAATGTACGTAGCCCTCTTAGAGTGGGTATGTAAACTTTTTTAAAGCTATACATATCGGGTTGAGAACCCATAAAATTTTTAATTTTAGATGAATATCGAGAGCCTATATCATTAAGTTGTTGTCTAATTGCATGATGCTGTAAATTATAATGATTGAATTGAGATGTCACCATTTGATCTGTGTTTATATTCGAAATATAATCAACATTAGATTTCAGTTTCTCTAAATAGAACGTATCATTTTGAATGTATTCTACATGTTGAAATGTTGATAAATCATCTAGAATTGTTCCATAATTCTTAATCTGATATTGATTAAATAAATTTGTGATTTCTGTGCTGTACTTCTCAATCAATATATTTAGTGCTGAAAAATCTAATCTAAATGGTTTGATACGATAATTAGTCTGCTTGAAAATTTGACGAATATAACGACTTTTTCCGGAATTGTTTGATCCTATGAATAAATTAATTTTCGATAGGTTCATAAGATTATTATTATCAACACCAACATGATGGTAATTGTCGTTATTCTCAACTACTAATTCTTTTATCAAGTAGTTCATTATAATCCCCCTACATTCGACTAAGAAATGAGATCAAACCCGTCTATTATTATACCAAAATTAAGATCAACACAGCGTGTATTCCTGAAGTATCAGGGATGCTTAAGCTATTGTTGAGGCCGCTGAAAATTAATGGGAACCTTTTCCTCCTCTATCCGGTCTTATTTGCATGAGGTGAGGCGGGTTGAGCGAGAAAATGGAATATCTCCAGCACTTGGCTGAAGGCTACGACCGTGGAGCTGTGTTGGAGGATTTAATGAAACGGTTCGGAGCCGATGTGTGGAACTTCGCCTACTTCCTGACCAGGAGCAACGATACCGCGGATGATTTGGCACAGGAAGTGTTTTTAGCTGCATATCGATCGCTGTATGGCTTTCGCGGTGGGGATGAATCGCTGAAAAGCTGGCTTTTAAAAATTACGAGAAATAAAGCCCTTCATCATTTGCAGAGCGCCTTTATGCGCAGGGTCAATCTTCCAGGGCGTTTGACGTTTATTGATGCTGCTCCAGCCGCGGAGCAGATTTATTTTGAGAAGCATGCCCGGAATTTATTATGGGAAGCCGTACTTGATCTGCCTTTGAAATATAGGGAAGTTTTGATTCTTGATTATCACTATGGATTGACCCATCAGGAAATTGCGCAGCTCTCCGGCCTTGCAGAAGGAACGGTTAAGTCAAGAATTCATCGTGCCAAAAAAAAGCTTGCAGCCCATTTGGGGAGGGATGAACGATGAAGGAAAGCAGTCTAAAATCGCAGTTGAAAGAGCCACCATCCTTTCAGCAGCGTGGTTTTCGTCCTGAGCTGATGCAGCAAATCAAGCTTCAGGCTTTACAGGATGAAGGGAGCGAAAGGCCCTCTAAAAAGCGGCTAGCGATTTACAATGGAGTTGCCGCATTTGCGGTAGCGTTATGTCTGTTTGTCCTTTCCTTTTGGTCGACCGGCTGGATTGGAGAAAAGGAGAAGGAAACCGCCGCCCCCGTCGTGGCGGAGCGAACGATATATGAACGTGATGGCAAGGTTATTCTGGAAGTTTACCCTCAGCCTGAGCTGGTCGCAGGGCAGTACGCCGGGTTTATTTTCAGCTTTAAGGAGCCGTTATCTACGTTCAAGGACAAAACGCTTACTATTCAAGCCGTCCATGCAGAGACAGGTGCGACAGAGCTTCTATCCGCCAAAGTCATCATTGGGACCCCTAGCTCTGGCTACGAGGGACTTGAGCGCTACACGATGGGCATCGTCCTTCCTTTCGGCGGTCCATGGCGGTTGGAAGTTACACTGGATGACTCGTTTTATGCGGATGCAGTCGTTCATTTCGCAGAGCCTGATTGGAAGGAAAGCGGCCGATATAAATCCGGATCTATTGATTGGATCGGCGAGGAAGGAGGAGTCGCAATTGTCGAAGTTCCATTCCCAGCCGGGCACCCGCAAAAGGTAACTTGGCGTTTTTGGCGGCTTCCGTTCGATAATAAGGAGAGCAGCTTGGAGATTCAAGCGATCCGCCAGGAAGGCGGCGAAAGGCTGACTTTATTTTCATCCAAAGTTGAAGGGATTCAGCAGCCTTTTTCAGCGCTCAATGGAGAAGGCAGGAAGGCTGTTACTGCCATAGAATTGCCGGAACGGGGACTATGGCGTCTACTGCCTTATGTTGACGGTAAATTGCAGGAAGCTCTTGTCGTAAAAGCTCAATAATTAATGACCGATTGTTCATAGCGCCTTCCCGCTCTGGGAATGGACGGTAATTCCCTTTCTGGCCAATCGGAGGGTCGACCTTTGGCATGGAGGGAAAGTTTTTCGGACGAGTGTATCGTTCACATGCAGTACTAGGCATAGCTTGAAGGCAACGGGACCAGAATAGGGTAAAGATCAATTATAGGCGTTGCGCCCGGTTGCATGGCTGGAAGAGACTGTGTTACACTCGAACCAATTACTGCGGAACGATGCTATTTCTGCCATTCGGCAGAAGGATCGTTCACGCTCGAACGGAGGGTTACGTGTGATTCATTACATCCGGATCCGCACGGTGCGTGGCTAATTGAATAGCGCCCATGTTCTGCCTTGTGCAGGGATCTCGAGATGTGGATGAATCCACGTTCATAGCCCAATTGCGCCTTCTTCCACCTATATACGGACAGTCATTTATCTGTTCATGCTAGGGGAATTGAGGGCGGTTTTCCTCCACGCTATGGAGGGATTCTGGATGCGAAGCGGCGCGGCATTGCCGCCCGCCTTCATCCGGCTTCCCCTCGGAGTCTTCTTTGCTGCATAGGATGAACACGGGCGATGAGCGCCCGTGTTTTTTTGTCCCTTTTTATATCCATATTGAAGAACCTCGAGAGGATGATCTATAGATGCAACAACCCCGTGAAAAAGCCATACTCGTCGGCGTGCACGAACAGAACAATCATCAATTCGCCTACTCCATGGAGGAGCTGTACAATCTAGCTGATGCCTGCAATATCGAAGTTGTCGCGGAGCTGACCCAGAAGGCGGAGCGCATCCACAAAAGCCATTACCTCGGTTCAGGCAAGCTGGAGGAGCTCTCCCATCTAATGGAGGCATACGACAACCCGACTGTCATCTGCAATAACGAGCTGTCACCTTCGCAGATACGTAATCTAGAGGCGACGTTGCAAACGAAGGTTATCGACCGTACAATCGTCATTCTGGACATCTTTGCGGAGCGCGCTCAAACCAAAGAAGCCCAACTGCAGGTTGAGGTAGCGCGGCTGAACTATATGCTGCCTAGGCTGGTAGGTCTGCGCGAGTCGTTGGGTCGCCAGGGCGGCGGCTCGGGCCTGAAAAACCGCGGCGCAGGGGAAACGAAGCTGGAGCTTGACCGCCGGCGGATCGAGGAGCGTATCCACATGTTGGAGACGGAGCTTGAGAAGCTGGTCGCCCAGCGCCAAATTCAACGCAAACGCCGTAAAAAGAACGAGATTCCAGTCATCTGTCTCGTCGGTTATACTAATGCCGGCAAGTCAACGCTGCTGAACTCGATTGTGGATACGTTCCATCCTGACTCCGGCAAAAATGTGCTGGCCAAGGATATGCTTTTCGCCACATTGGAAACATCGGTACGCAGCATCGAGCTGCCCGACCGCAAGTCGTTCCTGCTGACCGACACGGTTGGCTTCGTAAGCGGCCTGCCGCATCATCTCATCAAGGCATTCCGTTCCACGCTGGAAGAGGTGTCTGAGGCTGATCTGCTCATTCATGTGGTTGATTCTTCCAATCCGGAGTTCAAGCAGCAGATTGCAGTAACAGAGGAAACGCTCAAGGCGCTTGGAGCGGATGGCATTGGGATGTTGTATGCCTTCAACAAGTCCGATTTGGCAGGAGCATCGTATCCTCGGGTTGAAAACGACCGGATTTACCTGTCGGCTTCCCGCCATGAAGGCGTGGAGGAGCTTGTAGGCGTGATCCGCAAGCAGATTTTCCGTGATTATGTGCAAGTGGAGATCGTCGTGCCGTATGAAAAAGGAGCCTGGGTGTCGTATTTCAACGAGCATGCCCAGGTACATGAAACCGAATATGAAGAAGGCGGCACCCGTATGAAGCTGGAATGCCGCGAAGCAGATTTGAACCGTTTCAACCAGGAGGTTGGAGCGGCGCATACTGCGGAATAGCAAAAAGGCCTTTCCCGACTGTTGGGAAAGGCCTTTTTTTAAACCTATTCGAGAGCTTTAAGACCAACTGCCGCTCCCAGCACAAGTGTAATGCACAGGATACGCTTCGCGCTGCGGGATTCCCCGTAGAACAGCATGCCCATCAATGCGCCTCCGGAAGCTCCAATTCCTGTCCATACTGCATAAGCAGTTCCCATCGGCAAATCCCGCATTCCGAGGCTAAGCAGCAGAAAACTGGATATGAAGGCAAACGCCATCAGCAAGTAATTCGTGATGCTCCGGCGCTCGTTGATTTTGTTGATCATCGTGACGCCGAACACCTCGAAAAGTCCGGCTCCAATAAGATAGATCCAGGCCATGTCAGTTCCCCTCCTTCTTAGTCTGAGCGGGCTCATGACCAAGTAGTTTGAGCCCAATGACGCCGACAAGCAGCACGGCAATTAACACCAGCTTCATCGGATCTACAGGATCGCCGAATAGTATCATATCTGCCACTACGGTTCCTGCCGTGCCTAACCCGACGAATACCGCATAAACGGTGCCGACAGGCAAGTTGCGGGCTGCATCCAGCAGTACATAGAAGCTGACCAGAATGCCAATGGCAGTCAACACCCACTCTACTGTTGTATCGGAATGCTTCAGTCCGATGACCCAGCCGACCTCGAACACTCCAGCGCCTAAAATTTTGAGCCAATGTTTATTCATACCGATAATTCCCCTCTCTCCGACTGCAGCTTTTAAGATCCGTTCCAGTGGTTGCCGTTCCAAGTATTCCCCATATCGCGGCTAAAATGCCCGCAAAAAAGCCCGGAGACAAGTCGCTTGTAACAGCGGTCATCTCCCGGGCTTTTATCCCTCCGTGTAAACGCGGCCTGTCGGCCGTGCCGTTCCCTCTCGGACCAGACCGGCGAAAAAAATCGCGCCGCGGAACCCTAGGCAACTTGAGCGTATGATCTTTAGCTGCAAGGCTTTTAAATATCAGACCATTATAGCAACTTGGAATAAAGGATACAAGGGGGGCGGTAACATTTTTGCTGATGTGTAAGGGGAAACATGCTTTGCAAGATGAGGGAGAGGCGAGTGCTGGAACTTTTTTGCAGGTGGAAGCGTCTGCATGGGAAAGGGTAAAAAGTAGAAGGGGAGTCTGCACACAAAGCGAAAAGCCTGAGCAACCCAACCCATTCAGCAACACGAAAGGAGTAGGACAATGAAGGATGCTGAACATTCAGGCAAGCTTTTGGACGGGAATGAAACCGGGAAAGCATGTCGATTGGGGCGGGGTCAAAGGGGAAGCAATCATGCCGTAAATGGAGCGGCTGTTATAAAGTATGTGATTCTTTGTGTTATTTACTTCGCTGTTTTTATGGGAGCGCTGTTGGGCGTGGAGTGGATTGAAGGCCGAAAAATCACGAGCACGGAGTATTATGGCCTAATGAATTTGGGCGGAGGATACATCATACTGATCTTTTTTGTTGCCGTTATCCTCTACGTGCCCGTTGTGCTGCCGCTCACGTTGATAGTTAACCGGTGGCTTCGCCATCCGCTTTTGCAGGGCATCCTGTTCATCGGGCTGGCGCTTTGGGCGGGGCAGATCCAGTATCGGAATTATGGAGAGTATTTCATCGGTGGGTACGGATTACAGCCCTATACGTCATGGTGGGTGTTCGGAGCAGCGGGCATCTTGTATACAGCTGCGAATGTATGGCTGACCCGGTTGGCAGATCGACGGAGGGGGGCAATGCATGAAGGGAATAATTAACGATAGCCGTGGGAAAAGAACAGGGACAAGTGAAGGATTCGCTTGGCCCTGTTCTTTTTGGGGAGCTTAAGCGAAGCCGACCTTAGCCTTTTCCCGTTCTTTCAGATTAAGGCTGATGGTGCGAATGGATGTAACTGGGATATACAGTTCTTGATAAGCCGTCGTGTATTTAACATATTGGCCGTCGGCCTCCTCCAGCACACCGTCATCCGCTAACGTTCCGTCGATAAAATGAATCAGAACCTTCTGTCCTTTAAGCTTCTCCAGCATTAGGCTCACCTCTTCTGAGTTAATGGGGGCTTCCCCCTTATTGTAGCCGAATGGAACATCCGCGGTCGCGCTAAGTTTGTATGCGATCGATACTCGCGAATGGAACATTCGTGGTCGCGCTAGGATTGTATGCGATCGATTATTCCATATTCAATCGCTTCCTCCGCAGACATGAAATAGTCGCGATCCATGTCCCGCTCGATTTTCTCAAGCGGTTGGCCGGTTCGTTCGGCGGCGATGCGGTTGAGTGTCTCGCGTGTTTTCAGAATTCGTTTAGCGGAAATGGCAATATCGCTCGCCTGCCCCTGCGCGCCGCCATGAGGCTGGTGGATCATAATCTCGCTGTTCGGTAGCGCGCTGCGCTTACCTTTGGTCCCGGCTAACAGCAGAATCGCTCCGAACGAGAAAGCTGCGCCGGTGCAGATGGTTTGGATGTCAGGCTTTACGAGCTGCATCGCGTCATAAATGGCCAAGCCGGCTGTTGTCGAACCGCCTGGGCTGTTAATATACATATGAATATCCTTTTCGGCATCATCCGCTGCCAGAAACAGAAGCTGTGCGATGACGGTGTTTGCCACCGAATCATCGATCGCTGAACCGACCATGATGATCCGTTCCTTCAGCAGCCTGGAATAAATGTCATAGGAGCGCTCACCTTTATTGGTTTGCTCGACGACAAATGGCACATGGTTCATTTTTGTTCCTCCTTCAGGAATTCGCTTGTTACGGAGCCGTTTGAATTGTTGCCACTGGTAAACGATCCGGCGGAAAGGAAGGATACGGGCTGGGGAAGAGGAATATTTTTCGTCAGTTGGCGTATCCTTTAGCGCCCTTCAAACGTTTACTTGGTACCGACTGTATGTATGCGAAAGGAGCTGCCGCTGTATGGATACGGCAACGAAGCTGGAGGAAGAGCGCGGAGCGCTTCGCCGATATTGTCTGTCGCTCGCAGGGTCCCCTTGTGATGCTGAGGATCTGGAACAATCCGCATGGTGTAGAGCACTCGCTTACCCAGGTTGGGACGGTCACGCTAACAAGCAGGCGCTGCTATTGCGCATCGCTCGTAATCTTTGGACGGATCAGCAGCGTAGAAATGCACTGCACCAGCGCGTGCTGCCGGAGCTGCTTCCAGATCAGGCGGCAGCGTATATACCTCAGCAGCATACGGATAGCTGGGAACTGGAGACGATGCTCCACTCCCTGGAGCGGCGGATGACGCCGCTGCAGCTGGCAGTATGGCTGCTCCGGGAAATGCATGGCAGCAGTATTGCGGAGACAGCGGAGCGCCTCTGCATGACCGAGGGAGCTGTCAAAGCAGCAATGTACCGTTCGCGTCGTGCGCTGGCTGCGGTGCGGCGCGATTTGCAGGCTGGTGGCCTGCGTGAGACTGCGGACGAGGCGCTCCTCGTCCGTGTTCGCGGCTTGGCCGCAGCTTTGCGCACTGGCGATGCCGCAGCTATTGCGGCGCTGGCAGAGCAGGATGCGCTGGAGCCAGCAGTCGCTGCGGCCATCCTGGCCGGGCGCGTGCAAGCCAGCGCCGGTGCGGTGCCGGACGCAGGCGCGGCGGACAGTCCGCATGCCTGCGCAGATTATGATGCAGCAGCCTGGACTGCAAGTCGTGCTGTTGTTTCAGGGGTTGGTTATACAACTGCTGTGGGGACAGCTTTCCCGAGTGCTTTCAGCGGTTATGCCAGCACAACTATGAGCGGCTGGAAAGGTGTTGGCGGCTTGCGAGCCGTCGGATAAAGCGGATGAGAGATGCAAAGAGCCCTCAAACAGGATGTTTTCCTGTTTGAGGGCTCTTTTTAACTGTGGATTTGTGCTGCCGTCGCAGATGGCCCCTGAAAGCCGCAGAAGCGGCTCCAGCACAAGAAGCAAGTAGCCGAAGCTACTTGAGCAGCGGAAAACTGGCTCGGGATGCCGAAGCAAGTAGCCGAAGCTACTTGAGCAGCGGAAAACTGGCTCGGGATACCGAAGCAAGTAGCCGAAGCTACTTGAGCAGCGGAAAACTGGTCAGGGATGCCGAAGCAAGTAGCCGAAGCTACTTGAGCAGCAGAAAACTGGTCAGGGATGCCGAAGCAAGTAGCCGAAGCTACTTGAGCAGCGGAAAACTGGTCAGGGATGCCGAAGCAAGTAGCCGAAGTTACTTGAGCAGCGGAAAACTGGCTCGGGATGCCGAAGCAAGTAGCCGAAGCTACTTGAGCAGCGGAAAACTGGCTCGGGATGCCGAAGCAAGTAGCCGAAGCTACTTGAGCAGCAGAAAACTGGTCAGGGATGCCGAAGCAAGTAGCCGAAGCTACTTGAGCAGCGGGAAACTGGCTCGGGATGCCGAAGCAAGTAGCCGAAGCTACTTGAGCAGCAGAAAACTGGTCAGGGATGCCGAAGCAAGTAGCCGAAGCTACTTGAGCAGCAGAAAACTGGTCAGGGATGCCGAAGCAAGTAGCCGAAGCTACTTGAGCAGCGGAAAACTGGCTCGGGATGCCGAAGCAAGTAGCCGAAGCTACTTGAGCAGCGGAAAACTGGTCAGGGATGCCGAAGCAAGTAGCCGAAGCTACTTGAGCAGCGGGAAACTGGCTCGGGATGCCGAAGCAAGTAGCCGAAGCTACTTGAGCAGCGGAAAACTGGCTCGGGATGCCGCGCCCAGCTTAGGAAGTACGGTTGTCTACATTTCCCTATAAGGTACGGAAAAGGCACGCCGAATTCGCAGCGGCAAAACTGCAGCTTACAGCGTAAACGATTACATAAATTGCGGTTCACCTGACTTCTGCCTGTTGATGAACAGTGGCCGACTGCATATAATGATATATGCACAGCGGATGATGGCAGCGGGAGAGATTGCCTGCATGATTAGGGCAACGCCGAAGGAGCAAACCCGTTCAGGGGGAATCTCTCAGGCAAAAGGACCTTTGTCGGACGCAGCTCTGGAGAGAATTCCGCGCTTTATGCGCAGGAATCACCCAAGGGGAAACTTTCGGCGAAGCCGGGGGACAACTCTCAGGTACAAAGGACAGAGCGGTGGAATACGGGGAAACAGGGGCGGAAGAGCCCTTGTTTTGACGCATTCTTCCGCTCTGTCTTTTTATTTTTCAAGGACAGAATAGAGACAGGGCGGTTCTTGCCAATATAAAGGAGGATGGCGCCGATGCGCTTCAAGGATGTGTTTTCGATAATCGGACCTTCTATGATCGGTCCCTCCAGCTCCCACACCGCTGGCGCAGCGCGCATCGGACTGGCTGCAAGGCGGCTGCTCGGCGTTATGCCGGAGAAAGCGCGTGTGAGCTTCTATGGCTCTTTCGCCGCTACTTATCAGGGACATGGTACGGATACGGCGATCGCCGGAGGACTGCTTGGTTTTCATACGGATGATCCCAATTTGCCAGATGCCATCGAGTTGGCTGAAGAAGCTGGCATGGAGCTGACGTTCCGTGAGGGAAAAGGGCTCTTCCCACATCCCAACACGGTCCGCCTGGATCTGGAAGGGACTGGAGGACGGAGGCTGTCCCTGCTTGGAACTTCCATTGGCGGCGGCAATGTGGAGATTGTCGAGGTGAACGGTTTTTCGGTCAAATTCGGCTGCTCCTGTCCGGCTCTGTTGGTGCGCCATCGCGACCAACCCGGTGTCATTGCGGCGTTGACCGCCGCGCTCCAGACGGCCGGACTCAATATCGGAGGTCTATCGCTAAGCCGCATGGAGCGGCAAGGCGAGGCGCTAGCAGTTGTGGAGCTGGATGGCGAAGCTCAGCAGGAGCTGCTTCAGCAGATTCGGCAACTGGCTAATGTACTCGGAACGGACTATGTGAACATAAACGGAGAAGAGGAGGAGCCAAATGAACTTTCGGACGCTGAAGGAGCTAAGTGAGCGCTGTAACGAGAGCGGGCTGACAATTGGTCGGCTGATGCTGCAGCAGCAGGCGAAGGAGTCCGGCCGCGATGAGTCGGTAGAGTTTGCTAGCATGAAAGAGTATTACGGCATCATGAAAGAAGCCGTGCATAACGGATTGACGCGCGATACGACTTCACGCAGCGGACTGACCGGGCTTGACGCACAGCGCGTCGCGGCCTACAACGAGAACTCACAGCCGAGCCTCGGCGGCGAGGCGGGACGCGCCATGGCCTATGCGCTGGCCGTGTCTGAAGTCAATGCCTCGATGGGGCGCATCGTCGCAACGCCGACGGCTGGCTCCTGCGGCATCATTCCCGGTGTGTTCGTCAGCTCCCAGGAGCGGTTCGGTTGGGACGACGACCGAATGGTGGAAGGGTTATTCTCAGCCGGTGCGATCGGTTATGTCATCGCCAATAATTCCTTCGTCTCCGGTGCTGAGGGTGGATGCCAAGCAGAGGTCGGTTCCGCGATCGGCATGGCGGCGGGAGCACTAGTCGAGCTGCGCGGCGGTACGCCGGAGCAGGCGGTACATGCGGTTGGGCTGGCGCTCAAAAACACACTGGGCCTAATTTGCGACCCGGTGGGCGGCCTGGTGGAAATTCCGTGTATCGTGCGCAACGGTTTTGGCGCGGTCACTGCACTTGCCGCAGCGGATATGGCGCTGGCTGGCGTGAGGAGCGTCATCCCTTCCGATGAGGTTGTGCAGGTAATGCTGGAGGTGGGCGCGGCTATGCCTGAGAAACACCGGGAGACTGCCGGAGGTGGGCTGGCCCAGACACCAACGGGTAAAAAGCTGATGGAAGGCCTGCGCAAAAAGAAGAGGTAGCCGACCAACTCGGCAAAAATGGCTGCAGGTTTGCCTTTCGGTGTTTTGTGTCCTCAAATTCGCTTTCATGGCGACGTGGCTATTTGAGAAGCATGGCGATTTCTTCGGACAGCAACAAATAAGAGGCTCCCGCGCGGGCCTCTTATTTGTTGTTATTTCGTTAATTAAATCAAAGTTATTGATTATTAAATGTCAGAGTGAGGCCGCTGATTAGGTAGTTGATTGGGGAGATCGGGGGTCGCGTGATTTCTACTCTCTCAAACTGAGTTCTTGGAGGGCCAACACCTCCTGGATAATATAACATGCTAACCCTTACTAAACCGGCTGTATCAGGGTCTATTCCAAATCTGGGATCATAAGCGTAGAAATAAGAATCGACAATAGCAGCTCTGCCGCTATATCCGCTTGTTTTTACATACACAGTGGTACTGCCTCCACCAGGTCGAAGGGTGTAGTCTGAAGGGTACTGAGCCCAGTCTCCTGTGAGGCGATACATGAAGAATCCTAAAGAGGTATTGTTAACGATGGTGAAATTTCTGGAACCCGTCTCAATTACGGGGGTTCCTGCAGGCAGGGTGGATACTGGGGAAAAGGTAGCAAGAACGATGACGAGAAGGATAAAAAGAACAAGCACGACACTTGTTTTTGAACTATTGCCAAATCCACTAATTTCGCATTTTGCGATGGGGAGGTAAGGCATGGCGGAGGCCTCCTGTTACTTCCAAATAATATTGTATAGAGGTAGATTATGAGAAAAACAGAAAGAGGGTCACGGCGCATACCGAGGTTCGGTTTAAAACTCATTGACAGATATCATGGCCATCTTTTATAGTGCCGATGAATGATACAGAATGACGGTATAGTTAGGCTAACCTATTCATCGCTAAGGAGCGGATTTAATCATGGCAAATCGGACCGCAGAGGTCCAACTGCGGGGAAGCTCTTTTGAACAGACTTTCCAGCAAGCTGTTAAACCTGGGAACCGGACGGCATTCCAGTACCTCCTGTTGTTGTACAAAGGCAATTTTCTAAATCTTTTCATCTCCATTGTGTTCATGAACATCAAAAATCTTCCTGTCTATTTGCTGCCGATCGTCACAGCAAACATCATCAACATTGTGGCGAAGCCAGCGGGGCACAGCATGCAAGAGCTGTGGATCAACTTCGCGGTGCTTATCGTAGTCGTGTTGCAAAATATTCCGACGCACGCGGCATACGTCAGCTATCTCAGTCGGGCTATCCGTGCCGTTGAGGCAGGGCTGCGCGGCGCAATGGTGCGCAAGCTGCAGCAGTTGTCCATCAACTCGCATCGGGAGCTGGCAGCCGGCCGGCTGCAGTCCAAGGTGCTGCGCGATGTTGAAGCGGTGGAAGGCATGTCCAAGCAGCTGATGCTGGCGTTTGTCCCTTCGATTTTCAGCGTGGTCATCGCGTTTGGTCTTACGCTGTACTCTAACTGGCTCGTATCGCTGTTCTTCGTGCTGACGATTCCGGCGGCCATCGGAGTGATGCAAATTTTTAAAAAGCGCATCAAGCGAAGCAACAATGAATTCCGCAAGGAAATCGAGACGATGAGCAGCCATGTATCGGAAATGGTGGAGATGATTCCGGTTACGAAGGCACATGGTCTGGAGCAGGTAGAAATCGACCGGATCGACACAACGCTGAAGCGGCTGCAGGGCAAGGGTTATCGGCTGGACATAATTGAAGCTTATTTTGGCGCATCGGGCTGGGTCACGTTTCAGATTGTGCAGGTCATCTGCTTGCTGTTTACGGCGTATCTGGCGTTTACCGGCAGCATTCCAGTCGGCAACATCGTGATGTACCAGGGCTACTTTGCGATGATTCTCGGCTCCGTTTCCACATTGATGAATGTTTACCCTATCATTGCCAAAGGTTCAGAATCGATCTCTTCCATTACCGAAATTCTCCGCTCCACAGACATCGAGGATAATTCCGGCAAGCTGAAGCTGACCAAGCTGAGCGGGGATTACCGCTTTGAGGACGTACAGCTCAAGTTTAGGGACAGTGAGCAGCATGTGCTGGAGCAGGTTGATCTTGACGTAAAAGCAGGTGAATGCGTTGCTTTTGTCGGGGAGTCCGGGGCGGGCAAATCGACGATTCTTAATCTTGTCATCGGCTTCCTCAATCCGACCTCAGGACGAGTCAGCGTGGACGGCGTGCCGCTTACGGAACTGGATCTGTCTGAGTACCGGCGTCATTTGGCTGTTGTGCCGCAGACGAATATTCTGTTCTCCGGCTCCATTCGCGACAATATTACCTATGGGCTGCAGGGAATTAGCGACGAGCGGGTGATGGAAGTCGTCGAGATGGCTCATTTGACGGAAATGGTGGCTAGGCTGCCGAAAGGTATCGACACGATGGTCGGCGAGCATGGCGGCAAGCTGTCCGGCGGACAGCGGCAGCGGATTGCGATCGCCCGAGCGCTTGTACGCGACCCCAAAGTCATCTTGCTGGACGAGGCGACTTCCGCACTCGACAACGCTTCGGAGCATCATGTGCAGCAGGCGATGCAGCAGCTGATCAAGGGGCGCACGACGTTTATCGTCGCGCATCGCCTGTCGACGATCCGGCATGCGGATCGGATTGTCGTTATGAAGCAAGGCCGTATCGTAGAAGCGGGAACATTTGATGAGTTGATTGCCCGTAAAGGCGAATTTTACAACCTGAAGCAACTGCAATTGTAACCGGAATAAAATAAAAGAGGGCTCCAGTCTCCGGAGTCCTCTTTTTTGCAGCTTATAAACCTTTATCTGCGTTTGCGAAGCTCAAAAAACTCGCATTCCGCTCTGGAGTGATAGGCAAAATCGGCGACATCCGACTGCAAAACAATCGTCTTCTCATCGAATCGGACCACCAAGCCTCCGGACTCAATCATATGGTCGTTGCGGAATACGCGAACGGGAATTCGGTCATCCAGCGCTTCTTGGAAGTCGGTATCGGTATGGAGAGGGCGGGTATAGGCCATGGACTGGATCTCCTTTTTTAAAATATGGACGGATTTTATTATAACACGGCCCTCATTTGGTTCATCATCTATTCCTTATAAATAACGTTGTATCTGTTGTAAAGTATACAAAAGGGGCACCGTTGAGATCGAGTCTACTAAAATAGTTGGATCCGAAAGCTCCGTCCGTATACATAGGGATTTCAATATCATAAATAGGGGCCCTTCTAAAGTCCAAAACATAGTAAAAAGCCGTGCAGGAGTATAACTGAAAAAACTGTCTTTGTACATAAATCTCACCTGAACCGCCGTAAGGATTAATCTCAAAAGGCTCAGGAAGACCAGCCGATTTCCCCGTAATTCTGTTCAGAAGAAGCGGATAGCTCGTGTTGTTGACAATTGTGAACGTTACGGTAGAGAGAGGGCCAAGCTGCGTATCATTGGGAGCCGTTGAAGATGGGATAAAGATTGGAAGGATTATTACGAGGAGTATAAACAAGACAAGAATGACACCTACACCGGAGCCATGGCAGTTGCTTTTGGTCTCTGTTCCTTTTGCCGTTCTTTTCATTTTGATCGTCCTTTCGTTTGTAAACTCATCCTAGAGTTAGTTATTTACTAGGTTATGAGAATAGAGAAGATAGGGAAAGTACATACACTGCAAATCAATTAATAAAGGAATTTTTTCTAAAATAATGTAATACTGTAATAATATAATGTATAATATTTGGTGAGTTGCTTGGAATGGAGGAGATTAAATGGACACGGAGAAGGAAGTGCAAGAGCTTCGTCGGCGGGTGGAACAGTTGGAAGCGACAGGGAGCCGCCAGAGGCAAAATGGCGCGATGCGATTTATTATAGGATTTATTATTGTTGTGGCCATTATAATGCTCTTAATGGTGGCAATTGGAATCGTCCAGTTTATATCTGCTTAGCAGCTAATGAAATGCGGGGAATCTACACAGAGGAAGTGCCGCCTTTAGAACCAAAAACGGCAAAAGCCCGAATGCGCAGGAAATTGCTGCAGCTCGGGCTTGAAGTCTTTGGCTTTAGCGGTTGGCGCACTTAGTCCGTGACGACAACGCCGGTCAAGCATTCTGGACCCGGTCGTCCGATATCTTCGGATTGCGAAGTTGCGAACATCGTATAGACCAGAACACCGGATTGAGGAGCGGGCACGTTGAAGTCCGCAGCTTCGATGGCAATGCTTTTGGGACCGGTTTCAGCCGGCAAGAATTGGACAAACGAAGTGGAGACAACAGGATCGGTCGGTTGATCCCCTCTTACAATCGTAATTTGCATGACAGGAGAAAATACATTTTCCTCAACAATATAGACACCGACTTGTCCTTCAAGCTTCGTTCGAATGGTTCCTTCAGTATTTGGCGGTACATTGAGGCCGATTTGGCCGACAAGCGTAGGGTTCTCAAATAAAAAGGTGTCTCCCGGAAACAAAAGCGTCCCCCGTGGAATGTTAGTTGAAGTTCTTGCGTCAAGCAATTGGGTCATTATAAGCTTACCTCCTTTTCAGATAAATGGAATAGGCGCTCAATCCGTATATACGGATGCGGTAAACGTTTCTGGTCCTGTCCGTCCGGTCTCGCTTCCTAATGAACTTGCGAATGCCGTATAAATAAGCGTACCAGAAGCTGGGGCGGGGACGTTAAAATCATTGCCGTTGACGATGACAAGTTGGTTTCCCGTTTGCGTGAATGAATAGGTTTCGAATGCGGAGGCTACGATGGGATCGGTTGGAAGCGAACCGCGTACGACGAAAAAGCGAATCGAGATATTAGTCGACGATTCAGGGAGATTGGAAACGCCGAGTACGCCTCTATATTCGGCTCGAATAACGCCCTGGGTATTAGGCGGGACATTCAAACCGACGGTCCCGATTCGATAAATCTGATTAGGAATATAGGTGCTAACCGGGGTGTTCCGTTCGCCGTTCGGAATATTATCCGATGTTCTTGTATCAAGCATTGTGGTCATTAAGGTCACCTCCATTATTGAGAATGAAAATTTTGTGGAGAAAAAAGCCCATTAACCGGTGTATGCCGAGGCATTGAAATTTTCAGGCCCGGGCCGTCCGAGCTCGACATTAACCGAAGTTGCAAAAATGGTGTAGATCAGGGGGCCAGCTTGAGGAGGTGGGACATTAAAATCTGCGGCTGTAATCGTAATGTCCTGAATTCCTGGAATTTCAGCTAAATATTGAACAAAGGTCGTGGAGATAATGGGATCGTTCATCGTTGTTCCTCGCACGACATCCACTTGGAATACCGGATCGAATTCCAAGTCCGGAAAAATAAACAAGCCTACCTCTCCTTTGATAAGTACGCGAATTCCGCCGTTATCATCGGAAGGTGTGACGTTTAAGCCTACCTGTCCAAACGCGACCGGAGTGCCAAGCGGAAAAGTGGTTGCCGGGAATCCTTCATTCGCTAGCACTATATTCGTTGACGTTCTAAAATCTATCAATTGAGTCATGGCGTTCACCTCCTAGTTATACAGTGTATTCCATGACTCCTGAATTGCTTGGACTGCTGTCTGTGAGTCTATCGTCTCTTCCTATCATTGCTCCATGGGCTATTGTCACTTATTAAAAATCGATAGTGAGCAAAGGGGGCTAAATGCTAAAAGCTTGTAATCTATTTCGCTCCCTATTTTGGTTAACAGACAGCTCTCGAATTGGACGTGTTATTATTAAATTTTGCCCCATAGGATAGGGTGCGATGCGGGTTGGTATACTTGATGATTCATTTATAATAAAGGCTTCTTGGCGTCTAACAACTAACGTGAACTTAATCTCTCCCACAGTAACATTGGCTTCCTGCACAACATAAACGATTGGAGCATAAATGGTTACATAAGGGCTTTCAGGAATTTCAACTTCATATTGGTTTCTATCATTCGAACCCAAAATGTCAGGGGGAACGGAAATTGGATCTGCATTTGGGGAAACGGAGATCGCGCGCAACGTAAAATTGGTTGTATTGTTGCTGATGGTAAACGTTCGAGTATCTGCTAGAATGTCGATCTGGTTATCGTTGTGTGATTGTCTTTTGCAAAAGACGCTGGTGACGATGACGAGTAGTATGAATAAAACTAAGATAAGGCCGCTCCTCGAACTATCAAAATGTTTAATCAACTCTTTTGTCAAGCTGTTGTCCTCCTTAAAAATAACCCTCGGTTTTAACCTCCGTGCTGTAGTATATTCCATTACTTTCGGAATGCTTGGACTACGTTCTGCAAAGTCTATCGTCTATAAAAAAGGCCCGAACCGCAACTATCTGCGATTCGGGCTTTTGATTCTGGTAGAGAAATAGCTCAGATGCCAAGCACAGCGTGATTCACCTTTGACGTCTCTATTTGAACTGTGCAATGTTCAATTTCATAGTCATTTTTAATCATAAGCAAGGCTTTCTGTAATATGGCCTGGCTGTCAGCGTCATCGTCCACCAGCAGGTGACAGGTCATGGAATCGATGCCGGACGTAATTGTCCAGATGTGAAGGTCATGCACGTTAATGACGCCAGGCAACGACTGCAAATCATTGTGTACCGACTCCGTATCGACAGAGGGGGGAGTTCCTTCCATGAGGATGTGGATGGTGCTTTTCATCATGCCCCAGGCGCTCTTGACGATAAGCAGCGACACAACTACGGAAATGATCGGGTCCGCCTGATACCAGCCGAACAGGGACATCAGTATTCCAGCGATAATGGCGCCGACCGAGCCGAGTGCATCTCCGATGACATGGAGATAGGCGCTTTTCATATTAACATTGCCTTTTACATCGCCTTTGCGCATTAAAAACCAGGCGCTGGCGATGTTGGCGAGCAAGCCTATTACGGCGATTACGATCATGGAGTTGCTGGCAACCGTCGGAGGATCCCAAAAGCGGTCCCAGGCTTCGACGGTGATAAAAATCGCAATTGCAATCAATGTGACCCCGTTGAACAAGGCGGCTAAAATTTCGAAGCGATGAAACCCGAACGTTCGTTTCAACGAGGCTGGCTTCGATGCGAACCAGATGGCGAGCAGGCTAAGCGCAAGCGCGCTTGAATCGCTGAGCATATGGCCGCTGTCCGACAGCAGGGCGAGACTGTTAGTCAACAAGCCTCCGAAAAATTGAAGCACCATGATGCCGGCGGTAATGATGAGCGCGATTAGTAGCCCGGAGCGATTGCCGCTACTGCCCCCATGGCTATGGGAGTGGCCTCCATGCCCATGACTATGTCCATGGCTGTGCCCATGATCATGGCTATGCGTTTGCTTGCGCTTGCTTTTAACTTCTGCCTTTGCGTCATGCGTATGGGCATGCTCGGCTGAATTTTTGGAATCATGCTCGTGACTATGCTGATGATCGGTTCTATCTGGATTGGACATTTGATTTCCTCCTATACGGTGTATCTTATCTTCATGTCGATCGCAACTGCCTGTGTTTGGCAGGGTAATCTGTTTTATCTTTACCCTAAAACTTTATAAATCAAAACATATGATCATCTGTTCATGTATTAATGTATGCGCGAAATTGCTCCCTGTCAAGTATTATGTACATTTTGAAAGGGGAAATCCGGGCAAAGGACGGAAGGTTAAAATAAAAAGACGTCCCGGGCCTTAGAAAAGGCTGGGAACGTCTTAAGGAATTGATGAGCTGAAGCTTCATGTTAAGCTCGGAGGAGAGACAGATCGAACTTCGGCACAAGACCTTCATTTGCAGCTCGACCGAGAAGGGCTTCAACGGCATGGAAGCCATCTTCGCCAAGTGAGCGGGTAAATTCATTAACGTATAGTTGAATATGGGAGCGGGCGACTTCTTGGGACATCTCCTGAGCGTATTGCTGAACATAGGCAGCGGAAGCTTCGGGATGCGCCCACGCATAATCGACAGAGGCTTGCGTCCAGCGGGTCAGTGCTTGGACATCCATGCCGCGTCTGGCAATGATGGCACCGAGAGGGATCGGAAGGCCGGTATCGGCTTCCCACCAGGCGCCCATATCAGCCATAAGAGTCAGGCCGTAGTCCGTGTATGTGAAGCGGGCCTCATGGATGACGAGTCCGGCGTCCACTTTGCCATCACGTACGGCTGGCATGATTTCGTGGAAAGGCATGACCACAATATGCGGCAATTCGCCGGGAATTTGCTGCGCTGCCCATAGGCGGAACAGCATGTAGGCGGTGGATCGGTCGCTTGGCACAGCAACTGTTCGGCCGCTCAGCCAGGCCGGGTTCATTCCCGGAGCGGCAGCGCCGCTATGAGCATGGGCGGAGCCGGCAGCAGGTCCGTCTACGCTGTCGCTGTCTGCTGTTTCGCTTGAGCGGACGGTTCCGCCGCCTGCCGTCAGTACCAGCGGCCCGCAGCCGCGTCCGAGTGCACCGCCGCAAGGGATAAGCGAATAACGGTCCAGCACATATGGGAGGGCGGCGTAGGATATTTTCATCACTTCGGGCCCTGCGCCTTTGGCGGCCCAGCCATTCGTGATGTCTATATCCGCATACGTGATATCAAGCTCTGGCGCGCCTTCGATTAAGCCATGCGCCCAGGCATGAAAGACAAATGTATCGTTTGGACAGGGAGAATAAGCGATTTTCATCGGATATCAAGCACCTCCGGCAAAATCATTCCCGTACGCTCCAGCGCCGCCATTGCGTCGCCGATACGCCAAGCATCGCGGTCCCGTGGTCCGACCGCGTTGGATATGGCGCGAATCTCCATCGCTTCGATGCCTTGCATCGAGGCGGCGGTCGCCACGCCATAACCTTCCATCGCTTCAGCTGCCGCGCCGGGAACCCGGCGCAACAGCTCGGCGGCAGTCTCTGCGCTGCCCGTCACCGTGGACAGCGTCAGCACCGGCGCCGCGGCCGCTTGCAGGCCGCCGGCCCGCAGCGCCGCAACAAGCGCCTCGGCGCGCGCGCCGTCTACCGGCACGCGCCACGAGCCGAAGCCCAGCTCGTCCACGCTGGCAAAGCCCTGCGCGGTTTCCGCTCCGAGATCGGCAGCCACGATCTCGCTCGCGACTACGACGGAGCCGACAGGCGCGGCTCCGGGAAAGCCGCCGCCGATGCCTGCGCTGATAACATAGCGCAGCGACGGCCCGCCGGCAATGGCCAGCGCCGTGCTGGCCGCAGCTGCAGCCGGGCCTACGCCGCCGGCGACAACGATGCAGCGGCCAACACGCCGCAGCGGACCTTCCACCTCGCCGCATACTTCGTTCGGCAACGCTTTGAGCAGACCGCGTACGATAGCGTCGCGCTCGGCCTCAACGGCCGTAATGATCAAAATATATTGAAACGGCAAATCCTTTTTTGATTTCACCAGATATCCCCTCCACAGCTTCTAACGATACTCTTCCTGCTGGCTTCATTCAAGATTAACGATGTGGCCTGGAATTATGCTCGTTCACTAACTCCCGAATCGCTGGTTGTCCCCGGCCCGAAAAAACAAGAAAGATGCCCATCTAAAGATAGACGCTTGGCTGCTTGTTATGAGTTGACATTACTTTCGATTTGATTGTGGCTCATATAGGTTTGCATACAGGTCCTACTAATTTGTAATAGTGACATAGGTATTTCCTTTATTGTATCTGACCGGGGTTATAGGGCTATAAATCTCAAATTCAAGAATTTCAGTGGATGGTGAACTGAATTTTGTTTGCATTTTTATTTCTATTTCTCCGAGCACTTCTCGGAACACAGATACTATTTGATAAGTGACGTAAGCTTCGTTAAGTTTAAAAAAATCCGAATTTACCTGGAAATTTTTATGACCTCCCCCGGGCGGAATCTCATGCAGCGTTGGCGTGGGACTTTCAAAATCTCCATCCAATTCTGTTGCCACTAGGGTATATGCGAATGGGGCCCTCATTTGATTATAAATATTGAACCCTACGCTCCCTTGTGCAGATAAATTGCCATCCTGCGGATTCCTCTCATACCAAGAGCCGCTGAAGATGCTCGTAACAACGACTAATAGAATAAATAAAACCAAAATCATTCCCAGCTTCATGTTATCTCTTCCTCCGATTGTTGATATACAATGCAATCAGTCTCTAACTTTAAGAGTCGCATAGGTACCGCCAGTATCAAGATAAAGCACATAAGATGCCGGGGCTTCCACTGCAAGCTCAGAATATACACTGGGGCCAGGGTTGGTTGATGCCCATATATAAGAGAAAACTAAGAGCATGTTGCCAATGACTAAACCGGTGTTCGGAGCTATTATGTCGTAATAGAGCCGAGCCTGCCCCTCGCTGAGCCAATTTAATACGACCTGGTAATTTTTATCTTCTCCGGCCCTAGTTAACTCTCCCAGCGGCGGCTCCGGTTCCTCAAGCGATCCATAAATACTCCTAAGTCTCACCGTATACTGGAATATTCCTCCCGTTCTATTATAAAAATTAAAGCCTACAGTTCTTCCTTGTGCAGATAAATTGCCATCTTGCGGATTCCTACCATTTATAGATTTATTAAAGATGCTCGTAACAATAACCAATAGAATAAACAAAACCAAAATCATTCCTGGTTTCATTTCATCTCTTCCTCCTCTAGCTGATCTAAAATACTATATGTGGAAGCAATAGAGGAGGTACGGGCTTGAAGCAGCTTTAGACTCTGGAATGCGGCGGCTCGTACAGAAACTTAAACAAACTAAGGGGCCTTCCCTGAGTCATCAATAGATGACTCAGGGAAGGCCCCTATATCCTTATATTACACTTACATGTACAGCCCAAGTTCACTTGCCTTTCAGCGAAATATCCCCCGATGTTGTACTAAGGTTAACCGGAACCTCACCGGCGCCGAACTTGATCGTCTGCTCTCCGCCGCCGTCCGTTTCTTCCTCTCCGCTCCAACCATTGCGGAAGTCGCCGGACAGTACCGAATACTGAACCGTTGCGGATTCAGGGGCTTTGTCTGTCAGCACGCTTATGTCACCGCTAAAAGTGGAGGCTGAGAATGGTTGGGTTAGCTCCTGAAGCTCCGCATTGATGTCGCCGCTTGCTGTTGCAAGAGTCATGCTTCCCTCGACCTGGGATAGTTCAATATCGCCGCTGCTAAGCTGTGTCTTTAGATTGTCAGTACGACTGTTGTCGATTTCAATATTGCCGGATCCACTTTCAATGTTAGCTTGCTTTGCTAGGACGCGGCTGAGTTCAATATCTCCTGATCCAATTTGGATTTTCAAATCGCCGGTCTCAATGGAGTCCATCACGATGTCGCCGCTGCCGATCTCAGCCGAGATGGAATCAAATTGGCGCTGGGGCAGCTCGATTTTCAAGCTAACATCTATAATGTTAAAGCCGAAAGAAAAGCCGCTATCCTCTATGCCTTCGACGGTAACGACACCGCCGCTGCGGGTCAGCTTCAACTGGATGTCGTCGCTGAATTTTTTGCTGGCGCGCCCCGTAAGCGAAGCGGTAATACGGTCCGGGTTGCTCCCCTTGTAAATGTCGATATCCAGGCTCGGAGCGTCCAGCTTAAGGCCGGTGATTCCCGCTGAATCCACTTCTTCCTTTTGATCAATTTTCACCGTACCGAAGTTTAGGAATTCTGAACGGTCCGAGTTGCCGAATATATATCCGGCTCCTGCAATGCCAACTACCACAAGAATGATTCCCAGCAGAACTAAATTTCGCATGCCCATCAGACTCTCCTTCCTTTCAACATCCTAGTGTTGGCTTGTAGATATTTCAGTGTAAGTCGGAGGAAGCCGCGTGTAAGCTTGTAGGCCGCTGCTCCGAGCAGTAATCCAAGTCCGACCGTAACCATGGCGGCAAAAATGGCAAATTGGAAGTCGAACGCATCGCCAAAATATCCCTCGTAGAGGACGGGGAAGGCTGCAAGAACGAGCGCCACCGACACCGCCCACAGTGCGAACAACAAGCCCATTAAGGCGATGTAAGGGCCAAGCACGAACACGAGATTGAAAAAGCCGAGTCCAACCGCTGCGAAAACCGCTCTCGATACGGAGCCCAGGCTGCCGCCGGAGCTTTGAGCTTCGGCTACCCGGTGGCCAAGCAGCATTTCTTTGGCGATGAACCGCGGATCTCCAAGCTCTGCTGCAGCCTCTTCCTCCGATTGGCCATGCTCCGCTGCAATCCGGAAATGCTCCTCGTAATCAAACATCCAATCCTTGCGGGTTCGCTCCGGAACCGGGGAGAGATGAGTCCATAGCTCTTGCAAATACCGATCCTTCGTCATCGCTCGACACCTTCCTTAATCAATTCGTCAACGGCTACCGAGAACATCCGCCATTCACTGATGAGCGCCATGAGATGCGAATGTCCCTGAGGGGTGAGCCTGTAATATTTGCGCGGTGGGCCTTCCGTGGACTCTTGTAGATAGGTTGTAAAAAAGCCTTCCTGCGTCAATCTATTCAGCAACGGGTAAACGCTGCCGACAGCAACCTCAAACTTGTTGGACATCGCAACGGCCAGCTCGTAGCCATAACGGTCTTCCCAAACGGTCAATGCCAGCACGCATAAATCCAGAACGCCTTTTTTGAATTGAACATTCATTGGCATAGCTCCTATCTATTGCAAGGTATTCGATAATGTATGATAGCAGACAATGGTGAATACCAATCGATGTCCATAATATACCATCCAGCTATTCTATATTGCAATATAGCGGAGCAAAAATATGTAAATGCCTAACATCTTAAAAAATCAAACCTCACCCCTGAAGTTCGTGCATTGTTGAAAACGCTTTATCGGCGCATACTTCAGATATAACTTGGCAGGGGGGACTTGAACAAGTGGAAAACCAAATCAGAAAGTCCGAAAAGAACGAATCAGCGAACCGTCGTCCATTGAAAAAAACGGCCCTTATCCTAACAGCTGGTGCATTGGCAGTTGGCCTCGCAGCTTGCGGCAGCAGCAACAGTAACGGCGGCAACGAGCCGGCCAACAACTCCAGTGCTGCTAATACGGGCGGCACATCCGGCGGCGACAGCGGCAAAAAAGTGACAATTACATTCCAGAACATTTATCCCGATGCGACTTCTCCGGCCAACAAGATGATGAAGGAGCTTGTCGCGCAATATGAAAAAGAAAATCCAAACATCAAAATCGAGCTTGATTCGCTCAATACCGACCAGCAGAAGCTGAAGCTCAAAACGCAGGCAGCTTCCAAGGAAGTACCGGATATTACGATCGTCAATCCGGCTGCACAGATGAAGCCGTTCGTCGACGCAGGCCTGCTTGCTCCGCTCAATGACATGCTGGATAAAAACGGCCTGAAGGACACCTTCCAAAAAGGTCTGCTCGACTACTACAGCTTTGACAACAATATATACGCCTTGCCAGACGGTAATAACATCGAGGTTGTTTATTACAACAAAGATTTATTCGCACAAGCGGGCATCACGGATGTGCCAAAAACCTTCGACGAGATGCTGGAAGATGTCAAAGCGCTCAAAGCGAAGGGCATCACCCCGATTGCCATCGGTGAGAAGGACACATGGACGGGCTCGTTCCTGTTCATGAACATTCTGCTCCGCACGAACGGTGGACCAGGCTTCCTGCAAGATGTGCTCGACGGCAAAAAAGACTTTAATGACCCGGCGTTCACAGAAGCGGTCGACGCGTTCCAAGAGCTGGTGCAGGCGGGCGCGTTCCCTGAGGGCGCAACGTCCATCGATGCTAATGCAGGCGGCAACATTTTCAAAACGGGCAAAGCGGCTATGTTCATCATCGGCTCGTGGGAAACGGGCAATATCGACGCTTCCAGCGTAGCAGGCAAAGTTGGAGCGTTCTCGTTCCCGACCGTCAATGGAAAAGGCGATGTGAATCAGTTCATGCTTGCTCCGGGCTCCGGCTTCGCGATCAGCGCGAACAGCAAACATCTGCAAGAAACGAAGGATTTCCTGAACTTTTTCATGACGAACTATCCGAAAAAGCAATTTGAGCTGAAAAACGCGGTTGGCAGCGGCCAAATTATCGAAGGCGACTTCAAAGCAGCGGGTTACTCCGATTTGGCCATCAACATCTTGGATATGTTCAAACAAGTTACCGGCGGCGATCTTGCGTTTGATAACACGATGAATCCGGCTGTCGCTCAGGCTCATCTGAGCAGTATCCAAAACCTGTTCGTACAGAAGGTTGATTCCAAACAAGCAGCCAAGGAACATCAGGACGCTTTTGCAGCGAATAAATAAAATCGGCCCACGCATGGCCGGCTAAGTTAAGGTCGGAATGGATCGAGCGGCAAGGACACCATCTCCCTGAGGAGGGGCTGTCCTTGCCATTCGGCTCAGAACGGCTCAGAAGTCATAAGGGAATCGCGCTCGCGCGTTTCGGATCGCTTCTGTCGGAGGGAGTAGAGAAATCATGAATGTGCTCAAAGTGCGTTGGTGGACGATCGGAGTTTTCGTGCTGCCGTGCTTGCTGCTCTATATTATGATGGTATTCGTGCCAATCGTCGTATCGGGATATAACAGCCTAATGCTCTGGGACGGCATCAGCCCCAACAAAACGTTTATCGGCTTGGAAAACTACAGGAACATCTTGTTCAATGACCCCTACTTCTGGCCTGCGGTGAGACGTACGCTGATGTACGCCGTGTTCTCCATGTTGGAAATTCCAATTACGCTTCTGTTCGCCATACTCATCAACCGTTATGTGCGTCGCGGCAATACGCTGGTGTCCATCTACTTCATGCCGGTCATTCTTTCGGTCGTCATCATTGGCCAGCTGTGGAAAACAATCTACAATCCGCTCGATATGGGCGGTATGATCAACGGAATTCTGAACTCTATTGGCATGGAAGAGCATATGACTGCCTGGCTGAGCTCGCCTAAGTTCGCGATGTACAGCCTGTATATCGTGTCGCTTTGGCAATACTTTGGTTACCATCTGTTGATTCAGTACACAGGCGTACAGAATATCCCGACTGACATTTACGAGGCGGCCAAAATCGACGGCGCAGATGGCTTCAAGGCAGATCGCTACATTACGCTGCCGCTCATCGTACCGGTGTTCAAAATTTCCATCGTGCTGGCTTTCATCGGCTCGCTGCAAGCATTCGACCTTATTATGGTCATGACCGGAGGCGGTCCTGCGCATGCAACGGATGTGATCTCAACGCTCATGTACAACTACACGTTCTCGGAATTTAAGTACGGATACGGCAGTGCGCTGGCAATGACGCTCGTCATCATCTGTCTCGTATTTACCGTGCTGATCAATAGCGTTTTCAAGCGTGTCGAGAATAAGGTAAGCTGAGGAAAGGAGAGCATACATCTATGGATTCCATCAAAAAAGGAGTTGTGTATTTTCTCCTGGCGGTCCTTGTCGTCACCCAGCTGTACCCGCTGCTTTGGCTCATCCTTTACTCCTTCAAGACAAATGAGGAGATTCTAGACGGCAGCTTTTTCGCTCTTCCGCAGAACCCGCGGTTCGCCAATTACACGGAGGCATACGAAGCCGGGAATTACCTGCAGTATCTATTCAATAGCGTATTCGTTACTGTAATTACAATGGTTGTCGTCATTATCTTGGCTTCTATGACCGCCTATGCGATCTCTCGCTTTCGCTGGAAGCTGGCGCCCGTTGCCTTGCTCGTTTTCCTGCTCGGCCTGATGATTCCGATGCAGGCGACGCTGCTTCCGCTAATGACCATGTTCAGCAAAATTGACATCCTCAACACCCGTTGGTCACTCATCTTGCCCTATATCGCTTTCCAAACACCGGTAGCGGTATTTATAATGAGCGGATTTATGAAGGGCATCCCGCATGAGATCGAGGAGTCAGCTTTCATGGACGGCGCGAGCGTGTTCCGGATCTTCCGCAGTATTATACTGCCGATCTCGGTGCCGCCGATTATGACCGTGTGCATCTTGACATTCATTAATATTTGGAATGAATACATCTTGGCGGCGACGTTCATTTCCTCTGAAAGGTTCAAGACGTTGCCGTTCGGCGTCAATAGCTTTGTCAGCCAATATGCCGTCAACTACGGCAATATCGGGGCTTTCCTCGTCATGGGCGCCATCCCGGTTATCCTGATCTACTTCATCCTTTCCGAGCGGATTACAAAGGGCATGGTAGCTGGCGCCGTCAAAGGATAATTTAATCGGTCTTGCATACTCGGCCTGACCAGCCCGACATAATTAACCCCGCCTTCCGCGCGCCGCGCTTGGAAGGCGGGGCTTTGCCGTCAATTCTAGTCCGAGGTGGTGATGATCCATGCGGCGGGGCAGCAAGACGTTGCAACAAAGACTGTTTATCGTGCTGCTCTTTTCCATGACCGGCATCGTGATCGTCGTCAGCTTGCTTTTTTACAATCGTGCGACTGAGCAGTTGCAGCGTAAGATCTCCGATCTATCAAGCAAAAACGTCTCCCAGACGATTGGTTTATTCGATCTGCTCGACAAAGGTTTTGACAGCCTGTCCAAGTCGATCAGCAACAACTTTGATCTTGTGCGGATGCTGCAGGATCAATCGGCCGAGCCGCGTGAGCAATTTGCGAACGAACGCTCGATTACGAATATTATCGGGGCGAACTTTTTCTCGCGAGACGATTTGGTCGGGATTCATATCATGACGGACGAAGGCAACATTTATAATTACGGGAATTATATCAACGATGTAATGCCGGGTTACCGTTCCACCGACTGGTACCGATCGATTCTGGGCGGTGGCGGCAAAATCGTCTGGCTCGGCATCTATCCGTCCTCGATCATCGATTCCAATGAAACCCGACCAGTGCTGGCATTCGGCCGCCAGCTGTTCGATCTGGATGAGCATCGGCCGATCGGCATCGTGCTCTATGAGACGAGTCCCGCGCCAATCCTTGCGGCGTTAGACAATCTGAAAATGAGCCCAAACAGCGAAGTATATCTCGTTGATGCTGGCGGTAATCTGGTGAGTGCGACCGACGGAGCGAAAGAGCTGCCGCGCCTTGGGGATGGGAAGCGTCCAACTGTCACGGGAGAGTCGCTAGTCGCGGAGCGGGATAATCAGCTGGTCGTCTCCTCGCGGCTGCCTTTTGCCGAATGGACGGCCATTACCGTGACCCCTGACCGCGACCTTAACGTCGAGCTGGTGGAAATGCAGCGTTACTTGATTATTGTTGGCGTAGCCCTCGTATTGTTGTCGATAATTACGGCAACTGTGTTCTCCAAAACAATCTCCTCCCCGCTCAAGCGGATGATCCGCGAGATGAAACGGGTGGAGCTCGGTAACTTTCAGAGTCAGGTTGACGCTGGCAGCTACCGAGAGATGGATGCGCTGGCCTCATCTTTTAATCGCATGGTCAGGCAGATCGGCCATTTAATCGAGCGAATGAAACAGAGCGCGGCCAGTGAGAAAAATGCAGAATTGCAGGCTCTGCAATCGCAGGTTAACCCGCATTTCCTTTACAACACGCTGGACATGATTTATTGGATGCTCGATGAGCGCGAGGAAGATGATCTTGGCGAGGTCGTGCTGGCGCTCTCTCGTATGTTCCGTTACAGCAGCCACTGGGAACAGGGTGTGCCCGTGACGCTTGGGGAGGAACTGGAGCAGATTCGCGATTATTTGACGATCATCACGATCCGGCTGGAAGGCCGTTTAGCGGTCGAGATTGATATTCCGCACGAGCTCTATGATGTCCCGATACCGAAAATGACACTGCAGCCGGTCATCGAGAACGCCGTCAAGCACGGCCTTGAGCCGCTGTCGGGGGATGGAAGGCTAACGCTGACGGCAGTGGTACGGGACGGTCGTTTGCTGCTCACGGTGTGCGACAATGGCGTCGGTATGACGGAGGAGACGCTGGAGCGGCTGCAAGCCTCGTTCGGCTCGGCGTCGACTGCTCCTGTGGGGACTGGGCTAGCGGAGCAAAGAGGGGCGCAGGGAGTAGGGCAAGGAGGAGAGCAAGGAATAGAGCGAGGAATAGAGCGGGGCAGCTCTGCCGTGGAGGGTATCGTTGGTCCAGGCAAGATGCCGGACAGCTCTTTTGCGATGGGCAAAACGTCGCGTGGGGCAGCGCAAGGCGGTATTGGCTTGGTGAATGTGCATCGCCGTCTCTTCCATACGTTCGGTCAGGGTTACGGGCTGCAGGCAGAAAGCCGCATCGGTCAAGGTACCGTCATACGTCTGACGCTGCCCTTGCCGCCGCCGATGAATCGTTCAGGGAATGTGGAGAGTGAAGGTACGAATTAACGGAGTGAAGGAGGCGGCCCGTTCATGAATATTCTCATAACAGATGATGAGAGTATTATCCGAACTGGAGTGCGGCGTACACTGGAACAGGCTTATCCGGATAGCATGATCCATCTGGCAGCTTCCGCGGATGAAGCGGCCCGAATTCTATCACAATATCCGGTGGATATCGTGCTGACCGATATTTTGATGCCCGGCATAGACGGTCTGGAGTTCATGCGCCTCTCCCGTCATAAATATCCCCACGTCAAATGGATCGTCATTTCCGCGCATTCTGAGTTCTCCTACGCCCAGAAGGCGGTGCAGCTCGGCGCCAAAGACTATTTGCTCAAGCCGATCGGCAAAAAGCGGCTGCTGGAGCTGATCGGCCAACTGGCGGGCGAGCTCGCCGAGGAGCGCAGCGCTCTCAAGGAGGGTGAGCTGCTGCGCGGCAGCCTCAACTATTTGCGCGAAGCGATGTTCCAACGGCTGGCATCCGGTCAGGACATCGGTCAGTTGGACAGCAACGCTCTGCTGGAGCGCTATTGTGGGTTCCATCTCGTCATGGTCCGCCTGGAGTCGGGCACGCGGGATGCAGGACTGGAGCATTTTGTCGTTGATAATGTGTTCAGTGAGCTGTTGAAACGAAGTGGGGACGGGTTCGTCATAAGCTACGATCGGAATACGCTTATCGGTGTGGCCGTGCTGGGATCGGAGGATACCCTGTCCGGGCTGATGGCTAATTTGCGAGGTTATCTCGGTCGTTACTTGAAAATTCCGTTCCAGCTCGCTCGCAGCGGTATGGTTGGCGAGATCCGTGAAGTGCCGGAAACGGTGCAAAAGCTGTACCGCTCCATGGCCAATCCGGTAGAGGAGAAGCAAAGTATGCCCGCGCTGCGGATAAAGGGCGGGAGCGACAACAAGGCCATTGAGGTAGCCCTGCAGTATATCAGCGCCCATTACAGGGAGGAATCGCTGTCGCTGGAGCGGATTGCGTCTGTCGTCTTTCTTAATCCGGTTTACTTCAGTCAGCTGTTCAAACAGAAGACTGGTCAGGGCTTCAAGGATTATCTGATTGGCTTAAGGCTAGAGGAGGCGCGGCAACTGCTGCGTGATTCCGATCTCAAGCTGGCGGATATTGCGGAGCACATCGGATACCAGGACATGCGCCACTTCACCCAAGTGTTCCGTAAAAGGTTCCAGATGACGCCGACCGAATATCGTCAGGATAAGAAGAACACGGCTCCAGGCATTCTAAATACCTGACATGAGAAGTGATCTATAACAAGCTTTCTGCTCCGCAATAGGAGTAGGAAGCTTGTTTGCCTGTGGGTCCTCCTACCTGTACAGTAGTCCAGTTTTCCGTACAGAGCCATGTCTTCGTTCCGATACATAAAAAGCAGAAAGCAGGTAAAAATACATAGGATCGGATAGGACCAAGCGGGTCAATTGTCCATATTTTTACCAGTTATCTGGATAGATAAATGGGATGTTTGCTTTGAGACCTAGATTTGAAATGGATTGGATATTGAATGGGGTACATAATTATGCATGGCATGATCCTATCTTTTTAGCGAGAGAATGATGAGAAGATGAGGTTAAAGAAGAAAATGTCTTTAATTATGCAGGTTTAATCCTTTACTTAACAATTGCGTTAATCTAATAAAGCGTCAATGTATTAATGAGAAGAAATGCATAATTATCAGTTTATTTAATTAATTTCAACAATGATATGGCGATGATAAATTTATTTTCCAAAAGAAAATAATGCAAGTTGTTATTCATCTTATGTAATAGTATAATTCATATTATGCAATTCAACCATTAATGTAAGGGGCGTGTAAGGTTAGTGTACAAAAAGACAGGTATGACACTGGCAGCACTTATGGTCGCAGGTAGCGTACTGGCTGCATGCGGTAACAGCAATAATGGTAACGCCGTCAATTCTAGCAACAACGGCAGTGCTGGTAGCGAGAACGCAGCTAACAACACAGCTACTAACACAGGCGGCGAGACTACAGCCCCATCCGGTGATCAAGTGTTCCGCATGAACATCACTTCCGAGCCTCCTACTCTTGACCCAGCGCTGATGCAGGACAACGTATCCGGCACAATCGCGAACGGTATCTTCGAGGGCTTGACCAAAACCGACAAAACGGGTGAAACAGTACCAGGTATGGCTGAGAGCTGGACCGTTTCTGAGGACGGCAAAACTTACACGTTCAAAATTCGCAAGGATTCCAAATGGTCGACCGGCAACCCGGTAACGGCGCATGACTTTGAATACTCGTGGAAGCGCACGCTGGATCCAAAAGCAACAACTCCAGCTCCGTATGCATATCAACTGCATTACATCGAAGGTGCTAAAGAGTACAACACGGGCAAAGGCAGCATCGACAAAGTAGGCGTCAAGGCTCTTGACGATTCCACGCTCGAAGTAAAGCTGAAAAGCCCAACGACGTACTTCCTCAGCCTGGTGAACTTCTATACCTACTACCCAATTGATAAAGTAGCGGTAGAAAAAGATCCTAAATGGGCTGCCGAAGCAGCATCATTCTCCAGCAATGGTCCGTTCAAACTGTCCGCTTGGCAGCATGGGTCTAAAGTCGAGATTGTGAAGAATGAGAACTACTACGGCAATGCTGATGTGAAGCTGAACAAAGTTGAATTCGTGATGATGAAGGATTCTGGTACTGAATTGAACAGCTACAACGTCAGCAAACTTGATTGGGCTGGCAAACCAACCGGCACAATTCCTGCGCCGCAAGTGGATAAATTCCGCAAAGATAAATTTGCAGAGCTGCAAGTCGAGAACACGGCAAGCACGTATTACTATATTTTCAACCAAAGCAAAAAGCCTTTCAACAATATAAAAGTACGTAAAGCTCTGTCGATCTCCATCGACCGCAAACTGCTGGTTGACAAAGTCGTGCTTGGCGGACAAACGCCAGCATTCGGCTTCGTACCTCCGACAATTAAAGGCCAAGAGAAGAGCTTCCGTGAAGAGACTCAGCAAACTTACTTCGAGGAGAACGTAGAAGAAGCGAAGAAGCTTCTGGCTGAAGGCCTTAAAGAAGAAGGCATGAGCGCCTTCCCGGCTACAACGCTGATCTACAACACTTCCGATTCACATGCTAAAATCGCTACTGCCGTGACGGAAATGTGGAAAACAAACCTGGGCATCGATGTGAAAACCGAAGTTCAGGAATGGAAAGTGTATCTGCAAAACCGTACGAGCCTGAACTATGACATTGCCCGCTCTGGCTGGGGAGCGGATTACAACGATGCCATGACGTTCCTTGACTTGTACATCACGGGCAGCGGCAACAATGACCTCGGTTACAAAAACCCTGCTTATGATAAGCTCATCCATGACGCTTATGCATCTGCTGATCAGGCTGCACGTGTCAAGCTGCTGGCTCAAGCCGAGAAAATGCTGATGGACGAAGCTGTAGTTATGCCGGTTTACTACGACACGGCTGTCTCGCTCGTTAAGCCTTATGTGAAAGACACGTTCGTCACCTATAACGGCAACATTGACTACAACTACGCTTACATTGCGAAATAAGCCATACCGTTGAGCAACTGACAGAGAGAAGAAGGGACTGCGGCTGGAGCCGTCGTTCGGCGCCAGTCGCCGGACCGTCTCCGGTTATCCCTTCTTTCTTTGCGGTTGGGCAAGGTAGCGAAAGAGGTGCTGGAATGATTCGTTTCATTGGCCGGAGATTCGTTAATATTCTCCTGTCCCTGTTTGTCTTGGCGACGCTGACCTTCTTCCTGATGAAGGCAGTCCCGGGCAATCCTTTCCTGGACGAAAAAACGCCAAAAGCGGCCAGAGATGCTTTGATGGCTTTTTATGGACTCGATAAAGCGCTTTGGAAGCAATACCTGATCTATCTTGGCAATTTGATCCAAGGGGATCTTGGAATCTCTTATAAAACCCCTGGACAAACCGTAACGCAAATTATTTCCCAGTCGTTCTTGTACTCGCTCAAGCTGGGCGCTGTTGCTATCGTTGTATCGGTTATTATGGGTGTTGCTCTTGGTATGATTTCCGCCATGTACAACCGTAAGCTGATCGATAAAATTGCGGTTGTAATCTCGATCCTGGGTATTTCTATTCCGAACTTTGTTGTCGCTTCTGTTACGCAGTATTACATTGGGGCCGAGTTGAAATGGCTGCCAGTTGCCGGCTTGGACGGACCTCTTAGCTATGTGCTGCCGACATTTGCGCTTTCGGCACTTCCGATTGCTTTTATCGCGCGGCTGACTCGCTCCTCTATGCTTGAGGTACTGACGGCAGATTATATCCGCACCGCCAAAGCGAAAGGTTTATCGCCTATTCGAATTACCCTTCGTCACGGCCTGCGAAACGCTATTCTACCTGTCGTAACCTACCTCGGCCCGATGACCGCGAATATCATTACCGGCTCCGTCGTCGTCGAGAAAATTTACAACGTTCCCGGATTAGGCCAGTTCTTCACAGAAAGCGTAACTAACAGGGACTATCCGCTAATCATGGGCATTACTCTGTTTTATGCCGTTATTCTAATGTTTGCCCGCTTCCTCGCTGATATCGGCTATGCTATGGTGGATCCGCGGATGAAGAAGAGCACCAAGGGAGGCTGATCACTTATGGACAATGTGAATGAAAAACGCCGGCCCCTTCCGGATCCAAGGAAGTTCGTGCCGCTGAAGAAGCGCGATGTCGCACAACAGCAAATGGCGCCTAGCTACACGACATGGAAGCTGGCGATGATGAAGCTGACTGCTAATAAGTTTGCCATGGGCGCAGGCATCGTGCTTGCACTGATGATTATTATGGCGGTTATTTACCCGCTGTTTACGCCTCATGATTTCAGGGGGCAATCTTTGCTGAACACCTTCTTGGCTCCTGGAGGCTCGTACTATTTTGGTACGGATGATCTCGGACGCGATCTGTTCTCCCGCAGTTGGAAAGGTGCGCAAATCTCGCTTACCGTAGGCATCCTGGCTGCCATCGCCGACGTTATTCTCGGTATTATAATCGGCGGTATTATGGGCTTCTTCGGTGGCAAGGTTGATGAAGTGCTAAACAAGATTACCGAAATTTTGTATTCCATTCCTTACCTGCTTATCGTTATTCTGCTTGGTGTTGTACTTGGACAAGGTATGTTCACGCTAATTATTGCTCTTGTTGCTACCGGCTGGATCAATATGGCCTGGATCGTGCGCGGACAGATTATGCAGCTGAAAAACCAGGAGTATGTTCTAGCAGCTCAGGCTATGGGCTCCGGCGGCTTCCGCATCCTGTTCAAACATTTGATTCCGAATACGATGGGTCCAATCATCGTTACGATGACGCTTACTGTACCTAGCGCTATTTTTGCTGAAGCTTTCCTAAGCTTCTTGGGTCTCGGCGTACAATCACCTGCCGCATCATGGGGCGTAATGATCAATGATTCGCTTGCCAGCTGGCAGTTATATCCTTGGACACTGCTGTTCCCTGCGGGAATGCTCTGTATCGCCATGCTTGCCTTTAACATCTTCGGTGACGGCTTACGCGATGCATTCGATCCGAAAACGCGGGTGGAATAATCCTAAAACCTAACTACGAACGTTCTGCCGCCCGCTGCCTGCCGGGGGCAGGCAGCCAAGGCATTGAAATATCCTTGCAGCTATTCGAGCGTTGAGAGGCAGTGCGGTAGGCATTATGCAAGTAATAATTCCGCAGCTGTCCTGCCCGGATTAACCCGGCCAGCGGTGCTGCTGCATCAACCGATAGATAAGGAAGGTGAAACCACGATGGAACCGATTCTTAAGGTCGAGGACCTGCGCGTCTCGTTCCGTGTCCGCGGCGGAGAAGTGCAGGCCGTACGCGGTGTCTCCTTTGACATGAACAAAGGTGAGGCGCTGGCGATTGTCGGCGAGTCCGGCTCGGGCAAGAGCGTAACGGCCCAGTCGATCATGCGCCTCATCCCGACGCCTCCGGGCACATACAAGGGTGGCTCGATTGTTTTCGAGGGAAACGATCTTCTTAAAAGAACCGAGAAACAGATGGAGTCCGTTCGCGGGCGTGACATCGGCATGATCTTCCAGGACCCGATGACCTCGCTCAACCCAACGATGACGATCGGCGACCAGATTATCGAAGTGCTTGTGCGCCATCAGAACATGAACAAGGAAAAAGCTACTAAACGCGCAGTTGAGATGCTGAAATTAGTCGGTATTCCGAATCCGGAAGCTCGTGTTAAGCAGTACCCGTTCGAGTTCTCCGGCGGTATGCGCCAGCGTGCGATGATCGCCATCGCACTCAGCTGCGACCCGACACTGCTAATCGCCGATGAGCCGACGACGGCGCTCGACGTAACGATTCAGGCACAGATTCTTGAAGTTATGAAGGACATGCAAGAGAAGCTGGGCACATCGATCATCCTTATTACACATGATCTTGGAATCGTAGCCGACATGTGTGATAAAGTCATCGTTATGTACGCAGGCCAAGTGGTGGAGCGCGGCAACAAGTATGAAATCTTCAAATCGCCGCAGCATCCTTACACACAAGGACTGCTCAAGTCGCTGCCTCGTCTGGACCAAAAGAAGGACGAGCCGTTGATTCCAATCGAGGGTACACCTCCGGATATGGCCAATCCGCCTCACGGATGCCCGTTCGCAGCGCGTTGCCCTCACGCCATGGAAGTGTGCGTTGAGGAAGATCCATTTATGTTCACGCACAGCGACACCCATGAATCTAAGTGCTGGCTTCACGCCATGCCGGAGTAAGGAGGAGAACCGATGGCAAACCAATCGAATGCGATGCTCGAGGTGGACAACCTTAGCAAGTTTTTTGACGTCGGCAAAGGCAAGACACTTAAAGCTGTCAATGGCCTGAGCCTGTCCATCCGCAAGGGCGAAACGCTCGGCGTCGTCGGCGAATCCGGCTGCGGCAAGTCGACGGCCGGACGCACGATCATGCGCTTGTACGAGCCCACCTCCGGGAAGGCGCTCTATAACGGCCAGAACATTTATGATCTTAAGGGCGCTAATCTCAAGGCATTTCGCCGCGAGATGCAGATGGTGTTCCAGGATCCCTATGCTTCGCTGAATCCGCGCTGGACGGTTGAGAACATTATCGCCGAGCCGCTGGACATCCACGGCCTCGTCTCTAGCAATAAAGAGCGCAAAGTTGCTGTGGAACGCCTGCTCGACAAGGTAGGTCTCAATCCTTCCCATCTGACGCGTTACCCGCATGAATTCTCTGGCGGCCAACGTCAGCGGATCGGTATCGCGCGTGCACTTGCAGTAAATCCAAAGTTCATCGTAGCCGATGAGCCAATCTCCGCGCTTGACGTTTCCATCCAGGCGCAAGTCGTCAACCTGCTGCAAAACCTGCAGCGCACGGAAAGCCTGACGTACCTGTTCATCGCCCATGACTTGGCGATGGTTAAGCATATCAGTGACCGCATCGCCGTAATGTATCTCGGCAAGCTGGTCGAGATCGCGGACAGCGACGATCTGTATGCCGATCCCCGCCATCCGTATACTCAAGCGCTGCTCTCGTCCATTCCTGTACCGGACCCGGACGTTGAGGCAACCAAGGAGCGCATCGTGCTGCGCGGCGACCTGCCGAGCCCGATTAGCCCTCCAAGCGGCTGCCCATTCCGTACCCGCTGCCCGGCTGCGACCGAGCGTTGCGCGGCCGAGGTACCTGAGCTTCGCCAGGTTGGGCCGAACAAAGCCCACTGGGCTGCTTGCCATTATGCTTAATTGATTCTTATGGCTCAAGCCATCCCTTCGCGGGATGGGGAAGAGTGTAGCCTCTGTCATCCTCCGGGATGAAGAGAGGCAAAATCTCGGTCATCCCTAAGGGATGAAGAGAAGCATAGCCTCTGCCATCCTCCAGGATGGTGGAGGCTTTTTTCTGTTTTGGGCCTTAAAGCTTGGGCAGATCGGCACGATGCTCAGAACCGGACCCAAATGGTGAAGTGAGCCATCCCCCTGGGTAGCATAATCCGTCTTACACCAGGCTGCGCTGCTCGAGCAAGCAATGGCTGGGGTGAAGCGGCTGCGCCGGGAAGGCAAGCTCGGCCACCTTCTGTGGCAATCCGTTTATGATGTCTTCGGAGTTCCATTTCGAATCGGAACAGGTTTTCTGCCATCATTGCTTTTTTACCTCCTTTAATCTCAGATATAATTCACGTGCTGACGATCTAAGGCCAACTATAGATGAGGACGCTGACAACAGGGTGTCAGGAATGAAAATACATTTATTTCGAGGTAATTGGCTTTTTCGATAGTTAACGGATCTGAGCGGCGTTATTAGACTGGAAATGAGCTGATCCTCCCTCAGAGTAAGCAAATAACGTCTCTCAGTTCCGTTGCAGTTTTCTGAGTGGTTTTTTCGACTAAATAGCGCCTCTCAGATCCGTTAGCACTGTGCTGATTCCTCGCTTGAGATGATGGGGGTCGTCAAACGGGCTGGATTGGGTAAAGAAATAGAAGTAGTTACAGGCGTTGACGAGATAAGCCGCCGCGGAAACTCTAGCCTGTAAGAGATAGCTTGTGAGCGAGCCGAGTGACATAATGAGTGAAGAGTCTGAGTTGGTAAGTTGAATGACGTGAGTGAGCCGAAGTGTTTGAGCCGACGAGCCGAGGCGAGGTTCGCAATCCGATGAGCGCAATCAGACGAGCTCGATCCAATGAGCTTGAGCAGGCCAAGGCCGATGTATAGAAGCCCTTTAATTTAAGAGGAGGCCATGAAATGAATGCATTCGCTAGTATTGCGGGCAATACGGAGATGAACTATCTAGAGCGAAGGAAGATGGAATTGCAGCTCTACATGCCGCCGCTGACAATAGAGAAGGATAAGGCAGAGAGCTTTTGGCTGCCGAGGCTGAAGCAGGCCTGGGAAAAGCCGCTCTATGACGAACGGGAACGCGTGGAGGAGGAGCTTTTTCCTGATGCGGATGTATATCGGATTTCTTTCGAAGGCTTTGATGATACGCCGATTAAAGGCTGGTACATGGTACCCCGAGTAGCTGCCAAAGAGAGCCGCCAGGTTCCATGCGTCATTGTGTATCCCGGTTATACCGAAGGAGCGGGATATCCAGAGCAGCATGCTCAGTGGCTACTGTTGGGTTATGCGGTGCTGGCTGTGGATGTGCGCGGGCAGGGAGGAGATACGGGGAACCGACTTCTTTCGACCCATGGACAGTCCAAGGGCTGGATCTCGCAAAATTTACTGGAGAACCCGGAACGTTCGTACTATATGGCGATGTTCATCGATAGTTTGAAAGCGCTACAAGCGGCTGGAAGTCAGCCGGAAGTAGACAGCAGTCGGCTAATTCCTTGCGGCGGAAGTCAGGGCGGCGGTTTGGCGCTGGCTGTGGCGGCGCTGTGTGGCCTGGCTGGATTTGAGGCCATCGGCTTGGCGGCAGTGCTGGCTGACATTCCAAACCTTTGCCATATTGACCAGGCAGTGTTCAGCTCTACTGGATCACTAACCGAGGCGGGGCAACTGGCCAGTCGGCATCCCGAACAGCTGCCGCAGCTGCTGGAGAATTTGGCTTGTTTTGATAATATGAACTTAGCTTGTCGCATCACTGCTCCTGTGCTGGTCAGTGTTGGCTGGAAGGACACAGTTTGTCCGCCGGAGACTGTGTACGCAGCTTTCAATCGCATCCATGCTCCGAAAGAGATTCGGGACTACCCGTTTCTCGGCCATGAAGTGAACGGGGCGCATAATCGAGAGAAGCTGCGCTTCGCGTTGGAGAATGCGGGGAGGTAGGCGTCCCGTTCCGGCGACTATGGTAGTCGACGGAACGGTCGGACGGATGGCTGGAGGTTGCTTTCCTCGAGCTGCCGTTCACCGACGCACAGGAGTGGAGAAGGCAACAGCGGCCATCGAAGCCGGTTATAGTTTATTAATGGTTTACATTAAAAAAGGACATGTGTCCTTTTTTTCTTTTTGATGCGGAGATAAGCTAGTGGGAGGTCATACTTCGCCGCAACCGCAGTCCTGCGTATATGGCAATCTTAAGCAGAATGGAGTAGGAAAATTGATGAAATCTACCCTTAATTTTATCGGAGCCGGCTTTCATGCCTCGACAAACATACTTCCTTCGGCCGTCGAAGCGGGGGCAACCATAGGAGCCGTTGCTACCCGCAGTCTGGAACGCTCGGAGAAGGCTCTCCAGCGGTTTGGAAGCAAGGGGACCCCTTATGACGATTATAAAAAAATGCTAAGTGAAGAGAACTGCGACGGCGTTGTTGTCATCGCTCAACCGGAGGATCAATTTCATTTGGCGATGGAATGCGTCCAGGCCGGGAAAAACGTGTTTGTAGACAAACCTTTGGGATGGAACGCGGAAGAAGCAGCCCGGATTGCCGATGCAGCCGAGCAGGCGGGTGTTGTGCTAATGGTTGGATTCATGAAGCGGTTTGCGCCGGGCTATATGAAATTAAAAGAGCTAATTAATCAAAAGACATTGGGAGCGCCCCGTTCTTTCCAACTTGTTTTTACGGTGGATACAACGCCCTTTTGCCGGAATGAGGAAGAGTTCATCAAGCTTGCCGCCATTCATATGATTGATTTGATGCGGGAGCTTTTCGGCGAAGTCTCTCAAGTTGCGGGATTCAGCCATAACGATAATCCGAGCGTTGCGCACACTCTCTCCCTACAATTTGCAAACGGGGTTGTCGGCAGCGTTTATTTTGCGGGGATGGATGCTTGGTCTAGTGAAAATGAAAGCTTGCTCGTCACATTTGAAAAGGGTTATGCAAAAGTGGAGGACGTCGAAAAAGTTACCATTCATCGGTCCTTACAGCCGGGTGCGGCTGCTTGGAAATCGCTGGCTGAAGAGACTGTAGTGTTGAGTCCCTCAATCTCGACGATGTCGGGGGGCGCCAAGGATTTGTATGTGCGCGGTTTTGTTGGCGAAATGGAGCATTTTATGAAATGCTGTGCCGAAGGAACTGAGCCGTCGCCAAGCGGGCGCGATAACGTCGCGACGATGGCGCTTTGTGATCGAATTCTGGATGCGCTGAAAGGCAAGCAGTGATAAGGCGCATTTGTGCTGTGATGCTGCTGTGTTCTTGACATGGCATTGAACTGGAAAACAAAAAACAGGGGGACAAAGGCTGCTCAGCCTTATGTCTCCCTGTTTGATTTGGGGCGGTTATTCGCCTTTCATTTTGCGGCGCAGCTCGGCAAGCTGTTCATCAATGACGGAGGAACGATTGGTATCCGCAGAGGAAGCAGAATTGTTGTTAGTGTAGGAGCTGCTTGAGCCGTAGGCTGAACCTGCAGAGTTAGAGCTTGCTGAGGAGCCTTTGTAGTCACGCGCCAGACCAAGCTGGGATTCCCATTGCAGAACCTTTTCCTCGATGCGGTCGAAACCGCGGGAAGCGCGGCCTGGCTCGAAGCCGTGAGTGAAGCTCGGAGCGGTACGTTCGGCTGCCGATTCGGCTTTTTTGATGCGCTCGGCGAGATCGTCTCGCTTCTGAACGAGGCGCTGCAGCTCTTCTTTGGCACCTGCCAGACGAAGATCAAGCTCGGCAGCAGAGCGGCTCGCATTGTCGTAGAGATGGTTGTACTCTTGCTCCTGCTCGGAATAGCGAAGCTTGTTCTCCAGCGCTTGACGGGCTTCGGCTTCGCGGCCTTCTTTGAGGGCTTCTTCGGCCTTGGACTGGTTATGCTGCGCCAGTTGGGAAACTTCCTCCAAACGCTGGCTGTAGGAACGGGAAGCTGCTTGCTGACGGTGCAGCTCGCTTTGCATAACATCGATTTCTTCTTCCATATTGCGGATGTATTGGTTCATCATCAATGTGGGGTTTTCCAGCTTGCTCAGCATCTCGTTAGCAGTTGCCTTGGTCAAATTCATAATACGGTCGAATACACTCATGTTCGACACTCCTTTATTATATGGATTGTTCATGTGATTGAGACAGTCCGGATGGGTCATTTAGTTATGAATCAGCTTAGTTGTAAAAAGGTTCACGGGGCGGAGGGCCATTCCACTCGGGTTCATTGGGCAGCACGATGCTGGCAACAGCATAAAGCACGAGAGCAGTCCCGAAGCTGAAAACGCCAGCTGCAATGAAGCCGATGCGGATAATTCCAGGGTCAATGCCGAATCTACGGCCAATTCCCCCGCACAGCCCCGCAAGTTTGCGGTCGGTACGGGAACGGTACAAGGTTCTCATGGCAACAACATTCTCCTCTTTTGCGGCATCGCCGGTTGCCCGACTGTGCTGCTTGATGTCTTTATTGTACATTGGGCTGGAGAGGGGCGACACGGACTGACGAATGTATTTAAACCTGGACCCGGGACCGGGTTTAGCTCGGGCGGAGGTTGTGGGCGTTTTTGGTGAGGCAGGGGTGAAGGATATATGGTATGAAAAAACAGCGTATGAAAAGGCGGGTGTCGTCACATGCTAACTTCGCTCCACATCCTATCGAAAGAGGTGCCCACCTAATGAATAAAAACAAAGCATCTAAAGCAGAAGTTCAATCCACAAAGCTGAACCAGTTCCAAGCAAACGAGGACACGGAGTTTTCCAATGAGCTGGCTTCCGATGCTCAGGCTGCTTTCAGCAACGAGAACAACAACATGAACAAAAACATGAACAAGAATATGAAAAACAACATGAACAACCAACAAAATAAATAAAAAGCCTCCGGAATATACCGGAAGGCTTGGAGCGGTCTGCCCGTATGGGCAGACCTGCTTATTTTTGTACATAGGAAAAACAGCTGTAGGGGGCTGTTTAACGGTTTTTGTGAGGTGGTCGTGAAGGTGATAGACCACCTCGCCGTGGTTGGATGGTCGGGCGGCTGATGAGCCCGGCCGAGGATGTTGCGGCCCCGCTTGCACGGGCCGCAGTTGCTGCGCCCGCGGCGCGAGGCTGCGCAGCGCCGCCAGGGGGCGCCCCGCCCGGCGGCTTGCCGGGCGCGGGCCCAGCGGCGCTCGCCGCGGCCCCGCTTATGCGGGCCGCTGGCGCAGCCGCGGCGCTGGCGGAGCTTGGCGCGCCGCCAGCTGCCGGCGAAGCCGGGCGGAACGCGTCGAGCAGAAAGCGCGACACGTCGATTTTGCGGCCGCGCCATAGGCTCGGCGAGCTAATGAGCAGTTCTTCACGCGCCCGTGTAACGGCGACGTAGGCCAGGCGGCGCTCCTCTTCGAGCGCCGCTTCTTTGCGGGCGGCGGGGTCTGCCGCCGCACCGGCTCCGACGCTGTAGTCGGCGAGCTTGTCCGCCTCCAGCGCGAGGCTGTGGGGCAGGATGCCCTCGGAGGCGCCGATCAGCGCCACGGCGGGAAACTCCAGCCCCTTGGACTTGTGGATCGTCATCAGCTTGACGGCATCCCGGGCTGCTTCAGGCGGCAGTGCACGCATCTCGGCGTGGCGCTGGGCCATTTTGGCGACGAAGGCGAGGAAGGACGGAATATCCGTGAACCGCAGCGCAGAGGACTCCAACTCGTCGAGCGCCTCCCGCAACGTCTCCTTAAAGACGGTGTCGCTTCCCTCGCTGTAGCTGTTGCCAGCAGAGCCACGGCCTGACGCGCCATAACCCGATCTAGCGCCAAATCCGCCCGAACCGCTTCCTTGTCTGCCGCCCGAGCCTTTGCCGTTTTCCTCTGCGTCCAGCCATGCATCATAAAAATCCTTGCGCATGCGCCGAATCGCTTCGGCTGGCTTCAGCTCCTTGAGCCCTTTAATGAAGGTGATCCTCGCCTGAATCGCTTCGCGTTGAAAATCCTTCAGCCCCTCCATGGTGAGCAGGTGGATGAGGGGGCCCTTTTTGGGGCGAGGATCGTCCTTGGCACGAATATGAGCCATGCCCTTGGCGCGGTTCACATACATCGAGGGCAGAACGCCCTCCATCGCAGCGAAGTCGCGTCGCTTGACGGACAGACGCATATAGTCAACCAGCGGCTTAACCGCCGACTGATCATAGAATAGATCTCCATTATCCTGCAGATGAAAAGGAATCTCCGAAAGCACCAACTGCTCGAACATCGCCCGGCTGTTGCTTGAGGTGCGATACAAGATGGCGTAATCCCCCCAACTGCGGGCGCCCTCCTCAACTCGTTCGCGGATATGCGCCGTTACCGAGGCAGCTTCCTGATCCGTAGAAAAAGGGCGGATATAAAGCGGCACTTGCCGGCTTTTGGCCACTGCTTTGAGTGTCTTGGGATAGCGGGCTTTATTATGCCGGATGATCTCGTTGCCAAGCCCCACGATGCTGGCGGTCGATCGGTAGTTCGTGTCCAGCGTAACCATCCGCGCCCCTGGAAAAGCTTCGCGAAATCCTAATATGTACTCGCTCCGCGCTCCGTTGAACCCATAAATCGTCTGGTCGTCGTCGCCAACCGCCATCAGATTGGCCTGTTTCCCCGCCATCAGGCGGATCAGCTCATACTGCAGCAGGCTCGTGTCCTGAAACTCGTCGATCATAATGTAGCGAAAACGTCCCTGCAGCGATTGCAGCAGCCCCGGCCGCTCCTGTAGCAGCCGATACGACCAGAGCAGGATGTCGTCAAAGTCCATTCGCCCTTCCCGTTCTTTCCAATCCTCGAAACGCAGCAGCAGCCGCTTGAGCTCCCGATCGGCCTGGGACTGCTCCGGCAGTTCTTCCAGCGGGCGCATGCTCAGCTTCGCCTCGGATAGAGCAGCCAGCGCCGTCTCCGGCTCAAGCCGGTCGCTCAAGGACAGCTCGCGGAGCATGCCTTTCAGCACGATCATCGCCACCGGCCCGTTGCCGAGAATTTCCTGCCGATAGCCCTGACTCCTTAACAGCTGCAAGAAAAAAGAATGGAAGGTACGTGCCGTAACCTGCTTGGCTGCTCCACGTGGCAAGCCCGGCAGGGAAGCGATTCGCTCTTTCATCTCTCCGGCGGCCTTCACCGAGAAGGTGACGAGCAGAACGGAACGTGGATCGATGCCGCGCACGCCGATTAGATAACCTGTGCGTGCGGTGAGCACGCTTGTTTTGCCTGAGCCGGCTCCAGCAAGTGTGAGAAGCGGGCCGTCGCCATGACGAACCGCCTCGATCTGCGGGCCGTTCAGAAACAGCCCGCTGCCCTCCAGCGCGCGGAAAAAGCCGCTGTCCCGGTCAGAGTCCGGCACGAGGCGGCTGCTTCCCTCGCCGGAGGCAAGATTGGCAAAGGGGAGATTTCGTCCGACTGCGCCGAACGGTTTTTTGAATGGAAGCGGTAGGTTAGCATTTATAATAGTGCTCATAATAGCATGCGTTCTCCTGTGGTCGGCGCGCTCTTCAAGAGCGAATACCTGTTCGTTGTGATGCTTGAATCATAACGGATAACAAGGTTGCTCTGCAAACAAGTATAGCCGGTAAGAATCGGAAATAGTCTATGTGGGCAAGAGTGCGTGAGGCGCAATGGTTGGGAAGTGTTGGGAAGGCCAAAATATTCGGAAATGTTGGTTGCAATTAAAATGATTCAGGTATACAATTGACCCATCAACCATTGATGCATCAATGATAAGGGGGAGACAAAATAATGTCATCCTGCCAGACGAAAGACCTGCTGTATATGTTGATTCATCTCAACAAACAGCTTGCTTGTAGATTTGAGGCTGATGTAGGTCTTAGTCCGAACCGACTGGAGCTGCTTTGTCGGCTGAGCCGGGAAGAAGAGATCAGTCAGTCCGAGCTTCAAAAGGCGGTATCCATCGATCCCGCCGCGGTTACTCGCCATGTGCAGCAGATGGAAGCGGAGGGCATACTGGTCCGCACCCGCTCGAATGAGGACAATCGAATTACACTTGTTCGTTTGACTGAGCAAGGCAAGGACTGGATCGACAACCGCTCGCGGGAGAAGGACCAGTTCATGGAAAAGCTTCAGGAACAATTGAGTGCGGAGGATCGGCAGGAGTTGATTCGTTTGCTCTCGTCGCTTGCACGTTCTATGGAATCAGTGGGCAGCGGTCGCAAGACCGATGAGCCAATTCAAAAATAAAAAACAAGCCAATGAGCTTGTTAGAGGAGAGAATATTCAATGACTACATCCAATACTGTTTCGGCTACAACTGCATCTGAGAACCAGGATATGAACTCCGGGCGTTCTAACGATTATCGCGCGATTGTCGCTGGACGTCGTTCCGTCCGTGAATACGATCCTACCGTCAAAATTAGCCGTGAGGAGATGACGGAGCTGCTTGAAGAAGCCACTCTCGCCCCATCTTCGGTGAACCTGCAGCCTTGGCGTTTTCTCGTCATCGAGAGTGAAGAGGCGAAGGCGAAGCTGGCGGGAATCGCTTGGAACAACCAGACGCAAGTGTTGACTTCCTCGGCTGTCATCGCCGTATTCGCGGATCTGAAAGCTTTTGACAATGCGGATGAAATCATGTCCAGCGCTGTGGAAAAGGGCTATCTGCCGCAAGAGGTCAAGGAGTCTCTGATGGCTAACTATACAAACTTGTTCAGCAACATACCTGAAGATGTTTTCAGCAAAATGGTACTTCTTGACACGGGTCTAGTGTCCATGCAGCTTATGCTGAGCGCGCGCGCTCGTGGCTACGATACGAACCCGATCGGCGGCTATGACAAGTCCCGCATCGCTGAACTGTTCGATATGGAGGAAGGCCGCTATTTGCCTTCTATGCTGATTTCGGTAGGCAAGGCCGCCAAAGAAGCGCGCCTGACGACCCGTCTGCCAGTTGACCGTGTAGCGGAGTGGAAATAATCCGCAAGCGCGATGCTTGAGAAGAATTTGAAACCCGGCGCAAGCCGGGTTATTCTTTTTGTAGCATAGATGGAAGGCGTGAGAACGATGGCGGTACTGATTAATGAGCAAATCAAAGCCTTCGAGGTAGATCTGACGGGTCTTAGGGGAGAGCGGCTAGGCGTCATTTCCCGTGAGGAAGCTTTGGCGCTGGCCAAGCAGGCAGGAGCAGACTTGGTCTGCACCTCGCTGATGAGCAGCCCTCCTCCCTGCAGCCTTATGGCGAAGGGCAAGGGCAAAGCAGCGGCGCAGAAGGAAGCGTCGGCGGCACGCAAAGCTGGAGGAGCAGCCGGCGGTTTCGGGCAAGCGGGAGTCCGCTCCGCAGGGGGCTTAAGCATAGGCGCTCAGGACAAAGCCAAGGAGCTGCGCTTCACCGCGCACATCGAGGAGCATGACTATGACACGAAGCTGCGCCAAGCGGACAAACATCTGCGTTCCGGCAAGCCGGTGCAGATCGTCGTAAAGGCGTCCGGAGCCAAGGAGGGCGCTGCGGCCAAGGCGGTAGTGGAGCGGCTGCTTGGCGATCTCAAGGAAGTCGGCGTTAAAGAGACCGGCATCCAGTCCAGCGGCAAGGGTTCGCAGGTTAGAGTTAATCCGAAGTGAGGTTAGGGGAGTTGAGCGCTTGGCGCTCAATTCCCTTTTCTTTTTTATAGGAGCGAGCGGAGGAAATCCACCGCTTCTCCCTAGTTCACCAATCCACCGGGTCCTTCCCCGGTTCGTTTCCACCGGACCTCACTGCTTCGCGGGCTCTTAAGCTTGTGAAAAGCGCTGCCGGTAACTCCGAGGCGAAATGCCCTCGTACTTGGAGAAGCAGGAGGCGAAATACGCCGCCTGATTAAAGCCGACCTCGCCCGCGATATGCGAGACGGGGTAATCGGTGCGCAGCAGGAGCAGCTTCGACTGGTCGATGCGGTAGCGGAGCAGGTACTCTTTGGGCGAGCAGCCGAACTCCTTTTGCATGCAGCGGGCGATGTAAACAGAGTGGAAGTTCAGGCTCTCGCTCATCGCCTTGGCGCTGATGTCTTCACGGTAGTTCTGCCGCAGGTAGGCTGCGGCCAGCGCGGCGCAGGCCGCCGAGGGTGAGGTGGAGCGGGCGTCGATCGCCGCGGACAGCTGCTGAAGCAGCTCCTGGAACAGGATCTGCTGCCGCCATAGCGCGCCGCCGACCAGGCCGCTTTTGGTCATTGCCGTGAGCTGCGCCAGCAGCTCGAACGTTTTGGTCGGCTCGACCAGATTGGAATACTGGGGCACCTGTATGGAAAACATCTGGACGTTCATTTTCCAGTCATGATCGGCAGATGACTCGGTAACGGCCTTCTTTTTGGCAGCAGCGGCCCCCGATTTCTTCATGTCTTCCCTCTCCGCTGGAGTCCCCATCAGCTCGGCCTGTTCCTCCCGCTGATTGCGGTAGAGAGGCAGTCTCTCATCGGTGGCGGTCCAGTAGCCGTCATGCTTAAAATGAAGCCAGTAACAGATCGTCTCCGAGCCAAGCGGGGCGCTGCCGTAGTGATGCGCATCCGGCCGCAGGATGAGTGCCTGGCCTGGGCGTACGGCATAGCTGCGGTCACCTTCCGTAATTGGCAGCTCGCCTTCCTCCACAACGAGCAGATCGAACAGGCCGATGTTGCAACGATCAACGTGAACCATGCCCGGAGGATGTTCCTCATAACCGCTCGCAATGAAGTAGGGGAGTGGAGGGAGCGCGAATTGCAGCAGCTTCATTTGAATCATTCCTTTCTGCCGGTTTGGGCTAGGAGGATGAAGTTTCTTTTTTGAAAGTTCTGGTTGCTTAAATGATACCTCAAAGCGAGTATAGCACTTATAATACGGAATGAATAACGAGCTCCACGCAAGGCTGCACTCCCCTCTATTCCTAGTTAAGTTAGGTAGTTAGGCGGCATGGCCAAAGTAAGGGCTTTCAAGTAATTGGCTTTGCATGCGGCAAGCCGAGCAACAAGGTGGAGGTTTCATTCATGAAAAATCGTAACTATTCGCTGTGGGCGCTTTCTTGGCCTATTTTCATCGAGCTGTTCCTGCAGTTCCTGCTGGGGGCAGCGGATACATTCATGGTCAGCGAAATATCCGACGATGCGGTCGCGGTCGTTGGCTTCTCACAACAACTTTTTAATGCGTTAACTGTGCTGTTCACGGTCATTGCGAGCGGTGCCGGAATCCTGATCGCGCAAAAACTCGGGGCACGCAAGGAAGAGGATGCGCGCACGATCAGCATCATCGCTCTGAAGGCTACGGTGTTAATCGGAGCTGTGCTCAGCGTTGTGTTGGTTGTGTTCCCAGAACCAATTGCCCGTGTGCTGCAAATGCCGGAATCGCTCCTGCCTCTGGCGGGTACGTATATTTCCATCATCGGCAGCAGCATGGTTCTCGCGGCGATTATGAGCACGCTCAGCGCAGCTATTCGCAACACCGGCAATACACGCGGTCCGATGTACACGGCGCTCGGTATGAACGTTGTTCATATCGTGCTCAATTACGGCTTTATCTATGGCGCGTTTGGGCTGCCGGAGTGGGGTCTGGCTGGAGTTGCTTTAAGCACAGTTGTCAGCCGTTTGCTGGCTAGCGCTTTGCTGTTTTACATGTTTATTTTCGCCTTCGAGCGGAAGATCTGGTGGGGGGACATCAAGGTGTGGAGCCGCAGTTTGTTTGCGGAGATCATGCGTATTGGTTGGCCGCTGGGCGTTTACTCGGGGAATTGGGTGTTCTCGCAGCTTGTCATCTTCACTTTCATTGGCTCGCTGGGAGCGATTGAGCTGGCGGCGCGGACGTATATGAACACGCTGGAATCGTTCTGCTTCCTGATCGGTTTCTCCATCGCTCTTGCTACGCAGATCAGGGTCGCGCATCTATTCGGTGCTGGACGAACCCGCGAGGCGTACAAGGACTGCTACAAAGGGTTATGGATCGGTCAAGGCGTTGTTATAGCCAATTCGCTGCTCATCTACTTCTTGGGCAGTCAGGCGCTCGGCCTGTTCACTTCAGATCCTGATATTCTGGCTATCTGCGCATCCCTGCTTGGATTGAATCTGTTGCTGCAGCCGGGCAAAATGCTCAATATGACGATCGCAGATTCTCTAAATGCGGTTGGCGATACTAAGTTTACGATGTATGTCTCCACGATTAGCATGTGGGGCGTATCGGTCGGCATCGCCTACTACTTTAGCCTAGGTCTCGGGTGGGGACTTACCGCTATTTATTGCTGCATGATTGCCGATGAATACTTGCGCGGCATCGTTTGTTGGCTGCGGTGGCGCAGCCGTAAGTGGGCTTCGCGTGCTGGGTCGCCGGATCTGGCTGTTTCGGGGCAAGGTGGGACGGCTGCGGAAGTGTAGGAGCATACTAAATACCCGTTCTCACTCGCGACGCATATGATTGCGCTTGATGCGGTTTTGGAAGGGAACTTACGCCATCTTTGGTGTATGTTCCTTTTTTATTTGTCCAGAGCTTCTTATGAAAAAATACACCCTATGAATTTCATCGGACTCCACGGAGGAAATTCCAACTTACAAACAGCGAGAGTATAACAAAATGCCTCTTGTGCAAAACTTTTCGACCCCTTCATGAAATCTTAAAACTGTTAGGATTTCAGATTTCACACCCCCCAATTTTAGGTGACTGTTTCCATCCATGAATGGTTCACGCAACAAGCTTCGAGTCTCAGTGAAAAATAGGTGCAGCCCTCGCCCTAAACATAAAGCGAGGGCAATTTAACGTTTACCCTACGAGAACGCCGCGTGATTAGGAGGAGTTCGGAGGGAGTGCCTTTATTATCGCAGTTAAGGGGAGCCTTGCATATGATGCTACACCATGTTGTTCCTAACATAGCTTTGTCCATATGGTGCTAGTAAGGAGGTTGGATCAATGAAGAAGATAAGAGTAAAAAAACGGTTTGCTCCTTGTAATCGCACGCATTTTCAATTTAGAGAAAAACGATGCCATAAGTGTAAGGAGAAGCATTGCAAGTGCGTTGTTAAACAGGCAAGGCGAGGAGCTAGGGGGGCGACAGGAGCGACAGGAGCACCAGGAGCACCAGGAGTAACTGGAGTAACTGGAGTAACTGGAGTAACTGGAGTAACTGGAGTAACAGGATTAACAGGAGCGACAGGAGCGACAGGAGTAACAGGATTAACAGGAGATCCCGGTGTGACAGGGGCAACAGGGGCAACAGGGGCAACAGGGGCAGCAGGAGGGGCAACAGGAGCGACAGGTGTCACAGGTGTCACAGGTGTGACAGGTGCAACAGGAGCAACCGGAGTAACAGGTGACACGGGTGTCACAGGAGTAACAGGTGGCACGGGACCAACCGGAGTAACAGGTGGCACGGGGGCAACTGGAGTCACGGGAGCCACGGGTGTCACAGGAGTAACGGGAGTCACTGGTGACGCAGGAGCAACGGGAGTAACAGGTGACGCAGGAGCAACGGGAGTAACAGGTGGCACGGGGGCAACTGGAGTCACGGGAGCCACGGGTGTCACAGGAGTAACGGGAGTCACTGGTGACGCAGGAGCAACGGGAGTAACAGGTGGCACGGGGGCAACTGGAGTAACAGGAGCAACAGGAGTCACGGGAGCCACGGGTGCAACAGGAGTAACAGGAGTAACAGGAGCAACAGGAGCCACGGGTGCAACAGGAGTAACAGGAGCAACAGGAGCCACGGGTGCAACAGGAGTAACAGGAGCAACAGGAGCCACGGGTGCAACAGGAGTAACAGGAGCAACAGGAGTCACGGGAGCCACGGGTGTCACAGGAGTAACAGGAGTAACAGGAGTAACAGGAGTAACAGGAGTAACAGGAGTAACAGGAGTAACAGGAGTAACAGGAGTAACAGGAGTAACAGGAGTAACAGGAGTAACAGGAGTAACAGGAGTAACAGGAGTAACAGGAGTAACAGGAGTAACAGGAGTAACAGGAGTAACAGGAGTAACAGGAGTAACAGGAGTAACAGGAGTAACAGGAGTAACAGGAGCAACAGGAGCACCTGGTGAAGGCCTGTCATCTTATGCTTATATTTTCAATACAGGTAGTCAGGTAGTAGCCGTAGAAACGGATATAATTTTCGATAGCAATGGAAATCTTAATAACATTACCCACACACCGAATACATCGCAGATTATGATTAATAACGCTGGCGACTATGCCATTTATTATATAGTAACTGCAGTAGAAAGTAATCAATTTACCTTGTATCAGAATGGCGCTCCTGTTGGTGGTAGCATTTATGGTTCTGGTGCTGGTACTCAACCTAATCCAGGCATGGTTATTATTACTGCTGCCGCTAACGATATACTAACTTTAAGAAATCATTCAAGTGCTGCTAGCGTTACTCTACAAACTAATGCAGGCGGATCACAAATAAATGCAAATGCGTCTATCCTTATTCTAAAAATAAGTTCCTAAAATAATGGGTGGATGCCTTGCTGTCATTCCCACCAATATCGTTCCGAGTTTCAGAAAGCCATTTTTAGTCGCAGCGTGTATCTTGTTGATCTGTTCCTTCAACAAAAAGAAGTAGGCCGCCCACTCCCGTGACAGGGATGCGACCTACTCTTTTGTTCAAAGCTTAGTACAAGTCCGCCGTCTAGCTCCGCAGTCCGATAGTCACGATCTCAGCCGGTCCGACTGGCAGCTGTAGTCCGCCGTCTGTCAGCTGAAGCTCCTCGCCGGAGTCCTGTTCCAGGATGGTGGACTTATAAGCAGCGCTGGAACCATTAGGCGCTTGAAGCGCCAGTTGTCCTGCTTCGCGCTTGAGGTTGTACAGGCGGGCAACAACGTCGCCCGACACTGGGCTCACCTTGAAGGCTGAGAACGCCAGTGATTCGCCCCTCCAGGCAAGTGGTGCGCCGACAGGCTGCAGCTTGCCGCTATGGACGCCGGTTTGTACGGCAGTCCAAGGCGTTTGCAGCTGATACGCTTCAGCGTAAGCACCTTGGGCTGCTCCGTCTCCGCTATGCGGAATGACGGCTAGCTGAACTTTTTGAGCGCCGATGCACTGCGCTTCCGGCGTCGGGAAGTAACCCCAGTCGCCAAGCTCGCCGGTGGAGCGGAGCAGGGTGACAGCAATCGTGTTGGAGCCGTCTCGCAGAACTTCATACTCGTTCAAACCGATGTTGGCGACCGTCAGGCCGGCTGTTACGCCGTCTGCTGCTGCGCCGCTCACATCAACGAACGCTTGCTGATGCTGGGCATTGCTTGGGTTTTTCCACTCTTTAGCCGGGGTTGTATCGCGAACCGCAGCTTCGAAGATGGAGTCAGCCGTATGAACCGTTGATTCCAGGCCGGTCGGGAACAACATACGCACCCGGTGATCCTTCGCCTGGTTGTCAAACGAACTCGTAATATCAAGTCTGCCGCTGCCGCTTTCCAGAGACAGTACCGTCGTCAGGCGCAGCGTGATCAACTGCTGCGAACGGCCGGATTTTCGGTTTTGCATAAAGACGATTTCGCGCTGCTCGCGTTCCAGCAGTTCGTCGGCCGAAGCTGGAATAGCCCATTCATGGACGATTTCCAGGGAAGCGCGGTAAGGCTCATTAGCTAGTACACGAACCGAAGCAGCCAGACCGCGCGTCGTGATCGGCGCAGTGCCTTTTGGCTCCATAAACATATACTCGTTGCCGATGTCGCCGGTGTTCTCGTACACGCCGAGACCGGAGAAAACGCGGCCGCTGCGGTGATCGGTCAGTGTAAAGGAACCGTCCTCTGCCACCTCGGCGCGCAGAACGCCGTTGTCGAGCACACGCTCGCTGTGAGCGATCGCCGGAGCATCCTGGGGTTTAACATCCGTTTTGACCCAGGCAAAGGAAGCATGGCCAAGTGCAGGCACGGATTCCGCTTGGAACGTCAGACGCACGCGACGGCATTGGTATGGCTGGCGGAAAGCGTCATCCGGCAGATCGTAGCCGAATAACTGTCCGAGATCTTCCACGGTGCAGTGGACTGGACGACCCTCGGAGTCTACGAGTACGCGGCCGGAAATATCGAGCTCATTCATACGGCGATTCATTTCGCCAAAGCCGATGCCTTCGCGGAAGTAGATACGGGCTGCATCCAGTTCGACGGTAACGGTGCCGCTGCGCGTCCAGCCTGCCGTATTATGTACGACAAACGGCAGAGCGTCCGAGCCATAGCTGCCAAAGAGGGATGTATCCACCGCATTGGCGATGAACGCAGTTGTGTCCGCAACGATCGTTTCCGCCACATGGCGGCTCTTGTCGAAGCGCGTAACCATCTCGCGATGCACCTCATCAACGCTGCAGCCGCAGATGCTGTCATGGGGATGATTTTGCATAAGCAGCTTCCAAGCGTAGGTGAACAGATGATGCGGATAATCCTTGCCGAGCAGATGCGCATAGGCGGCCAGCGGCTCCGCAGAGCGCTCCAGCAGAGCTTGTCCAAGCGTATTCATCTGCTTCAAATAAACGCGGGAGGACGCTGTATTAACAAGTGTGCCCCAGCCATCGGTGCGTTGGCTGCGCAGCTCGCCCTGTACGACAGATAGCCCGCGGCCGTCGGCGGTTTCGCGTATCGCATCCAGATAATCCGGGAAGTTGGAATGGATGAATTCCGTATCCGGCTCCACCGCTTTTGCCATGCGAATCGCTTCGGCGAGATCAGTCTGGATTGGCTGGTGGTCGCAGCCGTTCATGAACAGAAGATGAGGCGTGGAAGCGTATTTGCCCGCATCCGCGAGCTTGCGCTGCCAGTATTCACGTGCCGCTTCGGCTTGCACAGGAACCTCATTGCCATTGGAGTACCAGTTGGCGAACAGGATGCCGAGCACGCGCGAGCCGTCAGGACCTTCCCAAATCAGCTCGGAAAAGGAGCTCTCATAAGCGGTAGACTCGCCCACTTCATTGTTAAAGCCGGTTGGCTTCACGCCGCGTCCGAACAGTGCATTGTCGATGCCAGCTTGATGCATGAGCTGCGGCGTTTGACCGAACAGGCCGAATGTGTCAGGGAAATAACCGATTTTGGAAACCTTGCCCCAACGACTCGCATCTTCGTGGCCAATCTGCATGTTGCGGACGTTGGCTTCGCCGCTAGTCAGGAAAGCATCCTGCAAAATATACCAAGGACCAATCAGAATGCGGTCTTCCTGGATCAGCTTTTCCAGACGGGAGCGGTATTCCGGACGAACCTGGAGGTAATCCTCCAGAATAATCGTCTGGCCGTCAAGGAAAAAGCTGCGATAACCAGGATCGCTCTCCAGAGTATCAAGCAGCGTGTCCATAAGCTCAACGAGCCGGACATGATGCTTTTCGTAAGGGAGGTACCATTCGCGGTCCCAATGGGTATGAGAGATGATATGTGCGGTGCGCTTCGTCAAAGAGAGTCATCCTTTCTTTGTGAGAATCCGTTTTGTAGCTTACTTTTCGTCCAGAAGCCCGTCCTTCATGGCGCGGTAGACAAGCTGGGAGAACAGGCTGTTGGACCATGCGAACCATTTGCGGGTAAATACGGTTGGGTCATCGGAATGGAAGCCCTCGTGCATGAAGCCAGTGTCGGCGTCAGTCGCCTCAAGCAGCTCGATCATGGCGAGCTTTTCCTCGTCCGATACCGCCGTCAAGCCTTGCATGGACAGCGCCATATGCCAGATGTAACCTGGAGGCGTATGCGGACTGCCGATGCCTTTTGCCTTTTTCCCTTCATAGTAGAAAGGATTCTCCTTGCTGAGCGCGAAGCGGCGTGTATTCAGGTAGATCGGATCGTCGTTCGATGTGTAGCCAATGTACGGAATGGACATCAGACCCGGCGTGCCGGCGTCGTCCATCAGGCAATGATTGCCGTAACCGTCCGTCTCATAGGCGTAGATCGGCCCGAATTCCGGGTGGCGAACAATCCCGTACAGCTGAATGCCATGCTCGACTTCTTGTTCCAACTCACGAAGCTCTTTGACCATCGCCATGTCACGGAATACCCACTCGGCGATCTCGCGCATCTGGCGCAGCGTCACAACGGCAAACATGTTCGACGGGATGCTGTAATGGAAGTCGCAGGCATCGTCGCTTGGACGGAAGCCGGACCAGATCATTCCCGTATAGTTGACCGGCATGCCGAGGCCTTTGTTGCGCATGGAATCGACTGGAATACCGTTGTCGCGATTGAAGCGGTAAGGCGATTGCTCGAAATGGCGCTGCTCCGTTTTCCACAGGTCGATCGTCGCACGCATAGCGCGTTTGAAATCGGTGTCAAAAATGGCAGTATGCTTAGTTTCGTTCCAATAAGTATACGCCAGTCGGAAGGAGAAGCAAATGGAATCTAGCTCAAATTTTCGTTCCCACACCCATGGCCCCATATCGGTTTCATCGGTTGTGTTCCAGTGCCAGTCATTCGCCGTTTCATTGAAGGCGTTGGCGTAAGGATCGATCAAAATCATCGCCATATGGCGCTTAATCAGACCCTCGATAATGCGCTGCAGTTCAGCGTCTTCTTTGGCCAGCGGCACGTACTGAATGACCTGTTCCACCGAATCGCGAAGCCACATAGCCGGGATGTCTCCGGTAATGACGAATGTTGTGTTGTCAGGCATCAGTTTGGTCGTTGTTTCGAGTGTATTAGGGAAGCAGTTGCGGAACAGTTGGCGCAGCTTTGGACGGTGGGCTAAACGCTCATCGGCTTCGCTCAAAACGTTCTGCACGGCGTTTGGCAGCGTCAAGTCAGGCATTGGGATTTTAGGAAGTCGGAATTGCTCCATATTGATGATCTAACTCCTTGTTCATAAGGTTTGATTGCTTACATAGCGCATAAGGAATAGAGAGGTTGTTTGGCAGAATGATGGTCATTCTGCCAAAATGATGTTGTATTTGTTAGGTGCGTTAGGTTCAATCAGGTTGCGTTATCGCTAACTTACTCTTTCACTGCGCCGATCGTCAATCCCTGTACAAAATAGCGCTGGAAGAACGGATAAGCGAGTACAATTGGGCCTGTCGCCAGCACAACCATAGCCATTCGGGCTGTGTCCTGCGGCATATTTTGAAGCCCTTCAGCTAAGGATGCATTGCTGGAAGCTTGCGAGAGCAGGAACTGCATGTTCGTCTCGATGCGCATCAGCATGGACTGCAGCGGCACAAGATTTGGATTTTCGATATAAAGCAAAGCATTGAACCAATCGTTCCAGTAACCGAGTGTGCTGAACAGGGCAATTGTCGCCAAGCCCGGCAGCGCAAGTGGAAGGACTAATTTGTAGAAAATTTGCAGCTCGGTGGCGCCGTCGATTTTACCGGATTCGATGATAGCGTCTGGAACCATTGTGATGAAAAAGGTACGCATGATAAGCACGTAGAACGCGTTGACCATCAGCGGCAGAATAAGCGCCCAAACACTGTCCTTGAGGCCAAGCATTTGCGTTACAACGATATAGGTCGGCACAAGGCCGCCGTTGAACAGCATCGTGAAGAAAGCGAAAAAGTTGAAAAACTTACGGTATTGAAAGTTTTTTCGCGAGATGCCGTACGCATAGAGAGCAACGATTATCAGCGATAGTACGGTGCCGATGACAGTGACAAAAATCGTGACGCCATAGGAACGGAGCAGAGCGTCGCCATTTTGCAACACGTAGCGGTAAGCATCCATGCTCCAAACATCCGGCCAGAGCTGATAGCCACTGAAGGCGAGAGATTGCTCACTTGTGAAGGAGATGATGATGATGAATATAAATGGAAACACGCACATTAGCGCGAACAATCCGGCAACGAGATTGAAAGTAACGTTCCAGCCTGGGCTAAGTCGTTGAAAATCGCGAGGTTTCCGTGTGGCTGAGCGTGTAGACATCGTTGTAGCCCCTTTCTGTTAGGGAAGTGTGTTGATGAGGAGTTAACCGTCTGCTGCGCCGGAACTCCGCTACGAGCCCCGAGCCTTCCTCCGATTCCACTGGAACAGAGATGCCTGGATCGCCTAATCCCTTAAAAGGGAGGCATCCCTGTTCCAAGAGGACCGCTGTCGCTTCTCCGGAAGGCATCGGGTCTCTCCGCTGCGCCGGCGCAGCCGCTCTCGCTCCTCACTCCCCACATAATTTTGTGGGGGGTGGGGGCGCCTCCCGTATAGATGGGAGGCGACAGAGCGCTAAGCGCTTTGCGGCGGCGGGCTTATCCGCTGTAATCGGGAGGCGGATCATTTCGCCTCCTTAGTCCCGGCCCGTGCACGGCACGGGGCAAGCAGCGCGGCACCGGAGGAGACCCGGTGCCTAGCCCTCCCCATAAAATATGGGGGAGAGCTGGGGCTCCTGCGAGGCGGGAGAGAGCGGAACGGGCTGAATCCTTCTGTAGAAGCGGCAGCGGTTCTCTTGGAGGCCGGATTCCTTCCCTAGAGGGGAGGGGGAATCGGAGGAATCTGGGCTCCAGTGAATCGGAAGAAGGATCAGCCCGAGGAGCGGCTTGCTAACGAGTTTGCAGAGTAATCCTTTAGAACAACGTATTGTCCTTGTTAACCTTACCAACAACCCAGTTAGACGTGAGAACCAGCACGAGCCCAACAAACGACTGATACAGGCCGGCCGCCGTAATCATCCCGAACTCGCCGGTTGTTTTCAGGCCGCGGTATACGTAAGTGTCGATAACGTTGGTGACGGAGTACAGGGCGCCGGAATCGCGCGGAACCTGATAAAACAGGCCGAAGTCAGCGTAGAAAATTTTGCCGATTGCGAGCAGCGTCATAATCGTCATGAGCGGCGTCAGCATCGGAATGGTCACATTGCGAATTTGCTGCCATTTATTCGCGCCGTCTATCATCGCGGCTTCATACAGCGAGCGGTCAATACCCATAATTGAGGCGAGGTAGACGACGCTGTTATAGCCGATTGCTTTCCACATGCTGATGAAAATAAGAATGAAAGGCCAGTAGGTGGGATCGGAATACCAGTTGATTGGATCTATGCCCAGCTTGACGAGGAACTGATTGAGCAAGCCTTTGTCCAGGCTGAGGAAGCTGAATGCGAAGTAACCAACGATAACCCAGGAAAGGAAGTAAGGCAGGAACATGCCGGTTTGATATAGCTTGGATAGCTTTTTGTTAGCAATTTCGGAGAGAACAATCGCCATAGCTACCGCGGCAACGAGGCCAATCACGATAAATGTAATGTTGTAGAGCAAGGTGTTGCGCGTAATGATCCAGGCGTCGCTGGTGCTGAACAGAAACTTGAAGTTGTCCAGACCAACCCAGTCGCTGCTGATGATGCTGTCAATGAAGCCATGACGACTGATGCGGTATTCCTTGAAAGCCAAGATGGTGCCCGCCATCGGAATATACGAGAAGATTAGGAACCATAACGCTCCTGGCAAAACCATGAAAAGGATCGCTTTGTTGCGGTTCAAATTGCGGAAGAAGCCCGACAATCCGTTCATGATGGCATAACCTCCTTGAGATGTAATCGTGTTACTGATCTAGCCTGTTGATTGCGAATGAAGCAAAAAATCGGGCGAAGTCTCCTTCGCCCGCTAAGCAATCAATGGGGATTTACTTTTGATTAGCCATCCAGGCGTCGTACTGGGACTGTGCTTCGGCCATGATTTTGTCGAGGCCAGCGGCCTTCATTTTCTCAATAGCGCGAGGCAGATAGACCTCAGGATCAACAGTGCCGGTCATGAGCGGAGCCCATACTTCGGCTTTGATGTTTTGTAGGCTAGCGAGTTCTGTGGACACCTTGGAGGTGTCGAAGTTGAAGCCGAGCGTTGGGGCAGGCTTGCCCTCATCGTTGAATTTTTTGAATTGCTCCCATTTATCATCCGGGTCGGCCGGGTTGAGATAGGTGAGCATAACGTTGCCAAGCGCGAATGTTGGCATATCGTAATTTTTGGATTCCGGCAGGTTTTCCATCCGGTTTTCACCGGTCATTTTGTAGTGTGTGCCCTCAATGCCGGAGTCGATCATGTTACGCAGCTTGACGTCGGTATTGAGCAGATTAAGGAATTCCATCGCTTTTTCTGGATATTCCGCATTAGCCGAAATAGCTTGCATGGAGCCCATAACGGACCAGTTGTAGATGACGGAAGCGCCCGCTGGTGTGGAAACGATCGGATAACCAAGGCTGGTGCTCCAGGCATTGTCCGCCAAAGGCTGGGTATCGGCTTTATCTACGAGCCATTTTCCGGTTTTCTCCAGATCGCTTGTGGAAGTTGTCGTTGCCGCTTCCGGCGAAATGTAGCCAGCTTTGTAGTATTTGTGCATCGTAGCGAGTGCTTTTTTCATCTCCGGCGTTTCCAGCACGTTGACGATCTTGTTTTTGTCGCCATTCAGCGCTACGGCCATCGGGAGACCTTGAATCAGGTAGTCATAAGGCACATAAGGTCTGTAGCTTTGGTCTACTTTCATCCCAAGTACGCCCGGCAGCTTATCTTTGGCCGCTTTGAGGAAGGGCTCCAAGCTTTCCAGCGAGCCAGCCTGTTTGTAATCGAGGCCGAGCTTGTCCAGCTGCTGTTTGTTGAAGCGCCATACGGATTGAGCCGGAAGCTCTTTATTGGCCGGGATACCGTAGTTATGGCCGTCGACCTTGGAGCCTTCCAGGAAAGCAGGGTCGAGGGTATCAACGATGCCTTGTCCATGCGATTTCAACAGCTCGTCCATTTCCATGAAGGCGCCCTTGCGAGCATTCTGTACGTAGTCAAACGCCCATGAAGAGGTGAACAAGATGTCCATCGGCTCGCCGGAAGCCGTCATGACGCCCATCTTTTGGTTGTAGTCGCCAAAATCGATCTGTTTCATCGTGACGGTGGCTCCGATTTTTTCAGCGGTATATTTACTGACTTCCGCCATCACCTTATCCGTGTCCTTTTGTGGAACGCCGATTGTGTACCAGATCAGATTGACCGGTTTCTCTGCGGTTCCTTCCTCCTTGCCGGCGCTATTGCCGCAAGCGGTTACGAGTAGTGCTGTCGTGAGGGCCAGTGCGATGGTGCTGACTTTGCGTGTTGATCTCTTTCTCATCATGATGCCTCCCCTAGTGAAAGAAAGTTTTCGAAGCAGCCGTGTCCGGCATGTCGGTGTGTTTATGGTATTACCTTAATGGATGTAAGCTTTTTCAAATAGGATACAAATTATGAATCCGCTGTCTAAACTAAAGAAAGGAACTGCGCATTAGCGCAATTCCCGATAATCATTAGGAGATACTCCTACATATTTTTTAAATTGTTTATAAAAATAGCCTGTTTCTAAATATCCGACCTCCTGAGAGATGTCGGCGATTTTGTCATCGGTATCCTTGAGTTTTTCCTTCGCTCGTTCAATCCGATAGCGGTTCAAGTACTCCGTGAAGCTGGCTCCGGTCTCCTTGCTGAACAACTGGCCCAAATAGGCCGGATGAATGTGATACATGGCTCCGAGTGTTTTGAGCGACATCATTTCCCGGTAATGATCGGCGACATGCTGAATCACTTGATTGACAATCGGGACGCGGTCGCTGCGTTGTAGCAATTCCATAGTGAAATGCGCCGAGGCTTTGATCGAGTCGGTTAGCTCCTCCAGTGTAGAGGATCGACTGATTCGGTCGAGCGTTTTTTTAAAATGGAACAGCACCTCCTGCGACTGCTCACCGCCTTTCATGTCTCGCAGCTCCAGGCGAAAAGCGACGACAAGCTCAATGGCCGCGCTTGTCAGCAGTTCCGGCGTCGCGCCTTCGCGCTGCTGAAGCGCCAGAAAGTCCGAGTCGATACGGGCAAATAAATGGTCCGTATCACGCGCGAGCAGCCAGCGGGAGTACTGGCCTCCGCCGATTTCGAGCGGCTGCTCCAGACCGGCTGGCGTTTGCGATAGCTCAGCGGCGTCGAGAATCGGGCTGTCGCTGCGCAGCAGGTGGTAGTCCTGCGTTTTTTTGGCCCGTGCGTAGCTGCGCTGCTCCAGCTCGCCGATGCGCTCGGCTGTACCGAGCGTAAAGCGGAGGGGCGGGCCGCTGCGGCCAGGCTCGGTGATAGGGTCCAAAGAGTTTGACGGCCCCCCGGCTTGTAAGCCCCCGTCCTCTTCTAAATTCCGGGAATCGGCCGCAACGAGTCGTTCCAGCGTTTCAAGAGCTTGTCGTTTCGCTTCCTCCGGTGAGTCAGCCAGAAACAGCAGAATTTCATCGCCATCCAGATCGGTAAAGCGAAGATTGCCCGAAGACTCTGGCAGCGACGCCTCGATAATCCGGCGGGCGTAAGCGCCGCCGCTTTCCGCATGGCGCACGGAAGCGGCGACCAGCCATGGATGCTCGAGGTGCAGCCCGAGCAGTTCGGAGCGTTGTCGCAGCTCGACAGGGTCGATGTCACCGCGCATCCAGCGGTACAGGATGCGGTCGAGCAAAATGCCCCTCTCCTCGCTAGTGAGGGCGGTCCGGCTTATCGGTGCCGCGTTCAGCTTGGCAATGGTGGCACTCAAGGTAGAGCGCAGCTCCTGAAAGTTAACTGGCTTAAGCAAATAATTTTCAATACCGAGCGACATGCCTTCCTTCAAATAATCAAACTCATTGTAGCCGCTCAAAATAATGACCTTCAGCTCCGGCAACAGCTTTCGTGCTTCACGGATCAGCTCCAGTCCGGTCATACCGGGCATTGTGATGTCGGTAACGAGCAGATCGGCGGGCCGCTGCTTCAGCAGCTCCAGCGCTGCCTTGCCACTGCCGGCGGTTCCGGCGATTTCCAGCTCGTAGGCCGACCAATCGATGGCATCCTGCAGTCCTTCCACGATAAAAGGTTCATCATCGACAAGTAAGACGCGATACATCAGAGTCCCTCCTTGGGCGTATGATTGCTTTTACTTAGTTCATCCCGTTCATCCGGGAACCATAGCTCAACCGTCGTACCCTGACCAACGGAGCTTTCGACGGACATTCCGGCCCCTTGGCCGTACACGAGGCGCAGCCGTTCGCTGACGCTATGCAGGCCGAAGGAACCGGCGCCATCCTCGGGAGGAGAGGGGAGCTGTAGAAGCAGCTGCAGTTTGGCCAACTGCTCCGGCGGAATGCCGCGTCCATTGTCATGGAGCGTAATGCGGATTAGACCGCGGTCGAGTGAGGCAATGATGTCGAAACGGTTGTTTTCCCGTTCGGTATCGAGTCCGTGCACGATATAGTTTTCGATTATCGGCTGCAGGGACAGCTTGATGACGGGGCGGCCTCCCAACTGCTCGTCCATCGTAATGGTATAGGCAAAACGGTTTTTATAACGGATACGGAATAGCTCCAGATAGCGGCGTCCGATTTCCAACTCCTCGCGCAGCGTCACCGTACTTTGGCTGCCGACCATGCTGCGGAACAGAACGGACAGACTGTAGATCATCTCCCCGACATCGTCGGCTCCCTGCGAGACGGCTCTCATGCGGATGACTTCCAGCGTATTGGACAAAAAATGCGGGTTAATCCGCGCCTGCAGCGCCGATAGTTCGGTATTTCGCTGGCGGATTTCCGCTTTGTAATCCTGTTCGATATGACGGTTAAGTTGATCCAGCATCCGATTGAAGCCTTGGGAGATCTGTCCCAGCTCGTCTCCACGCTCGTCGCTGATACGGCCGGCGAAGTCACCGCTTTCCACTCGACGCATCAGACGGACCAGGCTGCCGGTGCGGCGCGCCACATTTGATACAGCAAGGGCGGGAACAAGGATCGCGATCAGAATACCGATAATGCTAATGAATAGAACGATACGGCGCAGCTTTGCGGTTGCCTCCTGCAGCTGTGAATCGGGCACGACGCTGACAACGGAGTAACCGGCGGAGCTATTGGTGAGTACGGCAACACGAGAGGGCTCCTCCAGCTGTACCGAGGTGTTAATCGAGCTGATTTTAGCTTCGTAGGGGTAGCGGGCTCCATAATAACGGCCGGAAGAGTCGAAAAGCACCTGTCCATCCGGCGTTAACACGAGAATATAGCCCTTGAGCGCGTCCTTAAAACCTTTCAGTGCGTCGAGCAATCCATCTGAGTTGTAGTATACGAATAACTGGCCGATTTTTTGCAGGCTGCCGGGATTGTTAACGCCGACCCGCACGGCGTATAAACGATCATCATCCAAAGCCAGCCCTTTGGATACCCACGGATTAGGGGCGGAAAAAGGAGGTACATCCAGCGCCATAGCATCGGGGATGAAGGAGAGCGAAGAATTTATCTCTAACAGACGCGAGCTTCCGCTTGTTTTCCAGGCGTAGAGGTATTGTTCGACCGAGCTGTAGATCATGAGCCGGTTGATGTCACTATCGCTAGCAGCCCTGTGCTGAAAATAAGTCAATGCATTGGCGTAAGCGGCCAGCGGCTCGTCGGAGTATCGGTCGATCCGGTAGCGAATATAATCGGCGTAGGAATTGGACAACAGGTAGGAGACGTTTTGGCTGAGAGCCTGATCGGAATAAACATCAGAGATCATCCGCTGCGCGCTTTCATGTTTTGCTGCCAGGCGGGAATTGACCGCTTCTATCGCGCGCCGCTGATTGTCGAGAATGTCGCTGCGGACGGATTCTGCTATGAAGGCGTACAGTAGATAGGCTAACGCTACTATCGTCAGGACGGAGATCGCCGAGAAGGTTGCCAGCAGCTTGGTGAACAAATTGTTTTTGATAAAGGTCCGGTAAAAGCTGTGAGCCTTCATGGCGAAATCCTCCTGACGCATGTTTGAATGCCGATCATTATAGCATAGTGGGTCGTAAGTTTCTTGGAGGTGGGATCGAAGACGGGGCGGGTAGCCATGCCGCGCGCTCCTATGCTATGCTGGTGGAGACAACTGAAGTGAAAGTCCGGCAAGTGCGCCATAGTGCGGCTGTCGGGAGAGGTTCGCGAACTCCCTCTATAAAAAACTACAGCACACGATTCCACCGGGAATCCGTGTGTTTTGCGTTCGGCGGAAAGCCGTCTCTCCAGCAGGAGGGACAGAGCTTTCCGCCGTTTTCTTTGGCAACAGGCAGCAGCCTATGTAGATTGCGGAGCATCGCTTGCCCTCTCTTCCGTTTCGGTGGATTGGGGAGGAGAATGATTAGGATGGAACAACAACAAGTGAGAGTAAACCCTTTGGAGAAACGCCAAGGCAAAGCCGTCGTCGTATTCAGCGGAGGACAGGACAGCACAACCTGCTTGTTCTGGGCCCTGCAGCGGTATGAAGAGGTTGAGGCGGTGACGTTCCGCTATGGCCAGCGCCATGAGCTGGAGCTGGATTGCGCCACGTCCATCGCAGCGGAGCTTGGCGTCAAGCATCATATGCTTGATATGAGCCTGCTTGGGCAGTTGGCGCCGAGCGCGCTGACGCGAGCGGATGTAGCGGTGGCGGACGCGCCTTCCGAGGGCGGATTGCCTAACACATTTGTGCCGGGACGGAATTTGTTGTTCATGTCGTTTGCGGCCGTGCTGGCTCAAGGCGTCGGTGCGCGGACGATTGTGACGGGTGTGTGCGAAACGGATTTCAGCGGGTACCCGGACTGCCGCAACGTGTTCATCCAGTCGCTGAACGTTTCGATCAACCTCGCGATGGACAGCTCATTCGTCATTGAAACGCCGCTCATGTGGCTCGATAAAGAGCAAACATGGGAGCTGGCCGATCAGCTTGGAGCGTTTGATTTTGTACGGGAGCGGACGCTGACCTGTTATAACGGTATACCGTCAGATGGCTGCGGCGAATGCCCGGCCTGCAAGTTGCGCAGCAGCGGGTTGGAGCGCTACTTAGCTCGGCGGGACGGCGTCGGAGCGTCGGCTTCATTACAAGGAGGCGCGCGCTAATGCAGCAGATTTATCCTGCACCTCCACCGCATGTTTACCGTTATGAGCTGAATAAGGAGTTTCATTTTGCCGCAGCGCATTATATTCCCGCCGAGGCGGCGGGCAGCTGCAGCCGTGTACACGGGCATACGTACTACTGCAATGTTACGGTTGGCGGCGATAAGCTGGATAACTGCGGTTTTCTGGTCAACTTCTCCGAGGTCAAAAGGCTCGTCCGAGACCGTTTTGACCATCGCCTGCTCAACGATGATGAGCGCTTCGGAGGCGGGTCCTCCGAGCTTGATCCGCAGCATTTTCCGACGACTGAGGTCGTCGCTCGCACCGTTTGGGAGCTGGTACAGGAGGAGCTGGATCGGCGCGATAACGGCGCTCGTTGCCTGCAAGTATTCCTGCGGGAAACGCCGTCCAGTTATGTAATCTACCGCCCAGAGGCTCGGCATGGTTGAGCGGGGGGGAGTGGCTGAAAGGGAGCTCGCTCCCGTCTCTGCCGCCGAAGGCTCGGCAAGCGGTAGCGGCAACGTAAACGTAAGTGGAACGATGCAACGCCAGTCCGCTATGGAAGATAAAAGTGTCATGGGCGGCATGGGCATCGTGGAAGATAAGCGCGGCATGAGTAGCACGGGCGTTGTGGGCATCATGGGCGGCATAACGTCTACGCAGAGCGAAGCAGTTTCAAACGCCACCCCGCGTCGTAAGCGCATCCCGGTGCTGGAGGTTTTTGGCCCGACGGTCCAGGGGGAAGGAATGGTCATCGGTGTCAAAACGATGTTCGTGCGCACGGCGGGCTGCGACTATAGCTGCTCCTGGTGCGATTCGGCGTTCACCTGGGACGGCAGCGCCAAGGACGACATCCGCTGGCTGGAGCCGCAGGATGTCATCGATGAGCTTACCGCTTTATCCGGGGGCAGTTGGCCGGGACATGTGACGCTGTCCGGTGGCAACCCCGCCTTGCTCCCTCAGCTGGGCGAGCTGATTTCGCAGCTCCGGGGGGGCGGAAGCGCGGTTGCTCTGGAAACTCAGGGCAGCCGCTGGCAGGACTGGTTCCTCGATATCGACGAGCTAACGCTGTCTCCCAAGCCTCCAAGCTCCGGTATGGGGACGGATTGGGCTCAGTTAGAGAGCATCGTAGAGCGTTTGGTTCAAGCGGGACGAATACCAAGCCTGAAAGTGGTTGTCATGGAGTCGAAAGCTGGGGCCGAGGCCGCAGCCGGGCACGCTAACCAACTAGCCGACGGTGATACACAGGCAACTAAAAAACCCGAGCCTGCTGAAGCGGGCTCGGGTTGGAATGACTTGGAGTTTGCCAAAGAGGTGCATCGCCGTTTCCCGGCGGTTCCGATGTTCCTGCAGGCTGGCAATGACCAGTTGAATGAATCGGACTCTGCTGTTCTGCGGGAGCATTTGGCTGCTCGCTACGAACGGTTGATCGACGAAGTGATGAGCGACCCTGAGTGGCGGCGCGTGCGCATTCTTCCTCAGCTTCACGCCTGGTTATGGGGCAACAAGCGCGGCGTCTGAAGTCGGTACGTTAAGCCCGCCGTTGGTGCTGCTTTGCTGTGCGTTTTTATGAAGTTACTGGTTTGCGCCTTTATGAAGTTGCGGGTCTTGCGCCTTTATGAAGTTGCGGGTCTTGCGCCTTTATGAAGTTGCGGGTCTTGCGCCTTTATGAAGTTGCGGGTCTTGCGCCTTTATGAAGTTGCTGGTTTTACGCCTTTATGAAGCTGTATGGCTGCACGGTTTCATGAAGCCTTTTGGTTATACGGTTTCAAAAAGCTGGTGAAAAAAAAGGAGTGGAGCCAAAGGTCGAGCTTGGAGAAGCGTCAGCGTTCGCATTTGAAGTCGGATTTCCACCTTTATGGGAGGTTAAGTTCAGGGAAATCTGAGTTCAAGAGCGATCGGAGGGCCGAGCTTTGGCGCAGCGGGCACTTTTTCCCTAAGCCTTCTGCCTAAGCTTCTTCCCTAAGCTTTTCCCTAGCTTCTATTCGCCAGCCCCCTCCGGCGAAGTCCGGAAGACATAACCGAAATCGCCGGTTTTGACGGCAGGTCCATAATCTTTCACCCAGGTGCTATAAAAGCGGCTGGAGGCGTTTTTGCGAGTGACAATGATGAAATCAGGCTTGTTGGCCTTGACCAAATCGGTCACATATACAGGAAAGCCGTTGATCGTCTGCTCAAAGGCGGTCCAGCCGAGCGCAGTTTTCGTTTCATCCGTGATGAAGGGATCTTGGCGTCCATCCGCCAGCACGTCTGCGCCACGGAACATCACGTAACCGGAGGTACCGTACAGCGTCATGACCTTCGGTCGACCAGGGCCTTTGAACGTTTCCATGATGTAGTCCATTTCCTTAACCGGATACTTGAACGAGTTCGGCTGCGGCGTATGCTGGAAGTTGTAAACGGTGTTGACGGCAAGTCCAAGCACAAGCCCCGCGATGAGCGGAGCAGAGCCCAGGCGCAGTCGGAAGCGGCGCAAGCCCGGCACGTCTTCGATGACAACTGCGGCGAAGTAAAGCACGAACAGCCACATGAACAGATGATATTTGTAGTTGGATACGCCCAGGAAAAAGATGCCGAGCATGAACTCAAAGCGGAAAAACCGCTTGTGTATGCTGAAAGGCAGCAAAGCGACGAACGTCAGCAGCATCAGCGTAGCTGTCAGATTGCCCATGCTGTTGAACTGGATCGCTTTCCATTCGTTGATCATCAGATTGAAGTTGTCCTGCGTGACCGTGAGAATGAACAGGACGCCTTTGGCGCCAGCCACATTCAACAGTCCAGCTCCGCCGACCGTGAGCAGCACCGTCAGCCATTTCCAGCCGACGCGGCGATTGAACAGCTTGCGGGTGAACAGCGATTCCAGCAGCGCCATACCCATGAACACGATGATGACCGGCCAGACACCCGAGTGGAAGTTGGCGATCAGCAGCGAGATCAGCGGCATCAGAATCATATAGCGGACAGCCTGCTTCATCTGGAATTCGCGGAGGAACACGAAGAACCAGACGATCAGGAAGGCCGAGATCATTTGCGGACGAGTCGTAAAATAAATCTCATAAATGCCCCAGATGACCGGCAGCAGCATTAACATCAATAGCGGCTCGCGGCCGCGAGAGTCGAAACCGAGCTCTTTGCGCGAGACGAGCATCATCCGGTATAAACCAAGCGAGAGCAAGAGCAAGCAGACGGCGGAAAGCAGATAAGTTCCGGCCCAGCCGAACGCTTTGTACAAGGATGCAATGACGATTTGGAAGCCCATCTCATGCGGCACGTAGGGGAGCTTGTCATCTCCATAAAAGGTATGGACGGCAGTATGCGGTACTTTACCGTCCTGGAGAATATGATTGCCGACTTCAATATGCCAGAACGTGTCGGGATCCTGGTAGGACTCGGACGGAGGCATCGTGAAAACGATGACGCAGAGAACAATAATGGCGATAGCCGTCGCAGCGGCGAAACGGATTTTCATTAGCAGGCTCCTTGCAGGCTTGATAGTAGATCGATCCGACCCTACAGCAATTCCCTTTATTATAGGGGGAATAGGGGGCTTCTACAATCAGGAATGGCGCAAGCAGGGACTAATAAATCAAGACGAGGAGACTATAACAATGAGCGAACAAGGAAGAAGCAGTGAGGAGCTGAGCGGCGTGACGCTGCTCGGCAACCAAGGGACGCAATACCCGATGACTTATGCGCCGGAGGTGCTGGAGAGCTTTGTGAACAAACATCCGGACCGCGATTACCGCGTCAAATTCAATTGCCCGGAGTTTACGAGTCTGTGCCCGATGACGGGACAGCCGGATTTTGCGACGATTTATATCGCCTACATCCCGGACAAGCTGATGGTAGAGAGCAAAGCTCTCAAGCTGTATCTGTTCAGCTTCCGCAACCATGGTGACTTCCACGAGGACTGCATGAACATCATCATGAATGACCTGATCAAGCTGATGGAGCCGAGGTTCATCGAGGTGTGGGGCAAGTTCACGCCGCGCGGCGGCATTTCCATCGACCCTTACTGCAACTGGGGACGCCCTGGCACGAAATACGAGCAGATGGCCGAATATCGCCTGATGAACCTAGATCTGTACCCGGAGAAAATCGACAACCGGTAGCCTGGGGCGTTTCAAATTGCGGATCAAAACGGCAAGTTAGGTGTTCCGGACGATGAGCTGGCGGGCATTATTGATGTAACCTTCACTGAAACTGATTGGAGCATCGCTCGTTATAGCATTGAATCCAGTGTTTAATCCAATGTAGACGGACATCGTGAACGAAAGTTGGCCAATATTTCTTTGATTGGAATCGCTAATATTATAATAGGCTGTTGCGCTTGTATCGTTGGGAAACCTTGCGGTTACTTCAAAACGATCTCTCCCCTGAGGAGGGACAGTTGCTAATGCTGGAGGTTGGGCATTTCCACTAATTGAAACATAATTAAAGTAGTAGCCGCTTGTTTGATTATCGATAATGAAACCGTACGTTCTTAAGGCTGTTGGGGGTTCTGCGATCTGGCCGGCAGGTGAATGTCCCAACGTCTGAAGTACAATGACAAGCAGTATAAATAAAATTAGAATTTGACCGAGTCCGCTCCATGACCCGCCGGATATTCTAGCGGAATAGTTGTTAATGGTCATACTCACTTCTCCTCCAACGTTTTTCTATCCATAGGTTATGAGGAGCTTGGTGCATTTGATAGTAGCAAATGTCATATAAGAAGTGGAAATTTCAGATAAGCGGATAAAAAAAAGTACGGCAGCCCGCAGGAAAGCGGGACGCCGTACTTTTTCTTTATCCTATCGATGACGTGAATTAGAAGATCGTATTCTCTTCCACGATGTAATCGATGTTGGACTTCGAGAGTGTCGAGCCTCGTCCTAGAAGATAGTTACTCTTCCGAGTCGAGTTGGCACTCTTCCAGCTTCAGCAGCTTCGTTTTATGCTTCCACTTATGTCCGAGCCAGATGGCAAGGAACAGCGGCAAGCCGAAGTAGGAAGCGGCGATGTACGCCCAGTCTATTTTGCCATCACTGACACCGCCAATGAACTGGCCGATAATGACGAGGGAGCACAATACCATGGCGAGAATCGGTCCCAATGGGAACCATTTGGCCTTATAGACCAACTCGTCGAGCGAACGACCTTGGGCCGCCCAGGCGCGGCGGAAGCGGTAATGGCTTATGGCAATGCCCAACCAGACGATGAAGCCGGTCATGCCGGAAGCGTTCAGCAGCCATACATACACAACGCCGTCGCCGAAAAACGAGGCGAGGAACGCCAGCAGGCCGAAAGCGCTCGTTACGAGCAGCGCAGGCACCGGAATGCCGCGCTTATTGAGCCGAGCAAGCCAGCGCGGGGCTTTGCCTTCTTTGGCGAGTACATAGAGCATACGAGTGGAGGCATACAAGCCTGAGTTTCCTGCCGACAGAAGCGAGGTCAGAATGACCGCATTCATGACGGAAGCGGCGATGCTAAGGCCTGCTTTTTCAAACAGAATCGTGAACGGACTCGTGGCAATTTCTCCGCTTGCCAGCTCTGGAGTCGTATGCGGAATGAGCAGGCCGATGACTAGGATAGCAAGCATGTAGAACAGCAGGATGCGCCAGAAAATAGTGCGGATCGCGCGCGGCACATTGCGGCGTGGGTCCTCACTTTCGCCCGCAGCGACGCCGACGAGCTCTGTGCCCTGGAACGAGAAGCCGGCAGCCATGAAGACGCCGAGTACGGCCAGGACGCCAAACGGGAACGGATTATCCGTCAGGTTGGCGAAGCCGGTGCTCTCAATCCCGTCGCCGCGCCAGATGCCGACTACCATAAGCAGGCCAACGACGATGAACACGATGACGGTGATGATTTTGATCATGGCGAACCAGAACTCGGATTCCCCGTAACTGCGCACCGACAACAGATTGAGCGCGATGAGCAACGCTAGGAATAACGCCGACCAAAGCACGGAGGAGCTGCCGGGCAGCCAGAATTTTAGAATTAAGGTGGCGGCTGACAGCTCTGCAGCGAGCGTAATCGCCCAGTTGTACCAATAGTTCCAGCCGATGGCAAAGCCGAAGCTCGGCTCCACAAAACGGCTTCCATACGTGCTGAAAGTGCCGGATACAGGCATATGCGTCGCCATTTCGCCGAGGCTCGTCATCAAGAAATACACCATGATGCCGATCAGCGCGTAGGCAAGCAGCGCGCCCCCCGGACCCGCATTGTAGATGGCTCCGCCGCTGGCGAGAAACAGTCCGGTGCCAATCGATCCGCCGAGCGAAATCATCGTTAAATGTCTTGCTTTAAGGCCGCGGCGTAGACCTTTTTGAGGTTTGTTTTGTTCCAAGAGAAAAGCTCACTCCGTTTCTTTCATTCGATCATTAAGCTATAACGCTTCTCTACGGAGTCGCGTCATCTAGAAGAGACTTTAACACAACCTCCTTATAGTAGGCGACAGAGCGCCGAAGCTCAAGCGTAATTACTCCCAATTTTGTTAGCATTCATTGTTTCAAGATTGATCCTTTTATGTAACCAATGTTAGGCCGCCGTTCTTGGCCCAGCCGAGAACGTTCCTTTGAAGTGCAACTTTAGGTATAAAATCCGCGTCTTATATTTGTGTAATATTTAGTTGTAAAGTAAATTTGTGGGCACTAAGGGAGGATGGAAACAATGAAAAAAACTGTATGCGGAATATTGCTTGCAATAGGATGGGGGCTGTTTTTACATCCAGCCAATACACAGGCGGGTTTTGCTCCCCCCACCCCAGCATCTGACCTTAGCCAACTTGAAGTCAACGTAAATGGAGAGTTTATAAAGCAGGATGTTACTCCAATTGTGGATCAGGGAAGGGTCTTTATACCAATCCGAACATTATCATCATTAGGTATATCATACAGCTGGAACTCAACTTCGAAAATAACTACAGTGCAGAATAAAAATGGTGATTATCTTAAAGTTACAGTAGGCAGTTCAGAAGCTTATAAAAACGGAAAATTAATTCAGCTTGAATCCCCACCTCAAAATATAGATGGGCGAGTGCTAGTTCCAATGCGTTTTATCAGTGAATCCTTGGGCTATCAAGTGAACTACGAGATCATTAGAAAAATAGTTTTTGTTCAATCAGATGACTATCAGTTTGATGCAAATCTTCTTAATCAAGAAAATTTAGATTTGGCGCGTAAAGCTGCTCTGTCCTTGCCCTTAAACGCCAATTTTAAGCCCCTTGCTTTTCCTACCCTAAAATATCACCAATATAGATTCCCGATCAGAAAAGCAGACTCGTACATGTTTTCCGATGGATATACAAGTTCAATTGTCGAAATTAAAGGGGGAAAAGCTACTGTTACCGGCCAATTTGTAATGGGAGCAAGATCGGAGTTTTCTCATAAATCGGGGAATATTTCTGGTAATGATACTTCGGATCCTGTTTTGAAACCATTCCTTTATAATGTTGCCGTTTTCGGAATATCCTTAAAAGATAGTTCTCAAACAGACACTTATTTTATTCATTCCGATAACTCTCAAGATCAATTTAATTCAATGCCGATGAATATCTATTCCGACATAATTCAAAAAATACCTAAGGAACTTTAAGATTTGTAGAAACGTTGAAAAGCGGCGATCGCTCTCCGGTAGGATACCGGGAAACGATCGCCGCTTTGCGCTTATCGGCGCGGTGCGGGAGTGGACCCGCGTCGGCACTTCATTAAATCAGCTTAGCTGCATACAGCAGTTTGTAGATGACATCAGCCGCAGCTTCGCGGCTGATGATCGGTACGTTGCTGTACCATTTGCCGCCGCTAGCGCTGAAACCGGCTGCAGAGCCGCTGCTGAACACACCAGCGTCAGAGGCGATGGCCTTTACATCCGCGTTCAGCGGTGAAAAGGCTGCTCCTGCACCAGAAGGAGCGACAGAACTGCTGAACGTTTTGCCAGCAACCGGCGTCAGGCCGAACGCTTTGCTCACCATTTCATCGAACTGTGCGAGCGTCAGGCGCGACTTAGGCGAGAAGGTCGTATCGGTTGTGCCGTCGATCAGCAACTTTTCAGCTAGCGATTGGATGCTGTTTTTCGACTTGGACTTCGCGATATCCGTATAGGCGACGGTCCGTTTAGCGGCCGCATATACGTTGTAACCCGGCTGTGATACCGAGACGGTCGTTGTGCCATCGCTGTTTTTCGTGAACGCGGATGGAGCAGGGTACGCTTTGCCCTTTTGCAGGAACAGCGCGCCTGCTTTGCTGGAATCAACACCTGCTTCCAATACAAAAGCATGCTTCACAAACGAGCTTGCCGGAATCGGCAGCGGCTTGGAAACCGAGCTGGAGGAGACGCTGTTCAGTTCGAAGGCGACTGGAGCGCCTAACAGCGTCAGACCTGGACGGCTTGCGGTAAACGTACCCGCTTCGCCAGCAGCAGCGCGGATAATTAGCTCTGCCCCGGAGCCTTTAGGCAGAGATTGCAGCAAATACAGCGGCAGTTCGACGGCGGCGGAGCCCGCGTTAAGGGCGATGGAGCTGCCCAGCGGTGCTTTGGCCAGCGAAGCGGCTTGAATGGAGCTCAGGCTGAGCTTCACGGCAGATACCGAGTCTAGCGGCGCTCCATTCACAACAATTGCCAGTGGACGGTAAGCTCCTTTCAGAGCGGCTTTGATGTCGGTATCTGTTACAGTAACTATGCCATCAATTGAGACGGTAGATTTCAGATTGACTTTGGTCCCCATGGAACGAACGACGCCTTTCAGCGCACGGTCGCCAAGCTCCACCGGCTCACTGCCTGGCAGCAGCACGGACACTTGTGCTATGTCCTTGATCGTAGGCACTTTGGCCGAAGCGATGGTGACGGTGAGCAGTACCGTTTCAGCCTTTTTTGGACGGGAAGCCAGGATGCCATCCGCTGCGATCAGCGCAGGCTTGTCGCTCGCTGTGACCGCATAGGTCACGCCTTGGCGGGAAGGCAGCTGCAGCACTGGCTTGCCGGCTACGGTAGTATTGATAACTTTGGCTTGGAAGGCTTCTTTTGCGTTCGCTACCAGTCCAAGCTCAACCTTGTTGTAAGCGACAGCCATAGTTCTGGTCGTAGAATACTGGTTCACAACATTGAAGAACTCGTCATAATCCGTTGCGACGGCATAAAGCGTGTAGGTTCCCTCGGACAGCTTTTGATAGACTGGATTTCCTTCCCCATCGTAGCTGTCATAGAATTGCTCGGTGAGACCCTCGATCGTGTAGCGACCAGGTACATAACCGCCTGGCTGGTTTGTTTCGGAGACGAACATCAGGCCGACAAAATCATCATTCACATCATAGACTTCCAAGCTGAGGACGTCAGTGTTCGCAGCGTTCAGCGTGAGGCTCGCGCTCAGTTTGTCATTCACTCCATCTCCATCAGGGGAGAGGATTGAACTAGACAACGTTAGGTCCTGGATGCCAAAACCGTTGTCCGGCAGCTTATCGCCGACATGCAGGGCGAATGGCAGACGCAGCGTTGGCAGACCTGGCGCGGTCAGAATAACGGAGCCTTCGTAGGCGCCTTTAGCTGCATCGGCTGCCGGAGTGGCGCTCAGCGTAAAGGAAGCCGCACCGCCAGGGGGCGCTGTAATGGAGCCATTGTTCAGGCCGCCGAGCGATACGCTCAGCTTGGAGATGTCCGGCGTTGCGATCGGGTTCGCCGGATCGGAGGTGACGGAAGCGTTGAGCTCCACGGCTGCGGAGTATGTTACAGCTGCTCCGGATGTATTTTTCACGCGAAGCTGACCGGTCTGTGTCTCGGCTCCAGCTGGAACGACGCCAAAGCTGTAGTTCGCGCCGAAGTTGGTCACTTGGAACGGGTTAAGGTTCGCGTCCTGCAGCGTCAGCTCCTCTACGCTTTGCAGCAGCGCAGGTGTTTGGAGCGCATTGACGATGTTGGCGCGGCCTCCGCCTTGGGAATAAACGTCGTAGCGGGTTCCAGCTTCGTCGTAGATGGTGTCAGCCGTGTTGGCGAGTGCCGCACGAATGTCCATTGGAGTCCAGTTCGGATATTTCTGTTTCAGCAGCAGCGCCAGGCCGGCTACATGCGGCGTTGCCATGCTTGTGCCGCTGATGCGGTTGTACGCCTCGTCATAAGAGGCATTAGGATCGGCTTTGCCGTAGGCCGGCCAAGTCGACAAGGTGTTCACGCCCGGGGCGGTCACATCCGGTTTGATGCCGAGCTTGCCGTCGGAGGCTGGACCACGGGAGCTGAAGCTGGCCATGCGGTCGCCAGGAACAACCGTTTTTGGATACTCGCCATCGAAGTCCAGCTTGAAGCTTGCGCCGGGATTCGCCAGCACGAGGCGTGCAAGCTCGCGGCCTTTTGCGCCTTCCATATCGAAGGTTGGGATGTAATTGAAGCTGTCTCCAAAAAAGCCAATCGGACCGATAAAGCTGTCCCGTCCAGGAATGGATGGGTTCAAGTTCGCCTTGAGGCCGGTATTGAGTCCGTTGAAAATGATGATTGCCTTGGCGCCCTTGTTTTTGGCAATCTCGGATTTTTGCACGAAAGGCTGTATGCCGCGCGAGGCGAGGACGATTTTACCCTTCGCATCAACGCCCGCGTAGTCATTTTCCCCGCCAAGTCCAACGTAGACCGCCTCTACCGGCTCTGTTCCGAGCACCGAAGCGAAGCCCTCTTGACCGGTGCGCCAGCCCATCAGGTTGAGATCATAGTCGAGTCCGCTGTAGGTGGCGCCTGTGACGGTCGGGTTGTATACCGAGGCGCTCACGCTCGCCGTGTAGTGGTTGCTCGGGCTGTTCACGGCACCGACGGCTATCGCCAGCTGGCTGTTTGCCGGGGAGCCCATTGAATAATAGTAGTGTCCATCATCGGCCGCATTGCCGTTGGCTACGACCGCAACGACGCCGGAGAGCACAGCATTATTGACCGCGATGGAATCGGGTGAAAATGGATCTTTGACGGCATCGGCGCCAAGCGACAGGTTGATGACATCCATGCCGTCTTTCACTGCGTGCTCGATGCCGTCGATGACTTGCGCGGAGGAACCGGAAGCGCGGCCGGTTTCGGCGTTAAAACCGAGCACCTTGTAGGCATGCAGCTCTGCCTCGTAAGCGACACCTTTCTGGACAATGTCGGTCTTGTTCGCAGCTCCGCCGACGATCGTGCCGGCAACATGCGTGCCGTGCGATGTGCCTAGGTTTCCGGTTTCGCTGTTCGGGATTTCCTCATACGGGTCATTCGTGTTGAAATACGAGTCGCGTCCACCCTTATACGCGCCTTTCAGATCGGGATGCAGGTAGTCGACGCCAGTGTCGATGACGCCCACCTTCAACCCTTTGCCGGTCAGTCCCATAGCCCAAGCATCAGGCACGCGAAGCTGCTTCAGCGGTTCGATGTCGCAACGGCATTGTTCCGAAGTCGTATTCGGAGCGATAGTTTCGGCAGGAATGGCGTAGTAGGTCAGATTTTCGTGAATCGATTTGACACCAGGCAGTGCGGCGAGCAGTGGAATCTGGTTGGCCGGCAGTTCGACCTCCATGCCGTTCAGCACAGTGTCGTAGCGGTAGCTGACCTTCAGTGCCAAGCCCCGTGCTTTGGCTGCATCGAGCAATGCTTGTTGCTCTACATCGACCGAGGATTCGGTTACGTCGGCGGCAGCGATGCCTTGGCTGGAAGCGAATTTGCCTTCCGCTACGGCGGCGCCATCCAACTGAAGAATGACTTTGACGCGGGCGGATGTCTTTGTGTCCAGGCGCGGTGAGATAACGGCCGGTGTGGTGTCAGCAATCGTGAGCCCGCGTGCGCGCGAAGGCGTCAGCAGCTCCCCGTTGGAAGCCTTCAGCTTGGAGGAGCCGGGAGCAACTCCTTGCTCCAGACGGCTTTTCAAAATGGCTGCAGCGCCTTCTGAGGATGCCGGGGAAGGGGATAGCTCGGTGGCGTGGGCACCGGATGGCAGGAGCAGGGTCGCCGCAAGTACGGCGGACAGGATGTTGATCTTGTATCCTTTTTTGACCAATCTGTATACCTTCTTTCTATTAAAAATAGGTGTAGGATTATCCGGTAATTCGGCGGGTTCTCTGCACTCCCTGCTAGAAGGGAGATAAATAAGGCTATATGATCAGAAAAAGACTGATAGTTGTCGTAAAAAGGAGTAAATAAGACCTATATGGAGAAAACAAAAGAAAAGCACCAGATCCGATTGTCGGAATCTGGTGCTTGGTGTTGGTTGTTGCGGCTGCAGAGGGACTAGGAACAGCTCCTCTACAGTTGATGGGGAAATTAGATCAGCTTGCTGTTTGTGAGCAGTTTGTGGATGACTGTAGCTGCTGCTTCGCGTGTCGTCGAGCCAAGTGGCTTGAACACGGAGCTGCCCCCTGCGATGGAGCCTTCCATCAGGCCTGCGGAAGTGACAAGCGCGATGCTGTCCTTCGCGAAGGCGCCGAAGCTTGCAGCGTCACCGTAGGTGGTGATGTTGCCCGTAGTGGAAGATGCGCCAGCCAGCGTAGCTGCTTTAGCCAGCATAACGGCAAGCTCCTGGCGGCTGATGATGCCGTTTGGACGGAAGGTGCCGTCGCTGTAGCCGTTGATCAGACCAGCTGCATAAGCTGCGCTGACGGCGTCATTGTACCAAGCGCCTGCTGTCAGGTCGCTGAATGGAGCTTTTGCTGTTGCAGTGAGGCCCAGGCCGCGTGCCAGCATAGCTGCGAATTCAGCGCGGGTCACATTGGCTTTTGGCGAGAAGGTGGTAGCCGCCGTGCCGTTGATCAACAGCTTGTCGCTCAGGGACTGGATGCGGGATTGCGCCCACGAGCCAGTGATGTCGTTGAATGCTGCCGTGCGCGATGCCGCTGCGTACACGGAGAAGCCTGGACGACTGATCGTTACGGTCGTCGTGCCATCTTCATTTGCCGAGAATACAGCAGGGGCTGGAGCTTGTTTGCCATTTTCGAGGAACAGGACGCCGGCTTTGGAGACGGTGATGCCCTTATCCAGGGTGAACGAGCGCTTCAGGAACGTTTTGGCCGGTACGGAAAGCGGTGTAACGGTCGAACCATTCACCGTGTTTGCTTCAAAGGCAACTGGCGTGCCAAGTACGGTTGCACCAGTGAATTTGCCAGTCTCGTCAGCCGCAGGGCGGATGACCAGCTCAAGGCCGCTGCCTGCTGGAACAGAGGCAATCAGGGAAAGAGGAAGCTCAAGCGCTTCTTTACCCGTGTTCAGGTAGATTGCGCTGCCCGCAGGAGCAGTGCCAAGCAGTTTTACTTGCTCTGCCGTCAAGCTCAGCTTGGAAGCTTTGCCAGCTTCGGCAACAGCATTGAATACGAGCGCCAGCTTCACGTTGCCCGCACCGATTGCAGCTTGCAGATCGGCATACGTAACGGTTGTTACGGTAGCATTGGCTTGGGAAGCAGTAGCGGATTTAACTGTTACTTGTTGCAGGCCTTGAGCGGTGATAGCTTTCAGAGCACCGCCCGCTGCTACAGGAGCCGGTGTTGGCGTGGCACCTGGGATTCCTGGGTAGAAACCAGGACCGCCGCTGCCAGCATTGTAGTTGCTGTTTACGACGGAGAATGGAATGTAGCCGACAGATTGGTATACAACTTTGCCCTTCGAGATGTACGCTGCGAAAATGTTAAAGGAATAAGATCCATCCTTCAAAGCACCGGCTATCTTCTCTTGATTTGCATCAAGGGAATAGGTTCCGTTGAATGTGTGGCGATACGTTTTTGCCTCAATCGGTTTGTCCGAATATACAGCATCAATTACGCTGAGATAACCTACAGTGTCGTCGTTGATGTCGCTAATACCGACTTGCAGGTAGTTCAGATCTTTAGCAACTAGATTGAAGGAGAGCTCCAGGCTGTCATTGTTGCCGTCGCCATTCGGGGACAATTGGCGTGTGGACAGCTTTACTTCTTGAACGCCATAACCAGTATCCAGTGGCTCTTTGCCTACATGAAGGACGAATGGAATATGCAGCGTTGGTTTGCCTGCCGCTTCCAGTACGATCGAGCCTTCATACACGCCTTTCGCCGCGTCGGCTGCTGGAGCTGCGCTGATGCTGAAAGGCTGTTTGCTGTAAGCATTTGCCGTAACGGTTCCGTCTGTCAGACCGCCCAGGGAAACGTTGATTTTGCTCGTATCCGGCGTTGCGATCGGATCGCGTGGGTCCGAAGTTACTTTCGAGTGCAGCTTCACGGAAGCTTTGTAAGACACAGCTTTGTCGGAAACGTTATTGACTTGGAGTCCAATTGTTTTCGCTGCGCTTCCAGCTTCCATAATGCCAAAGCTGGCGTTGTCGCCATAATTCGTAACGGCAACTTTGTTCATGTTCACGTCGTACATCGTCAACTGCTCGACGGTTTGCAGCAGTGCTGGTGTTTCCAGCGCTTTAGCGATGTTGATACGGCCAGCGCCTTGGGAGTATACATCGTAACGGGTTCCAGCGCCATCCGAAATCGGGTCGGCAGTGTTCGCGAGAGCCGCACGGATATCAAAAGGAGTCCAGTTCGGATTAGCCTGTTGCAGCAATGCCGCAGCGCCCGCTACATGGGGAGCTGCCATGCTGGTGCCGTTGTTGCGGAGATAGGCTTCATCGTACAGAGATGGATCGGTCGAACCTTTTCCGTAAGCTGGATAGGTCGACATGATCGCTACGCCAGGCGCAACGACATCAGGCTTGATGCCGAGCAGTCCGTCGGAGTTCGGGCCGCGGGAGCTGAAGTCAGCCATTTCGTCGCCCTTTGAAACGGTTTTTGGATACTCGCTGCCAAATTTTAGATTGAAGCTTGCTGCTGGGTTGGTTACCAGCTGGCGTGCCAGAGCTCTACCCTTGCTGCCTTCCATATCAAAGGTAGGGATGTAGTCGAACGTATCACCCAAATAAGCAGAAGGACCGATGAAGCCGTCCCGATCCTTAACAGATTCGCTCAAGTCAGCAGAATTTGCATCGTTGGGTTTGACGTTGCCGTTGAAGATGACGATGGCTTTTGCGCCATGTTCTTTAGCATTGGCTACTTTATCGACAAAAGGAATATTGCCGCGGGAGACAAGGACAATCTTGCCTTCAACATCGATATTCTTAAAGTCGTTAGCTGTACCGATGCCTGCGTATACAGCTGCAAGCGGCTCGGTGCCAAGAATTTCTGCGAAATTCTCTTGAGGAGTCGTCCAAGCCATTACATTCAGGCCATAATCCCTATATACGGCTTCTGTTACCGTTCCGCCATATACCGCTGAAGTTACGCTGCCCGTGTAATGATTGCTTGGGCTTGTTACAGCGCCTACAGAGATGGACAGCTGGCTGGAAGCCGGCGAGCCCATGGAGTAATAGTATTGCTCGGAATCGGTAGCATTGTTGCCGTTCGCTACGACAGCCACAACTCCGCCCAGTACGGCATTGTTGAGCGCGACGCTATCAGGCGTAAAAGGATCTTTGGCATCATCTGATCCTAGCGACAGGTTGATGATGTCCATTCCGTCTTCAACTGCATTTTCAATGCCGTCGATGACTTGAGCCGAGGAGCCTGAGGCGCGGCCGGTCTCGTAATTGAAGCCGAGAACCTTGTACACATAAAGGTCAGACTCATACGCCACACCTTTGTGAGCATATTCGCCAGTATTTTTTTCGCGGGCTGCAATAGTACCGGATACATGAGTACCGTGAGAGGTTCCCAGATTTCCTGTGTCCTTATTAGGAATTTCCTCAAACGGATCGTCCGTATTGAAGAAGGAGTCATGTCCGCCCTTGTAGGCATCCTTCAGATCCGGATGAAGGTAGTCAACGCCGGTGTCAATAACGCCGACCTTGATGCCTTTCCCGGTAATGTCTTTTGCCCAGGCTTCTGGGGCGTTGATCTGATCAAGCGGACTAATGTCACATTTGCATGCAACGGAATCGTCTGCAGATTCCGTTTTTTCAGCTTGCGGAATGGAGTAAAAATTGCGGTTTTCGTAGATGGATTTCACACCTGGAACTTTGGCAAGCAAAGGAATCTCGTTGGCAGGAAGCTCTACTTCCATGCCGTTAAGCACCGTATCATATTGATACGTTACATCGAGATCAACCCCGATGCTCTCGGCTTTGGCGATAAAGCTGGTTTGTTGGCTGCTGATACTGCTTTCCGTCGCCTGTGAGGCGAGGGAGCGGATGCCCATTTTGGCGGCATATTTGCCTTCCGCGATGGATGCTCCGTTGAGAGTGACAATTACCTTGATGAGATCGTGGGACTTGGTATCAAGGCGGGGCGAGATGAGAGGCTGCAGACCAGCTTGGAGGCTGCTGGCTGATACGGGCTCAGCCGCCGCGGCTTGAGCAGCGAACGGCGTCAGCAGCAGAGCTGCGGACAGGGTGATGGACAGAGCCTTGGCGAGTGGTAAACGACGGGATTTCTGCAAGCAAGAACCTTCTTTCTAAAAGAGGATGTAGGAATATAGTCACCGCTACCATGGTAGAAAAAATAACATTAGCAGTTTAATAAACTACCATTGTCGCAGTAAATTAATCTTAGAATACTCGGACTAATAGGGCTTGTCTAGCAGATTTTAGGATATTTTTAAGATTGTTTTAACGTTTTTGCGCTGAAACTGTATCGATTAATTGCATTAACGCTGTAGTGTGATGGTATATTTCTCTGTATTTAGCTGGATTAAATACTATTTTCGGTAAAAATATTGATTAAAAATGAATCTATAGGACTAAACCTTACTAGGTCCATGTGATTAAAAGTGACATATATCGACATGTGGAGGCTTACGGTCTTTTTTTGAGCGGACTCTGAGTTTTTCTAGTGCATAAATGGAAGAGCTGAGGAGCGATGAGCTTCTTTGGTGGATGAATAGAAGAACTGAGATGCGATGAGCTTGGTTTGTTGAGTGAATGGAAGAGCTGAGGAACGATGAGCTTGGCTTGTTGGGTAGATGGAAGAGCTGAGGAGCGATGAGCTTGGCTGGTGGATGAATAGAAGAACTGAGATGCGATGCGATGAGCTTCGTGGGTGGATGAATTAGAGCGCGCATCTTGATGTGTAACGGAACTGAGAAGCCTTATTTTACCAAAATCGATGGTTTTTGAGGTGTAACGAAACTGAGAGACGCTATTGAGGGTATTTCGCGGTAATATCATCATTTTTGATCAATATAACGCTTCTCAGTTTCGCTAGATGATTTTAACCTTTGTTTGAAGGGGAATAAGCTCTCTGAGTTCCGTTAGCGTATGAAAGGACGAACTGAGGAGCGATGAGCTTTGATGGTGCAGTGCAGTACAGTGCAGTGCAGTGCAGTGCAGTGCAGTGCAGTGCAGTGCAGTGCAGTGCAGTGCAGTATATGTATTAAAGCATCTCCGAAACAAAGTTACCAAGTTTCTCAATTAGCTGCATCCACGGTCCGCCGTTTACAGTCAGCCTAACCTTTTGGCCCATAAACGACGAGCGACGACGACTCGTGTTTCCCGAGGCAACGACCTGAGTATGACCCGTCAATCAGCTGTGCATCACGACGGAACGAGCTGAGCGTCACCCATCTGCGAGCTGTACATTACGGGGCGATGGCCTGTGCAGCACGCGTCTTTGAGTCGTGCTTAACGCGGCAACAACTCATACATCACCCTTCTCCAATCCAACATTTTCATGGTACTTAGTTAGGGAGAGATCTGCCCTCTTTGGCACTCTCCTACTAGGCTTTACCTTCCAACTTTTCCATTAACTCTTGTTGCCTGTTTAGCCGAAGATATAGGTATCGGTGCGAGCGGAAATTCTCGTTTGCCCTGCGCTTGCTTACCTCTAGGAAAAAAGCGTTGTGGAGGATGGATTTTCTATGATTATAACGGCTTCCTGCCTTATTGCCTCTTGCTTGCCGATTGCTCTTGCCATGGTGGTATTCCGTTATCGACAAGTTCCTGGTGCGAGTTTATTCATCGTTCTGGCGCTGCTTTCGGCATTGCTCAGCTTCGGTTCGCTTATGCAATATGTTTTGCCGGAATACGAAGCAAAGCTATTCTGGCGTAATATAACTCAGATCCCTCTCCTTCTTTTTCCGATGTTTGGATTACTCTTCTCTATGATTTACGCCGGAATGGAGCGCTTAGTCCGTCCTTGGCTCACTACGGTGCTGTCCGTCATCTCGTTGACGGCGCTGATTCTGATTTTCACGGATGAATCTCATAATTTGATGCGCAATGCAATTTCCCTGGGGGAGAATGGCTTGTTTGATGTGCGTCGAACGAGTCTGAATAGCTATTTTCTGGCCTATACCCAGGCTTTGCATCTCATTGGAGGGGCGTTGCTGCTGAAGGCAGCCATCGATGTGAGCGGCCGCCACCGCTTCCAGTTGCTGTTGATGTCGGGGGCTATGCTGCTGCCAGTTGTTTCTTTTAGTATGAGCGCAATCAATCATGAACTGTCGGCGGGAGCCTCTGGCATCCTCTTTTTCTCGCTGCTACCTACCAGTGTGGTTCTGTTCTGGGCGTTGTACCGCCACCAGGTGTTGCATGTCGTACAGTTCGCGCGTAACAAGCTGATCGAAATGATGAAAGAAGGCGTCGTCGTCCTTGATACCGAGCAACGGATCATGGACTACAATCCGTCTGCATCCCGACTGCTTGCGCGGGCTGGAGGCATTGAGCCAGGTAACTGGACTGCAATGGTGCTGTCCAAGCTGTTGCCGTCTGCATCAGTGTGGCTGGAAGCTCATGATTGCCGAACCGAAATGCATGTTGAATTGCCTTTTCATGAGGAACAGGTGTGGCTGGCCATTACGGTTACACCGCTTATTTCTGGCCGAGGAGTTTACTATGGTAGCTTGTCGGTCATTGCAGATATCACGGAAACGAAAAAGCTTGAACAGGACCTGCGCCGACGGGCGTCCATCGATGGACTGACTGGCGTCTACAACCGAGACAGCTTCATGGAGCGCGCACAGCGGCATCTATCTCTTTGTATGGAGGAAGGGAAAGCGTTCAGCTTGCTCGTTTTGGATCTGGACTTCTTCAAGAAAATCAATGATGACCATGGCCATCAAAGTGGAGACATGGCGCTGAAGGGCTTCGTGCAAGTCGTGCAGAGGGTCGTGGAGTGCAGATCGCTGTTCGGCCGTGTTGGCGGCGAGGAGTTTGCGATTGCTCTGCCCGACAGCGACTTGGAGCAGGCTGCAGAGCTGGCGGAGCTCATCCGCAGCTCTGTTATGAACGCCGGAGTGTCGCTGGGAGACGGGTGTGAGCTGCAGTTGACCGTAAGTATCGGCGGCTCTGGACGGGATTCCTCCTCGCAGGAGGGCAGTTTTCAACTGCTTTATTCCGAGGCGGATCAGGCTCTTTATCGTGCTAAGCGGAGCGGACGCAACAAGGTCCTTTTCTAGAGCGGACAGCATAGGGGGAAGTTAGGGGCCTCGGTTAATAACCGGGGCTTTTTTCGTAGCATTAGGCCAGCCGGACATTTATGGTTGGTCTATTTTTCGTTTTGCGGCGGGTTGTGCAAATAGATGGGGAATAATGGTGTCTTTAATCGTTATAAGTGTGTTGGTTGCGAAGGGACTTGACCCCTGTAGGAATACAGGAGGAAAATAAGGGTAAGTATAGTTCGCAGCTGAAACCGATGAAGGAGGGATTGCCTTGCATTTCAGGGCGCTAGTGGTAGATCGCCAGGAAGAGAAGGTGGAGTCATCCGTTCAAACCGTGGAAGAGGCCCGGCTGCCGGAGGGTGATCTGCTCGTCAAGGTCGCTTATTCCAGCATCAATTACAAGGACGCGCTGGCGCTTGAGCCAGACGGAAGAATAGTGGGCCGTTATCCTCATATTCCCGGAATTGATGCAGCAGGTGAAGTTGTAAAGAGCTCGGATAAAAGGTTCAAGCCAGGGGGCAAAGTCATCGTGACGGGCTACGGCTTCGGCGTGAGTCAGCACGGCGGCCTCTCGGAATTTGCCCGGATTCCGGCAGATTGGGCGGTGCCGCTTCCGAAAGGTTTGACGGAGCGGGAAGCGATGGCGCTCGGCACGGCCGGACTGACGGCAGCCATGTCCGTGCAAAAGCTGCAGGAGAGCGGCATTTTGCCCTCATCGGGGCCGGTTGTCGTAACTGGAGCGAGCGGCGGAGTCGGCACGCTGGCTGTGTCGATGCTGGCACGCCTCGGTTATGAGGTGGAGGCGGTGTCAGGCAAGCAGGAGGCGCAGGCTCGCCTGCTTGAGCTTGGCGCTGCTCGCGTGCTGCCTCGCGAGGAGCTGCTGCCGGAGGAGCTGCGGCCGCTGGACAAGCAGCGCTGGGCAGGGGCCATCGACTGCGTCGGCGGCGCAATGCTGGCCTGTGTTCTCAGCCGCATGAAATACGGCGGAGCCGTTGCGGCTTGTGGAGTGACCGGCGGGGCAGAGCTGCCGGCTAGTGTTTTTCCGTTTATTTTGCGGGGCGTCAGCTTGCATGGGATTGACTCGGTATGGGCTCCGCGCGGACTGCGCGTCAAGCTCTGGAAGCGCATGGCGACTGACCTGAAGCCGCGCCGTTTGGAGGAGCTCATCTCCGAGATCGAGCTGACTGAGGTGCCGCAGGCGGCCAAAGAGCTGATGCGAGGCGCCTCCTCTGGCCGCAAAGTTGTGGTGCTTGACAGCGGCGAGAGATAGTGGCGGGCTGAGCTATCTGTTGTATGGTGTCTGCTGCCCGTCGCTGCGGGAGCTCGGATAGGGAAGTGAAAAGGCCATGGAAACCACGGATTATCCGTGTTTCCATGGCCTTTTGCTCATACGAGGATGTATATTCTTCACACACGGACACCATCTTAGCGAGACGGTAAATTAATGATTGCTTGCTTGTACATATTGCGCGCAGGAGCGAATTAGCCCATTAAACCTTGCGCCCAACGTACACAAGGTCGCGCTCAATGCCGTCTAGAATGGCTACGCGGGGTAAACGTCCCCAAATTTCGAAGCCATGCCTTTGGAACAGGCGCAAGCTAGGCTCGTTATGGCCGAAAACGAGACCGACCAGGGAGTGGATACCGAGGCTAGGACATGCTTCCAGCGCCCGCTGTAACAGGAGTCCACCGAGACCTTGGCCGCGAAGCTGTGGGGACAGGTAGATGCTTACCTCAGCGGTCCCATTATAGGCGGCACGAGGGTGAAAGGACTGATAGCTGAGCCAGGCGACAACAGCGCCGGATGAATCTTTGAGCGTCCATAAGGGACGTAAGTCTGGTGAATGCTCGTCATACCAAGCTTGACGGTCCGCTGGCGCAATCGGTTCCAGATCAGCCGTGACCATGCGTCCGGCAATGGTTGTGTTATAAATTTCAACGATGGCTGGGAGATCTTCCGGGAGCGCATCGGTAAGAGTGTAAGTCAGTAGAGGCTCATTCATGATGTTCAGCATCCTTTCGCCTTGATAAACTGTCCCTATGTTAGCACGAGGAGGAACGCTTCGGCTATGTTCGGGGGCAGGCAGTTGTCAGCAAATAAAAAAACACCAATTCGTTTGGGAAAGTGAGAGTATCGAGCCTCCACTACCAGACCGAAGAGGTGTTTCCATAATGATGAAAGCACAAATTTATCGCTTCCGCAATGAAGCAAATATTTTCACTATTATTTTATCAAAGAAGCAGCTTAGATATTTTTTGACTAGGAGGCCTACCAGAGCAAAGAATAGCGAAATCACTATTATAAAGATAAATAGTTTTAGTCCTGTTTCTATTGATTCCATTTAGATACAGCGCCTCCTTTTTATTATTATATACTCAAATTTCGCAGAGAGAAGATTGGGTTGCCAGTCTGCCCAGTTACAACAGGGCTTGTTTGCCAATTTCATGCTGCGAAAGTGGAGTAATAAAGATCTTTATTTCAATGAAACAGCGACGGTATAGAGCTTTATTATCTTATCCGTGGCTGTCTCTGTGGCAACGCCAACGCTAACAAGCCCGCACTACCTCATGAAGAGGAGGGCGGGCCCGGAACAAGGGGACCTTTAGAACTGCTTCTCGTTGCTGGATTCGGCTGAAGCGCTTGGTGCGGGCACGGTTCCAATCTCGGCGGCATATTCCTCTAGCGACTTGATTTTGCCATGCGGGTGAAGATGTCGCTTGCGCTGTTTCCAGTTGCTTTCGCGGCGGCGTTTGGCTGTGCTCATGGGGTCCCCTCCTTCCTGTAAAGTAGCGTGGACAAAGAGGGGATTTCCTATGCAGGGCCGGTGCGTTATAAAAGGAGTCAGGAAAGCTCAACTGTTGGGCTGTCTGTTTCCTCGGACATAAGCGCGAATAAGCTCGGCGCCGGAACGGTAGGCCTCCTGGATAGTCGCTTTGTATTGAGCGTACAAGGCGTCCATTTCTAACTGAAGCTCGGGGCTTCGCTCGAGATCGGAAGCAGATGGAGGCGGATAAGACGGTTTCGAGGGGAGGGATTCCCTTTGAATTCCGCCAGTATCCACCTTGCCAGTACCCGTTCCATCAGTTTCCGCCATGACAGCGTCATCTCCGACAGAACGTATACCGCTATTTACGATAGGCGATGTATCCAAGCCATCCATCCGCTTGCGATGTACAGCGGCGGTATCCGCCAGTGTTTCCAGCAGCTCCAGAGCTCCAAGTTCGCGCAAAGAGCCGAGCACGGCAGGCCATGTGTCCGGTGACTGCAGCAGGATGCCGGTCCAAACATAATATTCCCATGCGGAGCCGGCGGCATGGCCGTCCAGCACCCGTAGCAGGAACAGCGGCCGCAGTGAGGCGGGCAGCGCCTTTAATGCCTCGACTTTGCGAGCGTCGGAAGCGCCGCGAAGCGGCACAAGCACCGGCTCCATGAACTTTATGACAAGCTGGCGATCGTCCAGCTGTTCTAGTTGTTGCTCTGTCATTGGGAGAGGTTGGGACAAATTTTTAGCTCCTTTCTTCCTTGAGCGTTTCAAGCCGTGAAGCTACGCTGACCTCGGGCTGCGGATAAGCCAGCTCCAACTTTTCCAGCTCTTCGACGAGAATGCGCAGCACTAGATAGTTTCTATACCAGCGATTGTTGGCCGGAATGATATACCAGGGACAGTCTTTGGTCGCGGTGCGGCTAATTGCTTCTTCGTAAGCGGTTCTGTAGGCTTTCCAGTGCTTTCTTTCCTCCAGGTCATTGGGGTCGAACTTCCACAGCTTCTCCGGATTTTCCATTCGCTCGTGGATTTTCTGCAGCTGGAATTCTGGCGATATATGCAAAAAGAATTTCAACACCCGAATATTCTGCGAAGTCAGCATCTCTTCAAAATGGCGAATAGACTTCAGGCGCTTGCGCGCTTCCTTGTCGCTGATTTGCCCGTGAACACGTGTAATTAGCACCTCTTCATAATAGGAGCGATTGAACGCCGTCATATATCCTCGCGCAGGTACGCTGCGATGGGTCCGCCAAAGGAAGTCGTGACGCGCCTCTTCCTCATTCGGCTTTTTAAAGCTGTAGGCGCGGAAGCCGCCTGGATTGATGCCTTGAAATACTTTTTTGATAACACCGTCTTTACCGCTGCAGTCCATGCCTTGAAAAATGATGAGCACTCCATGTGAGCTAGAGGCGAACAGTCGATCCTGTTGCTCCTCCAACCTCTTAAGAAGCTTGTCGTACTCCTCCTGGATGTCTTCCTTGCCCTTCAGTTCATGCGTATCCTCAGGATTAAAGGACGTCAGCTTAAGCTTGGTGTCATTGCCCAGTCGGTAGCGGCCGATGTTCATCATGATCCCTCCTGGAAATTAAATTCCACAATATAAATAGATTACCCTGAATACTGAATATTCCTGCTTAATGAAGGAGAAGAAATTTGAAATAATTATGTTGGAGGCGGGATTTTTCATTTTGGATGACAGCGGGAAGCCTGCGAATGCCAGTGAATCCTTTGTGTTCTTTCGGGGAGCGGAACAGGGAACTTTTGCTTTTTTGAAATGAGCCTGCCGAGTATGAGATGATAAGGGGGACTACTGCGGCCGTTAGGCCGGGCAAGGAGCCCAAAGATGAATTCTCCTCAGCTGGCGCAACTGAAGAAGCTCAAAAATGAAATTACGCGTTTCATGATGATGTACAAGTTCGCTCTGGACGAAATGGAAACCAAAATCGAGATCCTCAAGGAGGAGTTCCAGCTTCTCCACGACTATAATCCTATTGAACACACCAAGTCGCGAGTTAAATCACCGGAAAGTATCATCAATAAAATATCTCGAAAAAACGGCGAACTTTCATTACCGGCCATTAAGGAAACGATTAAGGACATTGCTGGCTTGCGCATAACTTGCTCGTTTGTGTCGGATATTTATCGCATCCACGATATGCTCAAAGTGCAGCATGACCTGAAGATCATTGACGTGAAGGACTACATCGCATGGCCGAAGCCCAATGGTTATCAAAGCTTGCATCTGCTCGTGGAAGTGCCGGTATTCATGTCGGACAGGCAGGAGAAGGTAATCGTCGAGGTACAGATTCGCACAATCGCGATGGACTTCTGGGCGAGCCTGGAGCACAAGTTGTACTACAAGTACAACAAAGCGGTGCCGGAGCATTTGCTGCGTGAGCTTAAGGAAGCTGCCGATTCGGCGGCGGCGCTCGATATTAAGATGGAGCGGCTGCATCGCGAAGTGGAGACCCTTCAAGCTGAACAAGAGGAAGAGGAGGCCGCGGACTATTTGCCTGCACTTCTAGAAGATGGTCGCAAGCAGAGCGACGTGCCCGCGCAGCTTCTTCGCCTTCTGGGCGGGGATTTCCGGGGCTGAGCGGCGGGTGAGGGTAAGGCTAAAAAGGCAGATGCCATGCTGGTCAACAGTTAGTGCGGACGGATCGTGACAGGAGATATGCCGGATCTTTTCGGAGTGCATAGGCCAAAGCTCAAAGCCCCTTTCGCTGGAAATAGCGAGGGGCTTTTTGCATTTCTAACTTAGCCAACAAGACCAGCCCTTTCATTGGCCGGTTCTGCAGGTCTCGAACGTCGAGGTGCTTATAGGCTTTACCGCTGGGGCAAGCGGATTATACGGCGACTGCTCCGTGGAAAGACTGTAAGCCACCTGCACCCAGACTGGATCACTCTCATCGCAGCAGTGGGCTCGATCCGCGCTATTTTCAGCGGAATGATAAGTCCGCGCCATTGTATAGCGTTGCCGGAGGCTGGCGGTCAGCTCGGCAATCGCGCTCGATTTGTCCTCATGCGCCGTTTCCAGCAGTCCCAGCGCGGCACAGAGTGAATCTCTCTCCGCAACCTTGCTTGTCAGCCCTGTTAGCGGGTTTTCCGACTGTAGTTCAGAGTGAGCAGGTTCACTAGTCCCTTGAAGTGCAACCAACAGCTCATCGTCCAGCTTAATTTGGTGGAACCGACCAATCAACAATTGCGTTTCTGGCTCTAGCTTGAATAGGCTACCGTACAGGAGCTCAAAGCAGCCCCGAGTCGATTTCGCCTCAATTGATTGCATCCCGAGCGGAGCGGCCTGCTGTACCTGGAGATAATAGCCTGCGAACTTTTCACAGAACTGCTGATAATTAAGGGTGAAGGCTTCCAACTCTCTCCAGACGCGCTCGGCGTCCACGCTGTATAAGGGAAGTTTTTTGACCAGTGCCGTCATGAAAAAATACCGCTTCAGCTCTCGTTCCATCCAGTTGTACTTCACCTCGGTCAGCTCCGGGCTGTTGCCTATAATTCGCTCGCGCACCTGCAGAAGCCATTCCTCCGGGAGGGCTTCCTCCAAGCATGCCTCCATCTCCGTCATGAAAGAGTGCAGATTTTCCCGCAGGCCAAGTCCGCCCGAAGGCAGCGGTCGGAACAACTGATCTGCAACATCCATACTAGCTCCTGCACCTTGCCCCGCTCCGCCAATCCAGCTTTTAATTAAATGAATCATTCCGATCCTCACCTTCCCATTGGGTCTCTAATAGGGCATTAACCTAGAATGATCTGCTTCCATCAGGAAAAAGGAGGATAAATGAACCGGTCGCAGTTATGCGCCGAAGCCTCGAACCACAGTCCCGAGGGCGCTGGGTTGGGGAGTGGAGGTTAGTTGGGCGGCTATCACGCTCTTATATTCATGATCCTTTGAGCGGTTTAACAGCAGCTCCAAATCAAAAAAAGCGCCTCAAGTGGTTAAGAACCACCTGAAGCGCTCTAACTTACAACACTCATTGTTGAAATTACTGCTCGCAACTATGCTGTGTCCGGCTGATAGGAACAACAAGTAGTTAAAGGCAAGTAAGCTGCGGAGCGGGAATTTGCCGTAGTTGCAGCCTGGCCCTCGACCTACTTCGCTGCCTGCTCCTCTGGCAGCGCTCCTCCATGCTCCGGCAGCGCCGTCATGTAGCTGTCGGACAAGCGCAGCAGCTCAAGCGCACGGTTGTACTCATCTTCCGAGGAGCCATTAGCCGGCTGGTCTTTATGCAGGCTGTAGCGTGTACCGTCCTCGTATCCGACGCCCGGAATAAACAGCGAGCTGCCGTTCAAGAACGAGCCGGAAGGGAGATAGTATCGCTGTGGGATGATGTTGTCATCCCCTGAGTTGAGCAGATCCTGGCCAAAGTGGATCTGGTCGTCAAGGGTCGCACCGGTAAGGTTGGCGACAGTCGGCAAAACATCCACTTGACCGCCCAAAGTGCTAACCGTCCGGCTTTCCGTCACGCCTGGGAGCGACATAATAAGCGGGACGTTGGTCATTTCCGAATAATCGTATTCGCGGCCGGAAATTTCCTGCATTAACTCTTTTTCCTTAGCGTCCAGCGAGTAGAGCGGCATTCCCTGGTGGTCGCCATATACGACTAGCAGGGTATCCTCCCAAAGTCCTTCTTTTTTAAGGCCCTCCACGAATTGACCAAACGCGTAGTCTGCATAATTCTGAGCGCGGAGGTAGTCGCCGACAGAGTTATCCTCATACTTTTCAGGAAGCGGAAGCTTCTTGAATTCTGCCGTTTCCGGTGTGAGCGTAAAAGGATGATGGGCAGTCATAGAAATGAGCTGAGCATAGAAAGGATTGGCGCCAGCATCCATTTCCTTCAGCTTATCAAGCGTCTTGGCATAGAGCACCTCGTCGTCTGAACCGAAGTAAACGGTATTCTCCTTGCCGAAGTACTCTTGATCATAAAAAGTATCAAAGCCAACTGCTTTATACAGCTCGCGACGATTCCAGAAGTCCACTACATTTGTGTGGAAGGTAGCCGACTCGTAGCCGCCTTGCTGCTTCAGCAGCTTGGCAAGGCTCGGGACATTTTTGTAGAAATAGGTCTTTGCAGCAGCCCCTTTTTCGGGAACGTAGAAGGAGGTGTTAACGACGAACTCGGCATCCGAAGTGTTTCCTTGGCCGACCATCTGATAGAAGTTGTCGAAATAAAGACTCTCACGAGCCAGTTTGTTCAGGTTCGGTGTTACTTCCCGTCCATCCATTTCCAGACCGATTAGGAAGTTTTGGAACGATTCCATTTGTACGATGATAACGTTTTTGCCCTTGGCTGATCCGAAGTAAGCGGGCGCAGATGGCTGCTGGATTCCTTTGAGCTCATCGATACGCTCCTGAGTCACCTCTTCCGGATCAAGCAGATCCTCTTCGATGCCTGCATCCAGTAGAGCATAAGCTTCATAGTTGAGGATGCCCATATCCTCGGCTTTTGTATGCTCGTTCATGCTGGCGCGGTTGGGCAGAATATTGAACAGGCTCAGCGAAAAAGAAAGCACGACAACACCTGCAAAAGCCATATTGCGACGGCTGCGTTCAGGGCGCTGGATGCGCACTGGTTTGAACAGCTCTTTGCGGCGACGGATCAGAAGGTACGTAATGACGATGATATCCAAAAAGATCAACGTATAGTAGGGATCCATCAGCGAGAACACACTATTGCTGACGGCTGTCACCTGATTGACCTGCTGAAGTGCCTGCCAGGTTGCGATAACCCCGTAGTATTTATGGTACATAAAGACGGCGAACAGAATGCCAGTTAATACAGCGTCTGCGATGACATAATAAATTAGTTTGCGCTTGCTCGCGAACATTTCGATGAGGCCGAAAATCAGCCAAGCGAAGGGCAGCTCGGTAATCAGAATGGTCCAGGAAGGACCGTCATCAAAAATGACGAACCAGGTTAGCATGCTTTTGAACAACATGACAATGGAGAAAAACAGAAAAGGCCGGCTTTTAAGCAGTCGGGATAATCGGTTCTGCAACAAGTTGATTCTTCCTTTCCGATAAAATTCAATTGTACGGGTAAAATGAAAATTTGCTGTCTTCGTAGACTTATGACCTATTCAATGAATACAACCAGTTCAAAGCTCTAAACACTAGTGTACATTATGAAGGGGGCTTCATGCCTTGTCAAAAAGCAGGTAGTCCAGCCAGAAGTAGTTAGTTAAAGGAAATAAAAGGAATTTCATTGTTTTTTCGAATAACTGATACAATCGCGAGCGTTCGCCCGTCTATAGATTAGCTGCAGCACGAAAGAAGGAGGAACAGACTTTGGGGATTCCGGAGCCAAAGCTCTATAAACAAATATTTTACGACTATTATACAGGCGTGCTCCGCAAGCTGACCGCTCTTGTACGTGATGCGGCAGTTGCGGAGGACTTAGCACAGGAAACTTTCCTGAAATTATACCGGCAGCCCCCAGACAATCTGGACGCACCTGGTGCGTGGCTGCATCGTGTAGCAACCAGACTCGCCTACGATTATATGCAAAAAGCTGCTCGGGAGCGCAAGCTCACGGAGCGTCAGGGGCAGGAGCTGCCGAAGGATGGAAGTGCTGCTCCTTCGGGTGAGGATGAGCTGATGCGCCAGCTGGACCAGGAGGAGGTCCGGATGTGGCTGGATGGACTCGACGAGCGGGATCGTAAAGCACTACTGCTTCGCTACTCCGGGTATAGCTACACGGAAATTGCAGAGGAGCTTAACATACGCCCTCCTGTCGTTGGCACACTTCTTTCGAGAGCAACGGAGCGGCTGCGAAGGCTTGCCGGGGAAAGTGATACGGGAGGCGGCAGGCATTCAGGTGGGAAACCCAGCGGGAAGCTCAGCAGGGAGTCAAGCGGAAGGTCCAGTGGCTCTGATGGGGAGCTTCGGGAGTTGTCCCCCGAGCCGGATTATAGGGTACGCGCGGAGTTTCACTAATGAGGGAAAGGGAGGACATGCGCATGACAGACCATCAAAAAAATCCGAAGCGGACGCTGGGTGAAGCAGAAGCAAGCGGATATCAATCTCAGAGCGCGGAAGAGGTCGCCCGTACGGACAAAGCTTGGGAACGGCTTATGATGACGCTCGGTGAAGAGCAGCCATCTCCAGCTTGGGCGAAGTTGAACCAATTTGATGATGAGAGCGGAACGATAGATCAGGCGGAGCAAGGCAGTGAAAGCAATCGAGAGGGGATTATTAAAATGAATAATAACGACAAATTGGCTTCAGTCCAGAACGAAGGTACTGCGGAGGCAGCCCGCAATGAAGGAAATGGTGTGCAGGAGGAGGCTGAGATGCAAGCAGTTGCTGCCAAGCCGCGCAAGCGCCGCATGAGCGGCCGGACGCGGGGCTGGTTTGCAGGGGCTGCAGCAGCACTCGTAGTTGTGACAGCTGTGGCGACGCCGGTAGGCAATAAGGCGCTGGCTGCTATTCTCGGTCAGTTCCGCATGGAGCAGGTGACAGAGGTACGCGAGTCCGATTTGCAGATGCTGTTCAACAGAGTGTTTTCGGACGGCGTAACGGAGGAAGCTGTGAGCCGTTTCGGCGAGTTCAAGGTTGAGTCCGGTGTTGCGCCCAATGGAATGATTGATCGGAAACAAGCGGCGAAAATTGTCGGCTTCGAGCTTTTACCGGAGTCTGTCACCGGACCGCAGAAAGAATTTTATGGGGATGGAGGCAGGAGCCTCCAGCTCAAGCTGAATGTCAGTGAGATCAATAAAACGATGAAACAGCTCGGCGCCAAAAAGTTGATGCCCGAAAGTGTGGACGGTAAGAATTTGACGCTGAGCATTGAACCGTCGATCTGGTTCAATGTAGATGCAAATGGAATGAACCTTAATATTACCCAACAGAAGGCCCCAACAGTGGAAGTTGATTCCTCCGTCGGTCTTGAAGATGCGGTTGATGCGGTGCTGAACTTCCCGCTGCTGCCTGAGCCTCTGAAGAATAGCCTTCAAAGCAGCATGCTGCTGACGAATGGGCAACTGCCGCTGCCCGTTCCGACGAGCGAGGACAGCAAGTCCGAGCGACTGCAGATCGACGGTACGTTTGTCATCGTCTCAGAGCGCAACTATAGTGATAACAACAATTACGTCCAGGAAGCGATCTGGGTAAAGGACGGCGTCTTGACGCAAGCTTCGCTGTATGTAAACACGAAGGAGCAGAAGGGCCTAAGCAAAGAGCAGGTAGAGAGCAACTTCCGGAGCAAGCTTGAGGAGCTGGTCGGCGCGTGAATGCCATTCATACCGAAGCGCTGACGAAGCAATACTCGAACGGGCGCGGCTGCAGTAATGTCAATATAAGCGTCAGGGAAGGGGAAGCCTTTGGCTTCCTCGGCCCGAACGGCGCAGGCAAGAGCACTTTTGTCAAAATGCTTGTCGGCCTGATCTTCCCAACGGAAGGTCGGGCTTCGCTGTTTGGCGAACCTGTTGGAACTATTGCCGCACGCCGTATGCTGGGCTACCTTCCTGAGCTGTATCGCTATCAGGAATGGCTGACTGGTGAAGAGGTCGTGAGGCTTCATGCTAAGCTTGTTGGCCTCGGCCGGGATGAGACGAACCGGCGTGTGCCGGAGCTGCTAGAGCGGGTCGGGATCGGGCTGCGTTCCCGCGACCGGGTGAAAAACTATTCCAAAGGTATGCAGCAGAGGCTCGGGTTAGCCTGCGCACTGGTCGGCGATCCGCGCATTTTGTTTCTGGACGAGCCATCCTCGGCGATGGACCCCATCGGGCGCAGTGAGGTCCGCCAACTGCTCCATGAGCTGAAGGCGCAAGGCAAGACGATTTTTCTCAACTCACATTTGATGGAGGACGTGGAGTCGCTATGCGACCGGGTCGCCCTGTTGAACAACGGAACTGTGCTGCAACAGGGGCTTGTCACGGATGTCCTGAAGCAGCGTCCGATCTGGAAGTTACGGATTGGCGGTTTCGCACCAGCGGTGCTTGACTGGCTGGTTGTGGAGACGGGATTGGAGCTTAGAGTTGTAACGGCTGAACCGGATGGCTCGGCGGTGCTGGAAGCCCAGCTGGAGTCGGAGGAGCAGGCAGGGTGGCTGCACAGCGTGCTGATCGCCCAAGGGGCGACGCTGTATGAGAGCTCGAGATCGCGTACGAAGCTGGAGGAGTGGTTCGTTACCGAGCTCGCAGGCAAGAGCCACAGGGGGGAGAAGTTATGAGCATCATTTGGGGCATGACTTGGAAAGAGCTTCTCCGCAAGCGCGTCGCCCTGCTGACGGCGCTAATGACGATCGTTTTTCTGATTACGTTCTGGTTCATCGCGTCCACGCTCGGCAATGAAGTCCGCGATTATGGCCTGTCAGAGAGTGATCCGATGTTCGCTATCGAGATGTTCGCCAGAGGAATGATGATTCTTAGCCTAGGCTTCTTTTTTGGGGCGTTTGTCGTCGCGTTTCTGGCTATATTCAGTGCCTCCTCCGTCATCTCCGGGGAAGCTGAGCTTGGTGTCATGCAGGCGCTTATGCCTCGGCCAATGCCACGTTGGAAATGGTATATCGGCCGATGGCTCGGCTATGTTAGCTTCGGCATGCTGTACGCGCTTATGCTATTTGCAGCCATTCTGATCATTGGCGATATCCATGCGGGGGTTCCCCGGGATCCGATGACTCTGGTTGTCGCTTATCTGCTGTTTGCCTCCGTTGTGCCCTTGCTGGTCACGTTGGCGATGCTGGGTTCGACCTTTTTCTCTGGTATCGGCAACGGCGTATTTATGACGATGCTATACGGCGGTGGGTGGCTAGGTGGCATGATTGAAAAGGTCTCATCGGAATTTATATCCCTGCCCGAAGGTCGCGCCGGTATCGGAGACTCGCTGTCCAATATATCCGGCATGCTGTCGCTGGCGATGCCTGCAGACGGGTTGCAGCGGATGATGCTGGACCGGTTGTTCAACATCTCCGGCATAACTGAGCTCGTCGGTGACAATACCGGCGGCCTGCTCATGTTGTTTGGTGTGGGAGCTGCACCAGCACCTGCTTTTCTATGGTATGCCTTGTTCTATACGCTGGTGGCGTTTGTGATTGGTGCATGGCGGTTTCAGCGCAAGGATTTGTAGGGTAACTAAATAGGGTGCAACCCATAACGGCTGACATTCGTCTATAGTTTAAAAGGGACGGCGGGTATAAGGAACGGGATAATGTCATTCGGCCTAGCCTGCATGCGGACAACTTGTGTTAAATTCCAGCGGACGGGAGGCGGCGGGGATGCGGACGGGACCAAAGTTGCTAGGGCTGTGCTTAATGGTGGCCGGCTTGCTGCTGGGCAGTGCTGGCTGGTATTTTAACCAAAGCAGCGGAAACATTAGCTACAGCAGCAATAGCAGCGGCAATATGTCAAGTGACGCCGTCAATCCTCCGGTTGCCGTTCCCTCCCAGGAAGAGAACACTCTTTTGGGCCGGCTTGGCCTCTTTTTAGAGGGGGCGGATGTGGAACATTCCGTTCCCCCGCCGCCGCCCGGACTAAGTCGGATTGCCAAGGAACAAGCGATTCGTAACGCGAGCTGGATCTACCCAAAACTGGAAGACTCCGCTTCCTCCGTGAGCTGTGACTATCGCTTCATTACGAGTAATAAGTTCCGCAGCTTCTCGCCTGAAGCGCTTGCCGCCAATCCCCGGCTGCGTGAGTCCGGCAAGTTGAACCGCACGCCAGTCTATATCGTGACGTTCAAGGATGTTAAGGTTAAGGACGGCCTACAAGGGCAACAGCCGCCTAAGCTGGCACCGCCGGGCAACGACTTGCTCAGCGAGGCGAATATCGTCGTGGACGCCCTAACAGGCGTCACGCTGTTGAGCTATAGCTTCAGGTAGCAGCCCTCGGCTGCGCGAACCCGACAAGTTGAACCTCACGCCAGTTTATATCGTGGCGTTCAGAAAAAGGGGACTTCTCCAAAAGCTCCTACCACATAAATGAATTAATGAGCGTTAGCAAAACGGGAGGAGACTGAGCTTGGCTCAGTCTCCTCCCGTTTTCGATTATCAGTAGGCTCTCTAAGCTTCATTTGTTCATGAATTAATGGATTTCCATGCGTAACGGATCTGAGAAGCCTTATTCCGGTAAAATCGAAGGATTTCGAGGTGTAAGGGAACTGAGAGACGTTATTTCGGCATTATCTTGCGAATATCATCGTTTCTGACCCAAATAACTCTTCTCAGATCCGTTAGCTGGCTTGAACCCTTGTTCATGTGTAAGGGTGGAGCAGTGCTAGGCTGTGCCACCGCAGCGTTAGAGATATGGTGCTAGTGCAAGCGGCGCCCTATTACTTGCCGGAAACATCCGCTCCGCTTGTTGGGGCGGGGTCTTTGTCCGTCGACGGTAGCGAGCGCACGTAGCTGTCCGACATGCGGAGCAGCTTCAGCGCGCGGTCGAACTGTTCCTGCGTCGCGCTTGCCGGTCCGCCATCCGCGCTATCATCGGCGCTATTGCCGAGTCCAGCAGTGCCGCCGGCTCCGCTTGGTTCGCCCGGCTTACCAGGAGCCGGGCTGGTTCCGCCGCCTGTGTCCGTCGAATGATCGCCTTCGGCCATAGCTTCATTCGTGGTGTTCTTGCCGTCCTTGCCGTCCTTGCCGCCCGCCATGGGGATATTCACAGACGGCAGCTCAACACGTTTGCCGTCGGCATAACCAGTACCAGGGATGAAAATCTCCCGGTCGTTGATGAATGAGCCTGAAGGCAGATAATATCGCTCTGGCAGCAAATTGCTGCGTTCGTTCAGCAGATCTTGCCCAAAATGCAGCTGGCCATCCAGTTTGGAGCCTACCAGGTTGGCAATCGTCGGCATAATATCGCTTTGTCCGCCGACTGTCGATTCCACCGATGGCTCCAGTGCACCGGGCGCGGTCACAATGAGCGGAATATTAAGCATTTGCGAGGAATCGTACTTTTTCCCCACCAGCTCCTCGAGCAATTGCAGATCCGGATCGTCCAGTGAGTAGATAGGCAGCCCCATATGATCGCCATAGATGACGAGCATGCTGTTTTCCCACAGCTTGGCGTCCTTCAGCTCTTGAATCAGCTGCCCCAGGGCATAATCGGCGTAGTTCTGCGCCCGCATATAGTCCCCGACAAAGCTATTCTTGTATTTATCCGATAGGTTCAGCTTCACTTTGCTTTCCTTTATGTTGTACGGGTGATGGGCGGACATCGAGATCAGCATGGAATAAAACGGTTTGCCTTCTTCCTGCCGCACCTTTGCCATCTCTTGAACGCTCTTGCGGTACAGCACCTCATCCGACGCTCCGAATGCAATGACATCCTCATCTCCAAAGAAATTCGTATCGTAGTACCGGTTGAATCCTATCGCTCGGTACATCTCTTTACGGTTCCAAAACGAGACATCATTTGTATGGAATGTCATCGTCTCGTAGCCCTTGGTCTCCACCAGCTTGGGCAGCGATGGGAGCGACTTGCCGGAATAAGCTTGGGTCGCGGGTACCCGGAGCGGCACGTAGAGCGAAGTGTTCATTAGAAACTCGGCGTCGGAGGTGTTGCCAGAGCCCGCCTGCTGGTAGAAGCGGGGGAAGTATATGCTCTGGCCGATCAGCTTGTTGAGGTTTGGCGTGATCTCTTGGCCATCAACGGTTTTGTTTAAAATAAAGTTCTGAAAAGCTTCCAACTGCACGACGATAATATTCCGTCCCTCTGCAGCTCCGAACTTGGCCGGTTGGCCGGTACCCGCCTGAAGCCCCTTCAGCCGGTCGATTTCCTGCTGCGTCACTGAAGCCAATGGAACGAAGCTCTCGTTGCCGCCTGTTGCGATCAGGAAAATCTCATAGTTGACGATGCCCATACGCTCGGTCTGCACTAGCTCATTAGCAATGCTGCGGTTCGGCCAAATAACGGCGAGGCAGGCGGCGGCCATCAAAATAAAGCCGGGCAAAGCAATTCGCCAGCTCATCAACCTGCGGTTTGCGATTTTCCGCCAGTCGCTGCGCAGCCGCTTGTTGAACCCGAGTAGAATCCAACATAACACGATATCGACGAAGATCAGCATGAAGTACGGATGCAGCAGTTGGAAAACGCTGCCCTTCACCTCGGTCACCTGACCGACCTGGCTGAGTGCATGATAGGTGACAATGATGCCGAAATATTTGTAGTACATGATGACAGCAAAATAAATCGCCGTGAACGCTAAGTTCACGATAAGATAAACCATTATTTTGCGCTTGCGGGCAAACAGCTCAATGAAGAAAAAGGCGGCCCAGACGGTCGGCAGCCCCGTCGCCAGCGTCAGCAAGGGGTTTTCGCCCCCGTTGATTACGTAGGCGGCGAGGTACATTTTGAAGATCATCGTCAAGGTGAAAAGGACGAAGGGGCTCAGCCAGAAGCGCTTGGCCCTGCTTGGTTGCAGGTCATACACGGGTACGTATACTCTCCTTCCGAGCCTCCGGACGTTCCGGGGCTGGCATGCCAGATGATAGATGAAAAATGCTCCTTTCATTGTAAAGCCCACTAAACGCATTTACAAACAAACGAGAGATAACGGACGGGCTGCCGAATGAAAAAACTCCTTCACCCTGGAAAGGATGAAGGAGTTGCTGTGGAAACTTCCACGTTGGGAAGGAAGATGGCGCCGAAACTCGGCTTATCGCTGGTTGGAAAGATGCTCGTATACGTTGACGATGGCAACGGCAGCCATCTCGCGGCTCACAGCCGCCTTGGGATTAAACTTGCCGGCTGCGTCTCCTACCATGAATTCACTGCCATGCACGGCGATAATGGAAGTCACGGCATAAGGGGAAGCTGTGCCCAGATCTTTGATGTACGGAGCTTCCGTTGCAGAGAGATCAAGCTTGAGGGCGCGAGCGAAAATTACCGCCATATCCTGGCGATTCACCGCAGCGTTCGGCTGAAACTTGCCGCCGCCGACGCCGGAGATGATGCCGTGGGCGGAAGCGACGCGCACCGCGCCTTCATACCAGCTGCCGGCCTTCACATCGGTGAAGGACACGGCTGCTGCCGGAGCGTCGGCCTCATCCAGGCCGAGCAAACGAACTGCCAGCGCCGCGAACTGGGCGCGGGTGAGCTGCTGCTTCGGCGCGAAAGCGGGCTGGCTGCCGCCGATGCCGCTAATCAGGCCGGAAGCGTAGCCGTTTTTGACGGCTTCGATTGCCCATGGTGCGATGCTTTTTTCATCCGAGAATTTGACGCTGGTCGAGCCGACAGTAAGCTTGACGGTATGCTTCAGCACGGATGGAGCTTTGGAAGAGCTGTAACCGGTCACGGTCAAATCATAGCCCCCTGCGGACAGCGGCTGAAATTGGGCTTTGCCGTATGCGTCTGTGGTGACGGTGACACCGCCGACCTGGATGGCGACGCCTGCAGCGGGCGTTACAGCGAACTGGTTGGTTTTGAAATCCCATTCTTGTTGATTTACCTGAACTGTGAATGCTTCATTGTCGCGTGGTTGGCGAGGGTTGACCTGCACAGAGCTGATCAACTTCGTGCTGTCGCCGTAGAACACGACTAGGCGATCACCAGCTTCCAGCTTAAAGTCGCCCATGCCGACGGATGGGTTGATCCAGGCGCCTTTGCGCTCCACGGCGAACATCCAGCCGTCGTAGCCGCCGTATTTGCCCCCGGCGATGCCGTTAATGGCATTAACATACTTGCCGAAGGACATTTCCTTCACGTCGACGGCAAGCTTTTTGTCTGCACCGATCTGTGTCAGTGCGTCAAGGGCATAGACCGCGCGAGTCACGCCGGAGCCCAGCGTGGACTCGGGACCTTCAACTGTTACGGCTACGGATGGTGCGGGTTTGCTGAAGAGGCGGCCGGAGCCGGCTTTGTACTTCTCGTAGGCGGCGAGCGCCTGCACGGATTGGTAGGCGCCGTAGGCGTTCGCTGCGAGAGGCAGCGAATGGGAGAAGCTGCCGTCGGCATTGCGGAACGTCATCAGCTTGTCGAGCATGCTTTTGCCATTCGGTGTAAAGGCTTGGCCTACAGGATCATAACCAGCTGAGGCCAGCCCGATGATGATCTGAGCTATGCTCTCGCTACTGGACTGGCCGTAGCTGGTGAAGCCGCCGTCCTTGTCCTGTTGGGACTTGATCCAAGCGACGGTACGCTCGCCGGCCAGCTTAACTTCGGCTTGTCCGAAGTAAGGTGCAAGAGCGGTTAAAGCGGAGCCGGTCAGATCCGGGTTGCCGCTTTTTTCGCCCGTAAAGGCGAAGCTTCCGTCAGCGGACTGCTTTTTCAGCACTTCGGCGACGAGCTTGTCGCGGGTCCATTTGGCGGAAGCAGGTATGTCATAGTTGCCATAATCCAGCGCCAGCAAAGCGTAGATCGGACCGTTGACGCCCTGGTTCAGCATGCGCTCGCTATTGTAAATGCGCTCGATCAGGTTGACGCCCCCATAAGAGGTCGCATCCTGGCCGGCAGCGGTTACTGCCATCGACAGACGTTCAAAGTCCGTCACGTTGCGGAAGGTCGGGACTTCCTTTTGAATGGATGTCTGAAGCTTGGAAAGGTAGGAAGCAGGAAGTTCGTAACCGGCTTGGGAGGCGGCTATCGCGTCCCAGTCGGAGGTGATGCCGCTTTGGAGCAACGCGGCGCCTGCTTTCTTCAACGCAGTGGTCGTTTCTACTGCAGCTGAGGCTGGAGCCGCCGGAATCGCGGACATGATTAAAGCTGCGGCAAGCAGGACAGCCAGTGCAGCCCGATTAAACAAAGCTTTCAACAGAATCAACCCTCTTTCTTTATTTTTAATTGGCTGCAGGGAGGGGGAGGGAGAGTGTGCAGCACACGGCCTTCCCGGGAATAAAAAAAGCCGCCTAAAAGGGCGGCGTAAGTATAGCAGTCCACGCGCCCCGGCGGCGTCTCGCGCGGAGACGATGCAGCCGCGGAATCGGCTTCCATCGGGCGAATTGTGTTCGCCTGGTGGAGACGGACTGAACTGGCACCGATCAGGCGAGCAGTCCAATAAGTCGAGTCCTGAACTGGAAGCCGATCGAGGCAAGCAGTCCAGCAAATCGCGGTAGCCGATGAGCGAGTGTACGGGCAAAGGCTAGCGGATACCATTCCGCCCGGCAGGCGAAGAGACTCGGGATTGGGAAACCATCCGGTCTCTGCAGCTAGGACAAGTGGCATTCGGCAGCATTCTGCTGGGGCGCTGCGTCAGGTCTCCACCCCCCGGGAGAACTGACGAGAGATTATTCGGGCAGGTCTCCTGGCTGAAGCGTCAACGTCCTTCTGCGCCTTCCCATCCGGATCGGACAGTGGCTGCTGCAGGGAACTACACTCGTACAGTGGCGGGACCGCGCCGGACTTGAACCGGACTTCCCTATTAAGCCCAGAGCTTGTTGCTCAGGGCACCCGAATAAACGTAACTATGGGAGAATCTCATCTATCATAAGGTTAAGGCAGGGGATTGTCCATAGATTGACACGCAAGCTAAATTGGAACAATTATTAGCGAAGATAGCGGCGAATCCATTCCTCGCATTCCTCCAGGTCCATCTTCCAGGAGACGCATAGAATCGCAGCTTCTACCAGCTCATCCTCCGGAACATCGAGTTCGATTCCGTTCAGCAGCAGGAATGTCATCATCGCATGGATCGCTGTAGCTGCATTGCCATCACGGAACGCCACCGCGCGCGCCAGTCCGTGCCAATAGAGCGCGGCTTGACGCACGAGAGTGGAGTCATCGTCACTGCCGGAAAAACCCTCCAGCAGCGGCCGATCGACCAGTTGTAATAAAAAGCCGGGATTGCGGAAGCCGGGACTAACGTTGAAGCGCTCTTGATGCATCATGTGGATCTCCAGTAGCTGTGGTACGGTCAGTTGTTCGTTCATGAGCGCTCCGAAAGCCTGCGGAAGGCATTGCGGTGCAGCAATAACAGCTGTCGCGCTAGCAGCAGAGCGGGATCCTCCTTGGATTCTGAGACTTGAGAAGTGCCGGGAACAGGGGGGCGTTTGGAGTCCGCCATCGTCGATCAGCCTTTCTGTGAGAGAATGGGTACACTTGTTCGTGATCCAAGTTTACCATTGTTAACCATGTGCATCAAGGGTTAAATTGAACTTTTAGGTTAAATTTTATTGGGCGTCCCAATGCCGAGCAAAGTGAGGCCGTGGCGCAGCACGCCAGCCGCCGCTGCACTGAGGCGCAGCTTGGCGGCTGCGGCGGCTTGGGCGCTTTGCGCTGCCGTTTCACTCCCGGCGAACGTGGCGTTCACGCTCGCCGCCGCACTGGTGCCAAGCGCAGCACCCGCGCCGGGCGCCGGGCTCTCATTCAGCACGCCAGCCGCAGCTGTGCCTAGAATTTTGCCGCTATTATAGAAGCGGTTATAAGCCTTGGCCATCTCCAGCAAATAGCGGGCAAGAACCGAAGGTTCATGCTCGCGCAGCGCCGCCCGTAACGCTTCGCTGTATTGGCCCAGCTTGAGCAAGCAGGCGCGCGCGGCGGGAGCCTCAAGCACCTCAAGAGCTTGCGCAGGCCACAAATAGGTGGCGATGTGAAGGGAATCCGCACCACTAGCCCGCTTCGCCTTACTAGGGCTTCCTGCAGATGCGTCAGCAGAGACGGCTTCTTCCGCTTGCCCCGACTCCGCATCCGAGCTTTCTTTTGCCTCTTGCATAAGAGGCACCGCCCAGCCCAGCTCTGCCGCTCTGCGCAGCAGACTGCGCGCTCTGGCATGAGTATACTGCAAATAAGGCCCAGTCTCGCCTTCCATGCTGACCATTTCCTCCAGGTTGAAATCTATCTCCAGCATGCGGCGGTTGCGCAGGTCGCCGAACACTATTGCCCCCGCGCCGACGGCTTCAGCCACGTCCTCCTTGCCCGGCAGATCGGGCGTTTTACCCTCAACGACAGCGAGCGCGCGCTGTGCGGCCTCGTCCAGCACCTCTTCCAGGAACACCACCTTGCCGCGGCGGGTGGACATTTTTTTTCCTTCCATTTTCATTAGGCCGAATGGGGTATGCACACGCTCCACCTCCGACCATGACGCATCCAGCTTCTCCAACACCCGGAACACCTGGCGAAAATGCAGCGTCTGCTCTGCTCCGACGACATAGAGCAGCTTATCGCCTCGCATCTGCTCGCGACGGTACAGCGCCGTAGCCAAATCGCGCGCGCCGTAGATGGTTGAGCCGTCCGACTTCAGGATCAGGCATGGCGGCATGCCCTCCTCATCGAGGCGGACGACGGAAGCGCCGTCGCTTGCCTCCAGCAGTCCTGCCCTGCGTAGTCGATCGACGGTCTCTTCCATCTTGTCATTGTAAAAGCTTTCCCCAAGCAGATAGTCGAAGCTCACGTCCAATCTGCTGTAGATACGCTGGAATTCTTTCAGGCTTTCGCGGATGAAATAGTCCCAAAGCTCGCGCGCCTCCACGTCTCCCTGTTCCAGGCGGCGGAACCAGGCGCGGCCCTCATCCGCAAGCTCAGGGGCGCTCTCGGCCTCCTCGTGGAAACGGACGTACAGCTTCAAACTCTCGCCGATAGGGTCGGCCTCCAGCGCAGCACGATCGCCCCAATGTTTGTAGGCGGCAATCAACTTGCCAAACTGTGTGCCCCAGTCGCCGAGATGGTTGACAGTGACAACGTCCCAGCCAGCGGTGCGATGCAGATTGGCCAGCGCACGGCCGATGACAGTCGAGCGCAAATGACCGACGCCGAACGGTTTGGCGATATTAGGCGAAGAGTAGTCGATGATGACGCGTTTGCCGGCCCCGTCCTGCAGCCGTCCTAGCTGCGGGGATTCTGCCTCGCGCAGTAACGCATCCATCCACCCTGTACCGACGGCTTTCAGGTTGAGGAAACCTCCAGCGGCCTCGGCGTGCCAGCGGATGATGGGGGCAGCCGCCTTCGAAGAGGCCGCATCGGCCGAGGAAGGCGGCGTAGAGCTCTCATCGAGGTCGCGGTTACTCGCAGTCGTGTTATGCGGAGCCGGCTCGACATTCGCCGGATTCAGCTGCCCCGTAAGCTCAGCCGCAGCATCAGGCTGCCCCGCCGACTCAGCCGCTGACTCCAGTTGCGCCGCAAGCTCTGGCGCACAGTTCAGCCTTGCCGCCAATTCGGCGGCAATTACATTCGGAGCCTGGCGCAGTGTTTTGGCCAGCGGGAAACAGGGGAATGACAGATCGCCGAGAGCCTCCTCCGGCGGATATTCCAAACGAGCGGCCAGCTCCGCTTCGCTTAACCCAGTCAGCGGGGCGAGCAGGGCGGCGGCGGATTGTTTGAGCAGGGTGGTCATAGGTTTCATCCTCCTAGAGTCGTGTGGCTTGCCTGAAATGGGCGGTGATGGCGTTCTGCCGTATGGCCGCTTGCCGAGAGACTTAGCTCATAACACAAAAAGCCCCCGTCTCAAAAAGAGACGAAGGCTTAGCTCCGTGGTACCACTCTTGTAGCCGGGCGGCTAGCAGCCCACCGCGCCAGCTATGGCGAGAGAGGGCTGCAGCGCATCGGCTGCTCGGCAGGGTAACGGCCAGTCCGGGCGTTCCTACACATCCGCAGAGCGGACTTCGGACGCCTGCTCACGGGGCCGTTTCCGCCGGCCGGCCGCAGCCGGTTCGCACCAATCCCGGCTCTCTGTGTGCGGCTGCGGCCGGGTACTTTCCCGTTCATCGCATGCTTTGGATGTAATTTTCAACAAGTATAGCGGAAGCGGTAGGGAAGGGCAAGGGGGCAAAAGGCTGACACCGGATCTAGTAGTATCCTTATATCTCGCCTTTCTTCAGCCAATCGATCATGGTATCGCACCATTCTATCTTGCATTTCCCGAGTCTATATCCCATCTCAAGAACGGCAGTAGACGAAAAAAAAGGATGATCGCTTGTTAATTGCTCATTTTGCTCGCGGAATGAAGCAGTTTTGCCCTTAAACTCCGCCAGAATCTGTTCTTGTTCACGCTTTTTCTCTTCCAGAATCGGAATCAAAATCTCCGGCTCCACCAGCCACGAGCTGTATTGCTTAAGGAGAAATTCCTCCCAGCTGCCCGGCTCCTTAACCCAATCCTTTAGGCATTCAATTCCGGCATCCGTAATTTTATATACTTTCCTCGCAGGTCTGTATGACTCCCGTTCGTACGCTTGCAGCTGTACAAACCCTTCTTCTTCTAACTTGGAAAGTGTGGGATAGAGCTGGTTATTGTTGATTTTATAAAAAAAATCGACCCTGTTTTTCATCTGCAGCTTCATATCATAGCCGCTTAATGGCTCACGCGCCAATAAACTAAGCAGTACGAATTTAGTGGAACTCACTTGTAATCCACTCCTAATATACGTTCATCCTAAAATACAAACGATCACGCTGAAAGTCAATTTTTCATTTAAGGATATAGGTTAATTATAACATAAGTTAATATTGACGTAAGTTATTAATTGTTATAGGTTAATATTAACCTATCGAGGTTGAGGTGCATTCCAAATTTTAAGGAGCGATTGCGATGAAGATTGTATTCGAGGATCAAACTTTTTCTTTTGAGCTGCTAAGAGCCCTTGGTTACGCACCCTATGGGGGAGCTGATATTGGAGAATGTCTGTCAACCGCATATCGGATAGAAGAAGGTAACTTTGAAAGCTGGTATACCGAATGGTACAAAACAGCAGAACGAATCCATGCCCTGGCTCTGGATAGCTCGGAGAAAGGGAATCGGGTTAGTGCAAGAGAGTTTTATTTACGGGCCTCTAACTACTATCGCAACGCCGAGTTTTTCCTGCACGACATTCCCAACGATCCACGAATGTTAGAGACATGGGGGAAAAGCCGGGATACATTCAGCCGAGCTGTTGAATTGATGGACACTTTGGTCGAGAAAGTAGAAATCCCTTATGAAGGGACATTCTTGCCAGCCTATTTCTATCGTGTGGATGATTCACAGCGGCCTACTTTAATTGCTCACGGTGGCTATGATTCCACAGGAGAGGAAATGTATTTTGCAGTAGCAGCGGCGGCATTGCAGCGTGGATACAATTGCCTAGCCTTTGAAGGTCCTGGTCAAGGCGCGGTCATTCGGGAGCAACAAATTCCGTTCCGCCATGATTGGGAAAATGTAGTCACACCTGTAGTTGATTACTTGCTGACTCGACGGGAGGTTGATCCGCAGCGAATTGCTCTCATGGGTATGAGTCTTGGAGGTTATTTGGCGCCACGCGCCGCAGCTTTTGAACATCGTCTGGCCGCTTGTGTCGCTAACGATGGTCTATTCTCCTTCCAATTCGGTGAGAAATTCCACCAGCCTAACGAAGGTCCCTCTATAGATCTCAGTGATTCGATCGAATTAGACAAATTCATTTCCGTATTAATGAAAAAAAGCACCAATCTTCGTTGGGCTATCGGGAATGGAATGTTCACTTTTAATGCCGACTCCATCAAAGAACTCATAGAAAAAACGGAGCCCTTCACATTGGAAGGCGTGGCCGATAAAATCAAATGCCCTACACTTGTATGCGTTGCGGAAAATGACCACTTCTTTAAAGGTCAGCCTCAGCAGCTTTATGATGCTCTTACTTGTCCAAAAACCTATATGAATTTCACCTCGGAAGAGGGAGCTGGGGAGCATTGTCATAGCGGAGCATCGGTACTGTTCAATCATCGCCTGTTCGAATGGCTGGATGAAACGCTAGGTGTGAAATACGAGTAATCCTTTATTGAAACCACAGCCATCCATAAGCTAAAAGAAGGGGCTGGCCCAAATGTCATTTTGGGCCAGCTCTTTTATTATTGATTCACATTCACGAGGATGGTAGAGTTAGTAAAATTATGGAATTCAGGGAGGCGAAATAGACTATGGAGACGCATCTATTTTTGTTCGGAGGCGGTCCGCCTTTCTGCCAAAGGATGAGTGAACAGTTCAGCGAGCTGGCGGGAGGGGCGGAGGCGACGATAAGTATCGTCTGCATGGATCGGCCGAACTGGCAGGGTAAGATGCCCTTTTATACGGAAGCGCTCAGAAGCCAGGGAGTGACGCGATTTCACTTTCTAGCGCTGCCGACGATGTCTGAAGATGAAGCGATTGCAGCTTTGCACGGGAGCAGCGGCATCATTATCGGGGGCGGCGATACGAACCGGTACGCTGATTGCATCGTGGAGACGAGGATCGGTCCCGTAATCGCAGAGAGGTTTGGAGCAGGCGTCCCAGTTGCCGGATTTTCGGCAGGTGCGCTGCTCAGCGGCGATCGCTGCCTCATTTCGCCCAAAGACAACGACGAATCTATCTATCAAGATCGCAGGGGGCTGGGACTCGTTCATGACGTTTCCGTCGCCGTCCATTACTCCCAGTGGCAGGAGGAGGAGCAGCTTCGCGGCTCAGCTGCCAGATACCCCGACTATCGAGGCCACTATGGCTTGGACGAAGATTGCGGTTTGTACTTCCGCAGCGGCGAGCTGGAGCGGACAGAGGGTAATGGGGTGTTCGTGCTGGAGGACGGTCTTATTGCACGATTAAAATAGAAAAAGACGTAAGAATGGGCCCTTGAACGGCAGCCAATTCTTACGTCTTTTTTGCATAGTTGAATGATCGCTCGGCGCAGATTACTTCCGTTGCCCCGTCAGCATCCGTCGCTTATCCGCTTCCGGATCAAGTTCTACGCGGCTCTCCGCATCGAGCAGCATGACCGCATGCTGTCCAGCCTCATAAGCCGGCCAGTCCAGCTTCGCCGTCGCAGGGCTGCCGGTGTTCGCAAAAGCGAGCCAAGCTTCCTGTGCTGCATCGGATACACTTTCCATTCTCGCATCGATCTCAATACCGCCAGCGCGCAGCAGCTCCAGGTTGCCGAACACAAACGGAATTTCCGCCGCGTGAAAGGCGGTGGACAGCACGGGATGTACCGGCGAAGTGAAGTCATAACGGTAGAGCCACACGCGCGCATGCTGCATTTGGGCCCCGGCGAACAGCAGGGAGGAGCGCAGGAAAAACAGATCGGTCATAACCTGCTGCTGGCCTTCTATAGTCCGAGGATATTCGGCTACCCAGGCAGCCGCTTCCGGCGCACCTGTGACGGCGACGTATGCACGGGCGTTATCCTCGTCGCTCAGCAGCTTCATGCCGGGACGTACGAACAGCGCGCCTTCGTCCCGGTTCGTGCCGATGACGAGATCGATGCCCCTCGCCGAGCCTGTCGCTACAGCCTGCAGCGGTTCAAGCGGCAGTGTTTTGCCGTCTACGACGGGCTGGAAAAGCATGATCGTGCTCTCGCCTGCGGCCTGCTTAAGGCGGTTGGCTGTACGCAGCAGCTCGGCAGCGGGAAGCTCTGCCAGCTTATCCAGTGAGCCCCCGTCGAGCATATCGAGATAAGCCCCGGTCACTACTCGGCCCTGCTGATCGGGCAGCGCCTGAGAGGCGCCGCTCTGCATGATGGCACGGCTGAAAAGACCTTTAGCGGCTGGCATAGCGAGCAGAGCAGCAATGCTCATGCTGCCCGCTGATTCGCCGAAGACGGTCACACGGGAAGGATCGCCGCCAAATGAAGCAATATTGTCCTGAACCCATTCCAGCGAAGCGATCTGATCGAGCAGCCCGGCATTGCTCACATAACCGTCGGGATCGGCCGGATCGGCATAAGGACCGAGATGGAGAAAGCCGAACGGTCCCACTCGGTAGCTGACGGTTACAACAATTAGGCCGCCGCGCTTAGCGAGGTTGGCTCCGTCAAAGATGGGCAAACCACCGCCGCCGGTGACGAATGATCCGCCATGAATCCAAACCATGACAGGCAAGGGCTCCTCAGTCGGCTCCTCTGGCGCCCAAACGTTGAGGTACAGGCAGTCCTCCGCTTGCGGAATCCCGGTGCGGACAAGGCCGAAAGGACCGCCAGTCGGGTCGACGGGCTGCGGACATAGGGGCCCGGGCTTATCCCCTTGGCGTATGCCCTCCCAGGAAGCGGGCGGCAGCGGTTTTTTGAAGCGTCGCTCGCCGACTGGGGGCTGTGCAAACGGGATGCCCTTCCAGGCGCGGACGCCATTCTGCCGAATGCCTTGAAGCTGTCCGCTGCGGACGCGGAGGAGAAGATGTTCCATCTAGTAATCATCCTTTCGGTTTCAGAGAGGTTCGGTCGAAAGCGTCTGGGCATCTTATCCTGCTCGTTTAGATCAGGGGGCTGAATCCTTTAGTAGTGAAAGTATAACATGTCAGCTCAGATAGATAAAAATGACAAGCGATAAAGCTTCGATATCCCGCAAGAAGCGCTAGCAGTTAAAGGCAAAAAAAAGGCGTTTCTTGCGCTGTATCTGGCAGCGGAAGAAACACCTTCGTTTATTTCAAGGTCGAGTCGGTGCTAGCCCGTAGCACGGTGATCTCGACGCGGCGGTTTTTGGAGCGTCCTGCCTCCGTTTTATTTGAGGTGACAGGACGTGTGTCCGCATAACCGGCGATCTCAAATTTACCCGGAGCCAGCTTGCTTTTATCGATAAAATAGTGCAGAACCGACAGCGAGCGTGCCGCCGACAGATCCCAATTATCGCTATACTGGCCGCCAGGGGCGATTGGCAGATTATCCGTATGTCCCTCGATGCTGATAACATTGTCCAGTGAACGAAGCAAGGTGGACAGCTTGTCCAGCACTGGCGTAGCTTCCTGCTTGAGCTTCGCCTTGCCGAGATCGAACAGGAATAGATCGTTCAGCCGAATCGCAATGCCCTTGGGCGTATCCTCTACGTCCACCTTATCCTGCAGCTTGTTTTCCCTAATATAGGTTTGGATGACCTTCAGCAAGTTTTGCAGCTCTTCTTCCTGAAGCCGCTTCAGTTGCTGCTGCGGTGTTTCCGCTGCCATCGTACCAGGCGTGGCTGGCGGAGACGTTCTGGTGCTGTTTTCTAGCAGCTCTCCCGGCATTCCCTGGCCGCCCTGGATGACGGAGTCGGATTTGGCGAACTGGGATTGGAGCGATTGCGCCAGCACCTCGTATTTTTTTACATCCAGTTGGCTCATCGCATATAACACGACAAAAAAAATCAACAGTAGCGTGATCAAATCGGAATAAGTGATTAGCCAGCGTTCATGGTTTTCGGGCGCCGCCGCACCACTTTTACGCTTACGCCTGGGCCGCATTTTCCTCCGCCTTTCCTTCCGGAGCGCGCGTTCCCTTGCGCTGAATCGGCTCGTCCGTGATGACGAAGGACTGCAGCTTTTTACGAATGAGCTGCGGATTGTCGCCGGCTTGCAAGCCGAGAATGCCCTCCATCATCATTTCCATACGACCAATATGCTCCTGGCTGCGCACTTTGATTTTAGAAGCGAGCGGCAGGTAAAGCACGTTTGCGGAGGCGACTCCATAGAGCGTTGCTGTAAAAGCAACCGCGATCGACGAGCCGAGCGCGCCCGGCTCATTCAAATCGCCAAGCACGTTGATCAGCCCCATTACGGTGCCGATGATGCCCATCGTTGGAGCGTAACCGCCCGCACTTTCGAAAATTTTCGCTTGCTGCTCATGCCGCCGCTCTATCGCCGCAATTTCCAACTCCAAAATCTCGCGGGTCAGGTCGGGGTCTGTACCGTCGACGACCATTAACACGCCGTCGCGCAGAAACCGCTCATCCAGCTTGCCGGCATGCGTTTCGAGAGCGAGTACGCCGCCGCGTCGTGCCAGCGTTGCCATATCGGTCAAGCTGTCGATGATTTCTTGCTCCGTATTATTGTCCTTGCGAAAAGCCATACGCAGAGCCGCCGGGATCGTGCGCAGCCGCGATGCAGGGAAGCTGACGGCCACTGCCGCGAAGGTGCCGCCGAAGACGATCAGGATCGCCGTTTTCTCCATCAAGCCATGAGCCTCTCCGCCTTCCCATAGGAAACCTCCGAGCAAGGCGGCAATTCCTGCGATGATGCCGATTACGGTCGTCAAGTCCATGCTATGCTTCACGCTCCTGTTATTACTTTTAGAAAAAGGGGCCTAGCTTTCATCGCTGCCGTGCAAGTTGCTTGTACAAGTTGCTAGTAGCTGCCTTCCGGCATCTCGGCTATCCCTATGCAGCTGCCAACTGTTCTCATTGCAAGCCGGATTTCAACCCGGTATAATGGATGGGAACAGATATTCTTATGCATGACTGCTCATTCTTGAACAGACGTTGATCAATGGCATTCCACAATGACTTATTTATCGGCTCTTTTGGGTATACAGATGAATAGGGAATTCTTCATATAATAATAGATTCATCCCGCTAATCCAGGTCTAAAGAACCGGGACTTTAGCGGCATATTAGGGAAGAGGGTGAGCTTTGCTCATGGCCGAGAAGGTGCAACAGCCCAAGCTGTTCCAGCTGAAGTCGGATTATACGCCACAGGGCGACCAACCACGTGCGATTAACGAGCTTGTGGAGGGCATCCGCGACGGACGCAAGCATCAGATTCTGCTCGGGGCTACTGGCACCGGCAAGACCTACACCATCGCCAATACGATCGCGAAGCTGAACCGACCGACGCTCGTTATTGCCCACAACAAGACTCTTGCCGCGCAGCTGTGCAGTGAGTTCCAGGAATTTTTCCCCGATAATGCAGTCTCCTATTTCGTCAGCTACTACGACTACTACCAGCCAGAAGCCTATTTACCGTCGACCGACACCTACATTGAGAAGGACTCCAGCATCAACGATGAGATCGACAAACTACGTCACTCCGCGACCAGTTCGTTATTCGAGCGCCGCGACGTTATTATCGTTGCCAGCGTGTCCTGCATCTACGGTCTCGGATCGCCGGAGGATTACGGCACTCTCGTCCTGTCGCTGCGCAAGGGTATGGAGAAGGGCCGAGACGAAATTCTTCACAAGCTGGTTGATATTCAATACAAGCGCAACGACATCAACTTTGTGCGGGGCACATTCCGAGTACGCGGCGACATCGTAGAGATTTTCCCTGTAGCGAACAACGAGCGGGCGATTCGCGTGGAGCTTTTCGGAGACGAGATCGAGCGTATTACGGAGATTGACGTACTGACCGGCGAGATCGTCGGAGAGCGCGACCATGTCGCTATATTCCCGGCTTCCCACTTTGTCACTCAAGAAGATAAGATGCGCCTTGCTCTGGTGAACATAGAGCGCGAGCTGGAGGAGCGTCTTGCGGAGATGCGCGACAACGGCAAGCTGCTGGAGGCTCAGCGGCTGGAGCAGCGGACTCGCTACGACATCGAGATGATGCAGGAGATGGGCTTCTGCTCCGGTATCGAGAACTATTCCGGACCGCTCACGTTCCGTGAGCGCGGCGCTACGCCGTATACACTGATGGATTATTTCCCCGATGATATGCTTATCGTTATTGACGAGTCCCATGTGACACTGCCGCAGGTTCGCGCTATGTACAACGGTGACCGCGCTCGCAAAGAGGTGCTCGTGGAGCACGGCTTCCGTTTGCCTTCGGCAATGGACAATCGACCGCTGAAATTTGAGGAGTTCGAGGCCAAGGACAAACAAACGATCTACGTTTCCGCGACGCCGGGACCTTATGAGCTTGAACTGACGCCCTATGAACCGATTCAGCAGATCATTCGCCCAACGGGGCTGCTTGACCCGATTATTGAGGTTCGTCCAACCAAGGGCCAGATCGATGATATGCTCGGGGAGATCCGGGACCGCATCGCTAAGGATGAGCGAGTGCTCGTGACAACGCTGACCAAGAAGATGTCAGAGGATCTGACGGATTACCTCAAGGAGGTCGGCATCAAAGTACGCTACCTTCATTCCGATATCAAGACGCTGGAGCGGATGGCAATTTTGCGCGATTTGCGCATAGGCACTTTCCATGTGCTGGTCGGCATTAACCTGCTGCGGGAGGGCCTTGACCTGCCGGAGGTGTCGCTTGTGACCATCCTGGATGCCGACAAGGAGGGCTTCCTGCGTTCGGAGCGCTCGCTTATCCAGACGATTGGACGCGCCGCACGTAACTCCGACGGTCGTGTCATTATGTACGGCGACAAGATTACCGATTCCATGGATCGGGCGATCACGGAGACGAGTCGCCGCCGTGCGATTCAGGAGGCTTATAACGAGAAGCATGGCGTTACACCTCAGACGATCCGCAAACGAATCCACGAGGTTATGGAGGCGACCAAGTCCGCTGAACAGAAAAATGATTATCTGAACGGCGTTTCCGGCAAGTTGACCAAGAAGGAACGTCAGAAGGTCATTGTGCGCCTGGAGGCCGAGATGAAGGAAGCGGCCAAAAGCCTGCAGTTCGAGCGGGCAGCGGAGCTTCGCGATGCACTGCTGGAGCTGCGTGCGGAAGAGGGCTAATTGGCGTCAGCAAAGCAAGGAATGTCCAGCGGTTTGAGCTGGGGCGGGTGCGGCAAATAGCCGCAGGGTTGCGCCTTCCCGTGTTTGAGTTGGAATTGTTGGTTTCAGAAGGCTGACAGGACTGGCAGCATGTATGCTGCTGTCCTGTTCTATATAGGAGGTATACAGTGGCAATCGACCGTATTGAGATCAAGGGTGCCAGGGCCCACAACCTGAAAAATATCGATGTAACCATTCCGCGCGACAAGTTTGTCGTGCTTACAGGCCTCAGCGGCTCGGGCAAGTCATCGCTCGCTTTCGATACGATTTATGCGGAGGGCCAGCGTCGCTACGTCGAGTCGCTGTCAGCCTACGCCCGCCAGTTTCTCGGTCAGATGGAGAAGCCGGATGTCGATTCAATCGAGGGCCTCAGCCCCGCAATCTCCATCGATCAGAAGACGACAAGTCGCAACCCGCGTTCTACGGTTGGCACGGTCACGGAGATTTACGACTATTTGCGTCTGTTGTATGCCCGCATCGGCAAACCTCACTGCCCGGAGCATGGTATTGAGATCACCTCGCAGACGGTAGAGCAGATGGTTGACCGCATTCTGGAATACCCGGAGCGGACGCGCCTGCAGATCCTCGCTCCGATCGTATCCGGCCGCAAGGGCGAACATACGAAGCTGCTTCAGGATATCCAGAAGCAGGGTTTCGTCCGTGTACGCGTGGACGGCGAGCTGCGTGATTTAGGTGACAACATAGAGCTCGAAAAGAACAAAAAGCATAACATCGAGGTTGTTGTCGACCGTATCGTCGTCAAGGACGACGTTCGTACTCGTCTGGCAGACTCTCTTGAGACGGCACTTAAGCTGTCGGAGGGCCAGGTCATCGTGGACATCATCGATCAGGAGGAGCTGATGTTCAGCTCCAACCTAGCCTGTCCGGTTTGCGGTTTCAGCATCGATGAGCTGTCGCCGCGAATGTTCTCGTTTAATAGCCCATTCGGTGCGTGCTCAGAATGCGACGGTCTTGGCGCCAAAATGATTGTGGACCCGGACCTTATTTACGATCCCAGCAAAACGATTGTGTCTGGCGCTTTCGAGGCATGGGCGGGCAGCACTTCTAACTATTATCCGCAGTTCATGGCTTCCGTGTGTAAGCACTACGGTATTCCGATGGATGTGCCTGTCGGCGAACTGAGCGCAGAGCAAATGAAAAAGCTGCTTTATGGAACCGGGGGCGAAAAGGTCCGTTTCCAATATGAGAATGACTTTGGCTTTAGCAAAGAGGCATTTGTACCTTTCGAGGGTGTCGCCAACAACCTTGCGCGCCGCTACCGCGATACCGCCTCGGACACCATGCGGGAGTATATTGAGGCTTATATGAGCTCCAAGCCATGCGGCACTTGCAAGGGCAATAGGCTGAAGAAGGAAAGTCTCGCCGTCACCGTCGGAGGGGAGAACATCGCCTATTCAACTTCGTTGTCGATTGGCGAAGCTAAGCAATTCTTCGATGGGTTGAATCTTAGCCAAAAGGATCGCACGATCGCCAATTTGATCCTCAAGGAGATTAACAGCCGACTTGGCTTCCTTGTCAACGTTGGCCTGAACTATTTGACGATGTCCCGCGCGGCCGGCACTCTATCGGGCGGAGAGGCTCAGCGCATCAGACTGGCTACCCAGATTGGCTCCAGCCTGATGGGAGTCCTGTATATTCTGGACGAGCCTAGCATCGGGCTCCATCAACGCGACAACGATCGGCTGATCGCTACGCTGGAGCATATGCGCAATCTTGGCAACACGCTGATCGTCGTGGAGCATGATGAGGATACGATGCTGGCTGCGGATTATATCATTGATATTGGTCCCGGCGCTGGCATCCACGGCGGCCATATCATCGCGCAAGGTACACCGCAGGAGGTTATGGCTGACGAGAACTCGTTGACCGGCCAGTATCTCAGCGGGCGCAAGTTCATCGCCGTGCCGGAGCAGCGCCGTCCCGTCAGTGACAAGTGGCTTGAGATCCGGGGCGCCAAGGAAAACAACTTGAAAAACGTCAACGTCAAGATTCCAATCGGTGTATTTACGGCCGTGACCGGCGTGTCGGGTTCTGGCAAGTCAACGCTAATCAACGAGATTTTGTACAAAACGCTGGCGCGTGATCTCAACCGGGCTAAGGTCCGTCCAGGCGAGCATAAGGAGATTCGCGGCCTCGAGCAAATCGACAAGGTGATCGACATTGATCAGTCGCCGATCGGCCGCACGCCGCGTTCCAATCCTGCGACCTATACTGGCGTATTCGATGATATCCGTGATTTGTATGCCTCGACCAATGAAGCCAAGGTACGCGGTTATAAGAAGGGCCGCTTCAGCTTCAACGTCAAAGGTGGACGCTGCGAAGCATGTCGTGGTGATGGCATTATCAAGATCGAGATGCATTTTCTGCCGGATGTGTACGTGCCTTGCGAAATTTGTAAGGGCAAGCGATACAACCGAGAGACGCTGGAGGTCAAGTACAAGGGCAATAGCATCGCCGATTTACTAGATATGACGATCGAGAATGCGGCCGACTTCTTCCGCAACGTCCCGAAGATCTACCGCAAGCTGCAAACGCTGCTGGATGTTGGCCTAGGTTATATGAATATGGGGCAACCAGCGACAACGCTGTCTGGCGGCGAGGCGCAGCGCGTCAAGCTTGCCTCCGAGCTTCACCGCCGGAGCACTGGACGCACGTTCTACATTCTGGATGAGCCAACGACCGGCTTGCATATGGACGATGTAGACCGTCTGTTGGTCGTGTTGCATCGTCTGGTCGACTCCGGAGAATCCGTACTCGTCATCGAGCATAGTCTGGACGTTATCAAAACGGCCGACTATCTTATCGATCTCGGCCCGGAGGGCGGCAGTGGCGGTGGTACAATCGTCGGCATCGGCTCACCGGAGGAGCTCGTCAAAGTAAAGGATTCCTATACCGGCAAGTATCTAGGTCCGATACTGGAGCGCGACCTGCAGCGTACACGCGAGGCGCGTGTCAAAGCCGAGGCGCTGCAAGCAGCTGCCGAAGTCAGCGCTGCGGTGGAGCCGGTGGCAGGCGCAGTGGCCGAGCCAGCGTCAACACGCAAAGCGTCCAAGCATGGCGCTGCTGCTGTGGCCGAGCCAGCGTCAACGCGCAAAGCATCCAAGCGCGGAGCAGTTAGCTCCGGCGGCGCTGGCGGAGCGATGCTGGCGGCGGAGAGCAACGCGGCATACGAGGCGGCTCCCGCACCCAAGAAGCGCGGCCGCAAGCCGAAGGACACAGGCTCGCTATAAGGAGTTCTCGGGCGTGAGCCGAGAACTGAGTCCAACATAAACAAACAAGAGGCCCAGCCGACTGACGTCGGCTGGGCCTCTTGTTTGTTTCAAGCATTAAACCTGAGCTCAAACCGCTTTAGCAGCGGCGAGAATATCGGTGAGCTTCTCTTGGAAGGACGGCACGCCGACGCGGTTAACGTAGGCATGGAACGTCTCGCCTTGCTGGCGACCTTCTTTGTAGAACTCGATCAGCTGAGCGAGCACAGCAGGTACGTCAGTGCTTTTGACGCGGCCCTTCAGCGGTTTGTTGAAGGTTGCGCCAGGACCGAGGATACCTCCAACAGCAATGTCGAATGCGTCGACTGTGCCCTCTGGCGTTTTGACGAGCGAGCCCTGTAGACCAAAGTCAGCAATATGCTTCTGGCCGCAACCGTTCGGGCAGCCGATGAAGTGGATGCGGATCTTCTCGTCCAGTTCAACATGCTCATCAAGATATTCAGCCACTTGGCGTGCAAATTCTTTAGTCTCGACGATGGCCAGATTGCAGAATTCGTTGCCGGTGCAGCTTACGGTGCGACTCATGAAAGGCTTCGGATTCGGCGTCAAACGCTGCAGCACAGGCGCGGCCAGAGCGGCTTCGAGATCCTCATCCTTAACACCGGTAAGAATGATGTTCTGCGACATTGTGGTACGGATTTTGCCTTCACCGTATTGATCGGCGATGTCGCAAAGCTGCTCCAGCTCATCCGAGTTGGTGCGGCCGACAGGAACGTTCAGGCCGATGTAGTTGCGGCCGTCCTTTTGTTTATGCACTCCGTCGAAATAAGCAGCCTGCCAGCCCAGCGTTTTGCTCGTTCCTTTGGAAGGCATATCGCCGATCAGCTTAAGCAGCTCTTCTTGGAACTTCTCCGGTCCCCAGTCTGCAACTAGGAACTTAAGGCGCGCGTGATGGCGCTTCTCGCGGTAGCCATGATCGCGGAACAGTGTCGTTACGCCGATCGCAACTTTCAACGCTTCTTCCGGACGAACGAAGATATCAAGCTCTTTGGCCAAATAAGGCTTGGCGCTCAGTCCGCCACCGACCCATGCATGGAAGCCGATCACTTCTTGGCCATCGATTTCCTTGATAGCAGGAGTGAAGGCCAGATCGTTGATTTCCGCATGTGCGTTGTTGTAGATGTTGGCGGAGATGGACATTTTGTACTTACGCGGCAGGTTGGAGAACTCGCGGTTCATCAGGAAGTAATCGTTCACTTCTTCTACGAGCGCGGTTGTATCTATCAGTTCGTCTTTATCGATGCCTTGTAGCGGATTGCCGACAATCGTACGTGGGCAGTCACCGCAGGACTCGTAGCTGTACAGACCTACTTCTTCAAGGCGCTTGAAAATGTCAGGCATATTCTCAATGCGCAGCCAGTGGTACTGAATAGCCTGACGTGTCGTTACGTCGATTAGATCCCGGCCGTAATCGCGGCCGATGGAAGCAAGCGCGCGTGCTTGAGCGGTCGTCAAAACGCCTGCATTGATACGAATCCGCATCATGAAGTAGCCGTCACGAGGTTTTTGCTCATAGACACCGGCCCATTTGAAACGGTTCATATCGTCCTCAGGAATGGAGTCATACCCTTCCAGAGCATACTTTTCAATAATTGTCCGGATTACATCGAGTCCGTCCTTTTCAATTTTCCACAGTTCCATTTTATTTAGCTTGGATGGATCGCTCATCCACGGCGTTTCGTAAGCCATTCGTTATGAACCTCCTCTAAAATGCTGGTCCGTTCAAATCCCGATAAAAAAGGTGTGATTATTCTAATCCGATCGTACCATATCATGATTCAAATGGGAACAAATGTGGGGGAGCTCGCTATAACGATTGCTGATGGGGATCATTCGGTTTTTTTATAATCACCAAGAATAGGAAGAGCGTTCTTGTCGCACGCTATATGGTGACAAATTTGTGGCAAACCGGTTACAGAGCGAAAACATCTTGCATCCAAGCCGCCTAAAAGATACCATAGTTTATATGAAGTCTTAGAGAAATGGTCAAGATGTAGCCGACTATCCATCCGCCGGTAGTAACTTGCTGCGGCGCGGAACGGAAGCGGTCTCAAGCCAGCATTTTAATCCGGGAGGTAGCACCCCATGTATCTTGCAGCAGAAACGGCGGAAGCCGTGGCAACATCGAGTACGTTCAATACATTCGACATCTTTATGGTTCTGTTCACGATTCTGATTGCAATCGGACTTGTGCGGCTCGTAGTCCAGAAGCAGAAGAACATTTTTGCAATTGGCTGGACGGCAGCCTGTCTGCTCGTTTTCCTGATTGTCGATTTCTTCATGGTTAAAATTTGGTTTGGCCTCTAAGCCATTCCTGAATGGTCGTACATACAGCGGTTGATGACCACATAGTGGAAAAGCGCTCAGTTGAGCACGACAAAAAGGAAAAGGCTTCCCTTTGGCATAATGCCGCTAGGGAAGCCTTTTCCTACTTAGAATCCGATCAGTTGGCTCTCTTAAACCCACCACATCTCGCCAAGCGGCTCGCGGATAAGTACCTGCTGCAGGTTGGAAACGGCTTTGCTGAAGCCTTCTTCCACGCTCATCAGGCCGTCTTCATGCTCGATGCTGACGACATAGTCATAACCGACGAGGCGCAATGCACTAATAATGTCCGCCCATACTTTGAGGTCATGGCCGAAGCCGACGGAGCGGAACTGCCAAGCACGGTCCAGCATCAGGGCATAGGACTGCATATCGGTTACGCCATGCTTGTTGACATTGATCGGGTCAATCGTCGTATCCTTAGCATGGAAGTGATGAATGGCTCCTTCGCGTCCAAGAATATGGATCGCTTGAACCGGATCGATTCCTTGCCACCACATATGGCTCGGATCGAGGTTGGCACCAATTGCTTTGCCGGTCGCTTCGCGCAGGCGAAGCATCGTAGCTGGCGTGTGGACGGAGAATCCGCCATGCAGCTCAAGGCCGATTTTAATGCCTGCTGCCTCGGCGATGCCATTGATTTCGCTCCAATAAGGAATGACCTTTTGTTCCCACTGCCATTTGAGCACTTCTTGGAAATCATTCGGCCAAGGAGCGACAGGCCAGTTCGGGTATTTAGCGTCTTCATGGTCGCCCGGCAAGCCGGAGAAAGTGTTAACGACCGACACCTCAAGTCGGTTAGCCAGCTCGATCGTTTTACGAATGATCGTGTCATGCTCGCTGGAGATAGCCTTTTGCGGATGAAGCGGGTTGCCATGGCAGCTTAGGGCGCTGATCATCAGGCCGCGAGATTCTACTGCCTGCTTGAAGGCGCGGCGCTTGCCGTCATCGGCGAGCAGCTCGTCCAAATCAAGATGCGGGCTTCCTGGATAGTTGCCGGTTCCGATCTCGAGGGCGTCCAGCCCTTTGGATGCGATGTAGTCCAAGGATTCCTCGAACGATTTTTGGGCAAAAAGAACAGAGAATACACCAAGTTTCATAAGGGTAACCTCCCAATGGGATGATGGTAGCACTATAGTTCCAAACGCACTCATTATACCATGTGCTGTAGGAGCAATTCAGTGCTGGAGCTCTATCCGGCAAAATTGCATAAGAAGTGGACAAAGGAGAGATGAACATGAATGGACCTGTTGCTCTACTGCTAGCGCATCCTGATGATGAAACGTTTCTGGCGGCAGCGTTAATACGTACTCTGGCAAATAGAGGGGAGGCGCCTGTATTGCTCGTCGCGACTCGCGGTGATGCAGGTTTGAGAGGTAGCCAGCAGGCCCGATTACTCGGCAGTAACCTCGGGGCTGAGCGTGAGCGAGAGTTAGCTGAAGCGGCTGCTATATTGGGTATAAAAGAGGTCGGCCATCTCGGCTACCCCGACGGCCATCTTGCCGAGGCCGACGAAGATGAAGTGATTCGGCGGGCGGCTGAATATTTGGCCATTCATAAACCGGCGGCACTCGTCACATTCCCTCTTGATGGAGGCAACGGTCATCCTGACCATATGGCCATTTCACGCATCGGTACGAGATTGGTCAAGGAAGGGCATATACCTGGACTGCGGCAGCTATATTATGTAGGTTCAGTGGCTTTGCATGAGCAAGGCCGTAAGGAAGCGCTGGCGCTCGACACGGCGCTCCATTGGAACGCCAAAGCAGCGGCGTTGGCCGCGCATCGCTCTCAAGTCGATACGATCTCGCGTTATTTCGGCGATCTCTCCGCTCCTCCTGTAGAGTGGCAGCACGAGCGGTTCTATTTGGCTTGGGAGGACGGCAAGGATTGGCCTTGAGGTTAGTTTAGTGGATGCAAAAAAGGCTTCGCCAACGGCGAAAGCTGTATTTGCAATTATGCGCAAAAAGGCTTCGCCAACAGCGAAGCCAGTGTGTAGAGAAACCTTATAGACACCTATATAGAACCTGGCTTTCGTGGGCCAACGAAACGTATTTTGTACGATTTATCGTACAAAATACGTTTCGAAGCTGCCGCTTTTCAACACTTTGTGTGATAAAACATACAAAACCGAGCTTTCGTCGTCTATGCCCAGCCAATTTGTACGATTTGTCGTATAAAATTTAGAAAATCAGCACGGCCCGAATGCACTTTATGTGGAAAATCATACAAATTGTGCAGGACCTTTATCAATACTAATGAAATCCTGTATATAGCCCGACCAAATGGGCGGAGATTGTGGTTGAAGCACTGCCGAAAGGCAAGTAGCGGGCAAAAATAGACAGGGATACGCATGCAGGGCTATCCAACGGATATTCGCCAGCGGCGAGGCTGTATTTGCAATTGTGCGCAAAAATGGCCTCGCCAGCGGCGAGGCTGTATTTGTAATTGTGCGCAAAAATGGCCTCGCCAGCGGCGAGGCTGTATTTGTAATTGTGCGCAAAAATGGCCTCGCCAGCGGCGAAGCTGTCTTTGCTTGTATACGCAAATACATCTTCGCCAACAGCCGGACAATTTTGCAAACGTAAGCAAAATTGTCCCAGCAACGGCGAGGCTCATATAAAAAGGAAATTACTTTTTCAGTTCTTGGGGAAGCTTTTGTGCGCCAAGATTTCCTTTGATAATAGTTGAAAAAACAACTGCGCTGATGCTTAGAAATGATGCTACCGCGTAGGTCCATTTCTTCATGCCGACTCACCTCCTTTCGTAACAAAGAGCAGTGTAAAAGCCTGCAATAATAGCACCCAAGCATACAGCTCTGATTGAAACTGTACATTAATGAGGGCAAGCAAAGCGGCAATAACCTTGAAGTAAGGGTGAAAACGTGGATTAAGTCTCGTTGTATCGGACGTATACGCTGGGGCGCGCCAAAGAAATATTAAAGCGCTGGAGAGCGTCAAAAACGATATGCCTATTGTTGAAAGCGACAAGTGAGGCACAATGGAGAACAGAACGACGGAGATGACAACACACACATCCAACGACTTAAAGTGGTAGCCGCCAGAGAAGAAGCGGATTACATTAAATAAAAGCATGACAAGAATCGTATTAATCAGCTCGTTTGTGGCCCAGCCTACTAACATAATCAAAAGCAGTGTAGCAAAAAAATTAAAATAAACACCCAGGGCATAGGCCATAATGGTTACGTTGGCTGCCTCTGGGTGTGTGTGCTTTTGTTTAATTTTTTGAGCGCATATTATCGATAATTGCTCCAGCATCGCCTTGTCCCTCGCCTTGTCCTTTTTTTTCATTTTGATAAAAAAGGTATAGCATTGATCCCATAGCAATTACGGAACAAGCATAAGAGAAGGTTACCCAGCCGTTCAGCGAAAGAAAGAGCGAGAACGCAATATTGATCATTCCTGTCGCTAATGCGATGAATAGCATTTCATACTTTGGTGATAAATAATGAAGCTTTTCATTGAAGCTATGAGGCGCATCCGGAATGAAACGGAAGCCTTTGTTGGCTAAAACCATTACAATACCGAACAAAAATGCAATCGAATCGGTAAGGATTTGAAGCAGGAAGATTAAGCCCGTATTATCCATAACGACTGATGCAGGCAGAAAATCAAGCTTAGTCAAAAGTATGTAGAGCGTAAATTGTAAAGGCAAAAAGAGCATATAACCTGAAGAGATGATCAGCATCGCCCAAAATAATCTAAATTTTAAGATGAACACCGCAGTAAACGTGAAAATAATGAAATGCGTCGGAAGATCAAAAACGGACCAGTTCATAACCATGCGGTTGAAGTAGGAAACCAATGTGATGGCTAGTGATGAGCCAAGCAAAACGACCCAATGACGGAAAATCGGGATTCGGAAAAGCGAAAAAGCAAGAACCCAAGTCGCTAACGCGTCAAATAGGCCTAGTAAAATGTATATCAGATGAGAAATCATGATGTAAGGCACCTACTTAAATTTCTAGTATTAATCTTGGGTAAAGCCTTCTTCTGAGTCTAGTATAGCAAGCGATGGAAGACATGCATATAGAAATTTTATTGCATGAATAATGGTTAAATATTACATTTTAATGAGTGGTTTAATGGGAATAAAAGCGAGTTCCCGTCCTTGCAGCCCCCAGTAGGGTTATGATATAATTTGTAAAATTTCATCCAGCCATCAAGCCAATGAAGAGAATCCAACTCTGAGGCGTTTTCGTCAAGGAGTGCCGAGAGCATTCCCTAAGCTTTCCGGACCGCCCGTTACCGCGGAACCAAAGTGGACTGAATGCCGGAAGGCATTCGTCAAATTGGGTGGCACCGCGAGTCGTAAGCGCTCCTCGTCCCAAACCGGCGAGGGCGCTTTTTGTGTTTTTCCAAAACGGCAAGCGGGAAGGAAGCGGACAGTATGATGGATTTGCAATGGATTCGTGAGAACAGCGAAGAGGTACAGAAGGTTGCCGAGCACAAGGGGCTAGACTTTGAGGTGGAGAAGCTGCTTGAGGCAGATGCTGAACGGCGCAAGCTGCTGGGACAGGTGGAGGAGCTGCGGCGACACAGAAACATGCTGGCGGAGCAAATTGCGGCTGCCGTGCGTGAGGGCAGGGCAGCCGATGCGGATTCGCTTAAAGACACTGGCCGATTGACGGGCAAGGAACTAGGCGAACTTGAGCCAAGGCTTGCACAGCTGGAGGCAAATTTGCAGCGGCTGTTGCTTGCAGTTCCCAATGCCGTTTCGCCTGACACACCTCTTGGAAGTTCGGATGCAGATAATGTAGAAGTGGGACGCTGGGGAGAGCCGCGAGAGTTCATCTTCCCGCCGCTTGACCATATTGAGCTTGGAGAGAGACATGGCTTGGTCGATCTTGCCCGTGGCGTGAAGACAGCTGGCTCGCGCAGCTATTACCTTAAAGGGGCTGGAGCGCTGCTACATCGAGCGGTTCAGCAACTAGCGGTGGATCGACTGCTGGCAGCGGGTTTTACGCTGCTTGAGGTTCCAGTTATGGCTCGTGTTTCGGCATTCCAGCAGACGGGATTTTTCCCTGCGGGAGAGGATCAGGTTTATTCGCTAGAAAACGAGGCTTTGCGATTGACGGGGACGTCGGAGGTGGCGCTCGTCAATTACTACAGCGGAGAGGTGCTGGAGCTGACGGAACCGATCCGGCTTGCTGCTGCATCGACTTGTTTCCGTAGCGAGGCTGGATCGGCAGGACGCGATACGCGCGGTCTGTACCGCGTCCATCAGTTTGCAAAAGTCGAGCAGGTCGTTATTTGCAAAGCGGAGCTTGAGACAGCAGAGTCCATGCTGCAGGAAATAACGCGACATGCGACTGAGCTGCTGCAGTTATTAGAACTGCCATATCGGATCATGGCCGTCTGTGCCGGCGATATGTCGGCCAAAACCTACAAACAATTTGATATTGAAACGTGGATGCCCGGACGCGGAGCATACGGTGAGACGCACTCGTCGTCGCTGCTGTTGGATTATCAGGCAAGACGTGCTGGAATCCGCTATCGAGACGAGGATGGAAACATGCGGTTTGCCTACACGCTGAACAATACAGCGGTGGCCTCGCCGCGCATTCTCATTCCGCTGCTGGAGAACCATCAGCAAGAGGATGGCTCGATCCTCATTCCCGAAGCTCTACGCCCATATATAAATGGAGTTGAGCGGCTGGTCGCCAAAAATAATTAACTCGAAAGTCCGACCTCCACAATAGAGGTCGGACTATTTTTAACCTTTTACAGCTCCAGCCGTTAAGCCGGCTACCATATACTTTTGGAAGAAGAGGAACAGTACCACAATCGGGATCGTCGCCGTTAAACATACGGTCATAATGTTAGCCCAATCATATGCAACCTCGCCCATATACCGGACGGAAATTCCGGGATTCAGTGTGCGCAGATGGTCTTTGTTAATGAGCGTCAGGGAATATAACAAATCATCCCATGAGAGGATAAATGTATAGATTCCAACGGAGAAAATACCTGGCTTGGACAGCGGGAAAATAACGCGGAACAAAATTCCGAATCGGCTGCAGCCATCGATTTTTGCCGCTTCCTCCAGCGCTACCGGGATACCGTCAAAGAAAACTTTGATCATCCAAATCGAGAAGGGCAATGAGGCTGTCGTCAAGGCAAGGATGAGCCCGAACTGGGTATTGAGCAATCCGTACGATTTGTACATGGCATAAAGCGCTATGAGCAAGGAAACAACCGGCAGCATCTGGGTCGATAAGATGGAGAACATCAGGAAGTTTTTGAATTTAAAATGGAATCTGGAGAACCCGTAACCGGCAAACATCGCGAAAAGCAAGGTGATTAGCGTTGTGCTTGCGCTTACAACAAGGCTATTCTTGTAGTACACAAGGAAAATGTTGTCGGACAGCAATTTGGCATAGTGGGTAATGATAGGCTGAGAGGGCACCCACTCCGGCGGGATTTTGAACAACACGGAATTATCTTTGAAGGATGTGACGAGCATCCAGTACAGCGGGAAGATCAGAAACAGAAGAAACAGGAGCAAGCCCGCATATTGGCCCAGGTTAGGCAGCAACTTTTTGTTTGACTGATTTTGACTTAACACGGCGTTTCCCCCTTCCAGATTCGTCTTCTTCCCCTATGGAGAATAATTTGTTGTACAGACTGGAAATCAGAATCATAATAATGAGCCACAATGCGCCAATTGCCGCGCCTTTGCCCAAATCGAGCTGAACAAATGCTGCTTTATAGCTGTAGATAGCCAGCGTTGTTGTTTTATCTAAAGGTCCGCCACCCGTCATAATCCAGAACAACGGGAACATTTTGAAGTTTTCGATGATGGAAATGAGTGTAACTGTTTTGATATTGTTTTTAAGCATCGGCAAAGTAATATGCAGTAAAGTCTGTGTACGATTGGCGCCGTCAATTCGGGCTGCTTCGTACATATCTTCAGGAATTCCTTGCATGCCTGCAAGCAGCATGGTGCTCATGAAAGGCAGTTGACGCCAAAGCGCCGTGACGATGACAGCGGGAAGTGCCAAATCGAGATTGGTCAGCCAGTCTTTTGGACCGTTGATGAGATGCAGCTCTTGAAGCACATAGTTGACGAGTCCATACTGTGGCTGGAAAAGCCACATCCATAACAAAGCGGAAACGATCGTAGGTACGATCCACGGAATAAGAATCAACGTTCGGAAAAGCTTTTTAAAGCGGATGTTGGAATTCAATAGAAGCGCCAAAAACAGGCCTAAAACAAATTGAATGCTGACAATACAAAACACATACGTCAAGGTTACGCGAAGCGCGCTGAAAAACTCTCCGTCTTTAAAAATTCCTGCGTAGTTCGCAAAATCGTTCCAAGGCTGGCTTTTCATGCGCAGCAGTGTTACGTCGAAAAAGCTCATATAGATCGACTTCACAATTGGAATTCCGATCGTAAACAGCAGCATAGCAAAAGCAGGTACGATTAAGAGTAGTAGAAATAGGCGATCCTTAGCCATTTCAGAAAACCCGAGCGCTTTTTCTCTCATGTGCAATCCCCTCCTGTCTAAGTGCTCGGTAGAGGAAAAATCCCCGAAGAGATCCTTCCTCCCGAACTTTGTTTAATTTACTTCAACGTTGTTTTTAACTTCGCATCTAGTTCTTCAGCAGCTTTTTCTGGGGTTGCCGTTTCCGTTACTACTTTGAGCAGGGCATCTGCAATATCGATATACCCTTGCTCCATGCCTGGATGATTTTTAGGGAGCGGCTTAATCGTTTTCATTTGTTCCTGAAGCACTTTATCGTAATCGCTGTCCGCGAACAAACCGCTAAGTGATTGACGCGCAGAGAATACGTCACTTTGATTGTGATAGATGGTCATAGCTTCTTTGTCCGTCAAATATTTAATGAAGTCGGCTGCAGCTTGTTTGTTTTTGGATGTCTCGGAAATGACGAGTCCATGCGCCTCACCAATCGAAACGCTCTCGCCAGATGGACCGGCAGGAACGAGACCGGCTCCCCATACTTTGTCAAACGCCTCGCCTTTGCCACTCAGATTACGGAATACGGCTTTGCCGTAGTAACCATCGATATACATACCGAGGCGGCCGATCGAGAACAGGTTTCTCAAATCTTTCAGCTTCGCGCCGGAAGGGCTGAGGCCATCTTTCACTAAACCTTTATAGTAATTGAGGGTTGCAACCATTTCTGGCGTATTGGCATTGATCTTGCCGTCTTTATCCAGCAGTGATCCGCCGAATGTGTACAGGTTCCGCAAGGAGATCAAGCCATTAATGGCTAGCTTATCGCTAGGCTCGCCGAATCCGTAGATGTTCTCGCCCGTATCTGTTTTCAACTTCGAAAGAGCTTTTGCCGCTACCAGCATTTCATCAATGGTTTTAGGCGCCTCGGGTTTAAGTCCAGCTTTGGCAAACAGCTCTTTGTTCCAATAAAGCACATAAGGCGTTGATGCCCAAGGGACACCCATAAGTTTGCCGTCGTAGGAGAAATCCTCTTTAAAGCTCGGCAGCAGATCGTCGACGTATTCTTTGCCCATCAAATCATCGAGCGGGGCTACAATATCCGATGCCGCATAGGAACCGAACCAGGCTGGGAAGGTTTGCATGATGTCCGGCGCGTTGTCTGTTGAAGCCATAACAAATGTTTGTTGTTTGATGTCGCCAAAAGGAATGCCGATGAACTCGATTTTTACATTTGGATTTTTGGTTTCGTAGTTTTTAACCATTTCTTCCAAAGCAGGTTTTGTTGCCGCTTCGCTGATGCTCCATGAAGCAAAGGTCAGCGTGATTGGCTCACTTGGAGATCCCGTTGCGGCTGGCGCTTCGGTGTCCGATTCTGTGCCGCATGCTGCAAGTGTGCTTGCCAATACTACAGATAAAGTTAGTAGAGCTGTTTTTTTCGTCTTCATCCTCTTTATCCTCCCCTGTGTAGCTGCAGTTGCAAATCGTTGTGCATACCCTTATTCTGCAAGAAGAAAGCAGGAGAAGATATGTGCAATCCAGGACTCTAGTGTAAAAATCATCACTTTTGGAATCCATAAGTTATGACATGACTCCATAAATCGTGACTTATCTCGTATAGACATACAAGAATGGAAACATCTGTGGCATAATATGTATACATAAAATCAAGCAGGTGATGACGCTGGCTACTGTCTTCCATGTCCGCAACTATTTAAAAGGATTGCCGCGAGTTTTCTGGACCTATTTGATTTCATATCTAGTCGTTATTCTTCTTCCTATCGTCACTTTGAGCTATGCTGCTTACAGCTTTACCGTTTCAACTTTAGAAGATGAATTAAGCCAAGCGACTCTCCATTCCGCGAAGCAAAAAACAGCTTCTATTGAGAAGACGATTGAGGGAATGCAGTCCATTGCCGTACGCATCGGGTTGGACGGACGTATTGCCAGCTATGTCAACGATCCCAGCAATCAATATCTGCTAAATGAGACACGAGAATTGCTGAAAACGTTTGCAGAAACGAATGAAGCGATAGAATCCATTGGCTTTTATGCAACTGGAGCGAATTTGATCCTTTCCTCCAACGGTTACACCCGAATGTATGGGCAATCGAAGCAGGATATATGGATTGAAAAGGGGCTTTCATCTACAGAGTCAGGCTTTTGGCTTAGTTCTCGCGACGGGAATGATTATGACAAAATCATTACCTATGTATTGAAAGTTCCTGTTCAACGAAAGGACTTCAAGGGTCTTGTAGCAGTCCATATACGCGAATCTCCATTAAAAAGCATGCTGCAAAAGATGGAAGGCAACCCGTACACAACGACATATATTCTGGATCAAGAAGGCAATGCCATCTCGTCGTCTTCTTCTACGCCGCTTGACCCGGAGCATGTGCGTCTCATTTTCTCCGAAAGCAGCAAAGCGCAGGGCGAGATTGGCTACACGATGATGAACCAGTCGGAGGATAAAGAGCTCATCGCTTATGTCAAAACTCTTCATACGAAGTGGAGCATCGTGTCCGAGACGCCTTTGCAATATTTACTTTCCAAGCTGTCTTATATCCGCAATGTAGCATGGGTAACCTGCATTCTCCTTGTTGTACTCGGCATTATATTGTCCTATTTCATGTCGAGAAAGATGTACAGCCCAATTAAAACGTTAATGGACAAAACACTGCCTTATAACAAAAAAGGAGAGACAGGCAGCCAAGATGGCCCACGGAAAAATGAGCTAGAAACTATCTCCTATGTTCTCGATAATGTCTTTCGTAAAAATGAAGACTGGGAGCAGCAATTTCGGATGAATTTGCCTGTACTCCGTGAACGATTTTTGCTGTCTCTCCTTAATAATAAGTACAGCAGCATCCATGAATTGAACGGAAAGCTTGAGTTTTTGCATATTCATTTTCCGCATCAGGAGCTGGTCATCTTCCTCATCGAGATCGATGAATACAGCCTGCTCGTGGACAGCTATTCGGTCGCCGATCAAAATCTGTATAAGTATGCGATTATGAATATCGCGGAGGAAATTGCTGCAGCCAACTATATATGTCTGACAGCAGAGTCGGATGAGAACCAGCTTGTTCTGCTCGTCAATCTGAATGCGGGTTCGAATGAGCAGCAGTTAAAAGAGAAGCTGATTGCGCTCGGAGAAGAGATTAAACATACGATCTATCAGTTGCTTAAACTATCCGTGACGATTGGCATTGGCAATTCGTACTCGCAAATCATGCAGGCACATTATTCGTATAAAGAAGCCAGCGAAGTTATTCGGGCCAAACTCGTGGCTGGTACAAATACGGTGCTTCTGTATGAGGATCTCATCAAAGAAGCGGATTATGAGTTTTATTTGCCGCCTCATTTTTCGAATCACATGATCAACTTCTTGAAAGCCGGGCAATTGGAAGATGCACTTTCGAGCTTGGAAGAGCTGTACCACCAGATTAAAGTTCGGACGAAGCTGAATGAGGAAGTTATATTCCGCACCTATAGTCTCATTGTCGAGGATATTTTACGAAACTTGCACGAATTGAATGTGAACACAGAGAAGCTTTTTGGCAGAAATCATAATCTATTCCGTGAGTTAGCTTCTAAAGAGACGATTAAAGCGATTCATGAATGGATATGTGGAATCGTGAAGAGGATCAACGAGGTCATGCAGCTGCAGCAGCCCAAAAAGAATACTTATATTGGGACGGTTGTTGCCTTTATGGATCAGAACTATCATCTGGATCTGTCCGTGGAGACGATTTCGGAGCAGGTGAACCTGCATCATGCCTATTTAAGCCGGATGTTCAAACAAGAAATGGGTAAAACAATATTGGAGTATTTGACCATTAAACGTTTAGAAGCGAGCAAAACGCTGATGATGGAAACCGAGCAAACGATTAATGAAATTGCGGCAAGTGTTGGTTACAACAACGTAAACAGCTTTATCCGCTTTTTCAAACGGTATGAAGGATTAACTCCGGGGGATTTCAGGAAATCTAATCGGTAAATTAAATGAAGGTAACCAGCCAAGCCTTGTGTTTGGCTGGTTATTTCTATTGGCTCCCCCACCTGAACTTGCCAGTGTGTGATTTCGTCGTAAAAGCTTGGTCAAGCGGCTGCTACTCTGCTACACTAACAGTATATAGGCCGCCTCTCGCGGCCAAGCTTATTGTTATAATAGAAGCTAGTTCAAGATATGGAGGCAAACTAAAGGCATGACCTTATCGATACAAAGGCAAGACGTTGAGCTGCTGGCCCCGGCTGGTGATTGGGATTGCATGAGGGCGGCGGTCGCGAACGGAGCGGACGCCGTTTTCTTCGGCGTTGAGAAGTTCAACGCTCGGGCACGCGCTAACAACTTCCGCATGGACGAGCTACCGGAGATTATGGGTTTCCTGCATCGCTACGGCGTGAAGGGTTTCCTGACGTTTAATATATTGGTGTTCGAGGATGAGCTGCGGGATGCCAAAGCTCTTATCGACGCTTGCATTGACGCGGGCGTAGATGCGGTCATCGTACAAGATCTTGGCCTGGTCAAGTTGATCCGCGAGATTTCGCCGGATTTCCCAATTCACGGCTCAACCCAGATGACGATCACATCGCCTGAAGCGGTGGAGTTCACGAAGCCGTTCGACATCGAGCGCGTTGTACTTGGCCGCGAGAACAATCTTAAGCAGATCCGCATGATCGGAGAAAAGGCAAAACTTCCCATGGAGGTTTTTGTGCACGGCGCTTTATGCGTCAGCTATTCCGGTCAATGCCTCACCTCGGAAATGTGGGGCGGCCGCTCCGCCAACCGCGGCGAGTGCGCGCAGGCTTGTCGTCTGCCGTATGACCTGATGGTCGACGGCGAGCAGAAGCCGATGGGTGACATCGCATATTTGCTTTCTCCCAAGGACCTCGCGGCGATTGATCTAGTCCCTGAGCTGATTGAGGCAGGAGTAAGCTCTTTCAAAATCGAGGGGCGTCTCAAGACGCCGGAGTACGTCGCCAACGTCGTCTCCAAATACCGCAAAGCGATTGACGCCTACTTCGATGGCGACAAAAGCGGCCCGACTCGCGAAGAAGTACGTGAGTTGCAGCAAAGCTTCTCGCGCGGCTTCACGCATGGCTTCCTTGGTGGAACAAACAATAAAGAGCTCGTAGACGGTTCCTTCCCTAAAAGCCGCGGCGTTTATCTCGGCCGGGTGGAGCGAGTGCTGCGCGACGGCGTTGTTTGCCGTCTTGAAGCTCCGCTCAAGCGCGGTGACGGCATCGTATTCGACGCTGGAGATCCGACTCAGAAGGAAGAAGGCGGCCGTGTTTATGACATCCGCCGTCAAGGAGTCAAGCTTGAGGGTGAAGCTGCTGAAGGCACCGTGCTGGACATCGTACCTGGGCGTAATGACGTCAACCTGCAGCGGGTGAAAGCCGGCGATCGCATTTGGAAAACGAATGATCCTGCGCTGGACCGCCGCCTGCGTGCAACGTTCGAAACAGATAAGCCATACCGGGTATTCCCATTGGCGCTGCGCGTTGAGGGTCGTGAAGGCGAGCCGCTGCGTACTTGGTGGACTGATGTGCAAAAGGGAACAACTGTGCAAGTCGACAGCGAGCTGTTGCTGGAGAAGGCGTTAAAACGTCCAATGGACCGGGCGCTGCTTGAGGATCAGCTTGGCCGTCTCGGCGGTACGTTGTTCCAGCTTGATCAGCTTGAAGTGGAGCTGGAAGGCGATCTAATCGTACCGGTTCGTGAACTCAATCGACTGCGCCGCGAAGCGGTTGAGCAGCTCCATGGCGAACGGCCGAAGCCGCCGGTATACGTGAAGCGCGAGGTTGATTTGCTCGCCGGCTCACGTTCACTGGAGCAGCGGGCGATCGATGCCGCTGTCAAAGCTGGCCCTGAAGCGGCCCGCCTAACGGCGCTATGCCGTACGCTTGACCAGGTTAAGGCTGCTTGCCTTACCGATGTTGAGATGATTTACGCTGACTTTGAGTTCATCAAGCAGTTCCCGGCGGCGATTGAGGCAGCTCGTGCTGCGGGCAAGCCGATTGCACTGGCGACACCGCGTATTCATATGCCGAATGAGAATGGCTACCATGCCAACATTTTGCGTCTGAAGCCGGATGCTGTACTTGTACGCAACACGGGTGCGCTGTATTATTACTTGCGTGCCCGCGCTGAGCGTCCAGACGAGCCTTTCCCGCAGCTGATCGGAGACTTCTCGCTCAATATTGCCAACCACAAAACAGTGGAGTTGTTCCGCGAAGCTGGCTGCGATTTGCTTACGCCGTCATATGACTTGAATATCCAGCAGATGGTCGATCTGCTCGGCCGCACTTTGGAGCCGGAGGCACTGGAAATCGTTATTCACCAGCATTTGCCGATGTTCCATACGGAGCATTGCGTGTACTGCACATTCATCAGCGATGGCACGGACTTTACGAACTGCGGACGTCCTTGTGAGGAGCATAATATTTCCCTGCAGGATCGCATCGGTATGTCCCATCCAGTACGTGTAGATGAAGGCTGCCGCAACACGGTGTATAATGCGATTGAGCAATCAGGAGCCGAGTACGTGAAAAACTTCTTGGAGCTTGGCGTGCGCTCTTATCGGGTGGAATTCCTGGAGGAGCCGGCGGAAAAGGTTGCCGAAGTGCTGGCGCTGTATCGTGACGCCATTAACGGACGCATTACCGGCACCCAAGTGTGGCGCAGCCTGAAGGCGACGAATCAGCTCGGCGTAACGCGCGGCCAGCTGGTCACGTAGATGCAACACTGCGGCCTCGGCCGAGTGGAGCCGGTCGCAATGCGACTGAATAGAACGGGTCAAGCAGCATGATCGCCAGCTCCCCGGATTTTCAGCACAATCCGGGGAGCTTTTCGCTGCCTGAAATTGAAGAAACTGATGGAGACAGAATCAAAAGGGGAGCTATGAACAATGATGACAAGCCTTGACAGCCGCGAACCGGTTGCGATGATTATTGATGCGGACACAGGAATCGACGATTCTCTGGCTATTCTTTATGCGGTTAAATCACCGCGCATTGCCCTGGAGACGGTCTGCACCGTATTCGGCAATATCGATGTTGATCAAGCGACGGACAATACGTTGCGGCTGCTGAAGCTGGCTGGCACAGAGGGTAGTGTACAGGTTGTAAAAGGTGCAAACAAAGCACTGCGGCGCGAATTCCCTGGCTCCAAGTCCGATGTGCACGGGGAGAACGGTATCGGCGGCGCGATCATTCCGCCATCGGATCAGCTTCCAATCGGAGAGTCAGCTGCGGACTACTATGTTCGCGTTGCGAACGAGCGGCCCGGTGAGCTGACGCTTGTGCTCATGGGACGGATGACCAATCTGGCGCTAGCGCTGGAAAAGGACCCGAGCATCGCTACAAAATTCCGCAGCGTTGTTGTCATGGGAGGTAATGTGCTCGTGCCGGGCAATATTACGCCAGTGGCGGAGGCAAACTTCTGGGGCGATCCGGAAGCGGCTCAGGTACTGATGGCGACGGAAGGTTTGCCGCTGACCGTTGTTGGCCTCGACGTCACAATGGAAGCACTGCTTACTCGCAATGACCTGGATGAACTGGAACTCAGCTGCCGGGAGGAAAATAAATCAGCCGTTGCTTTCCTGAAGGATTGCTTCGACGTTTACTTCGACTTCTATGGCATGGTCAATAAGCTGGACAACGCTTGCCCGATGCATGATCCGCTTGCGGTCATTGCCGCTGTTCGTCCGGAGCTGGTCGGCTGCCGTACGCTGCATGCTTCAATCTCCTGCGGCGATTCGCTTACCGCCGGCATGGTCGTGACCGACCGCCGGGTTATTCCGAGCGTTGGGCATCCCGTTTCGTTTGCCCTAGAGGTAGATGCTCCAGCGGCGATGGAAGAGCTTTTCTCGGTTTTTAAATAAAGATTGATTAAAGTTATTTTGAGGTCAGCCTCATTTATGTAGATTAACAAGATCACGGCTTGTACGTAACGCATTCTTCAACTTTCATTAAGACCAAAAGCTGCATGCTCACCCCATAAGGGGCGGCATGCAGCTTTTTTAACCTGTATAGAGGACCTCGGGCAAAAACTAAATTTTTGGCTCTTTATCGTACCCTGGAAGGTCAAAATCCGTGTTGTTCAGCTCGCGGAACATATGTGTTTCTTTAATAAAAGCGCGAGTCTCCGCTGTGCCCAGCTGATGAATCGTCAGGTACAACTCGTTCAGCGAGTTCTGGAACTTTTTTTGCGTCGGACTGCGGTCATTCGATTTGTACGGAATAGCGGCTACGAGTGAGCTCACACCATCCTTTGCTTCCATCTCATTTAGCAGAATTTCTAACTTTTCCAGCTCAGCCGGCGTAGCTAGAATTTCCATCTGATCCGTGCCGGACCGCTCATGCTCAATCGTCTTGGACGTGATGGATATAAAATAGGCCTTCCGCTCGGTGCTAGGAGTGCGATCCTTATCGCTTGGCACGCGTCGCCTGTCCGATTCCTCATCTTCCTCTGTCGGGGCATCCTGATGAACGGGTCCGTCCGTACCCTTGACTGCCGGAGGATGAACGGTGCTGTCAGCCTGGACTATGCCTTGCGGCTCGTGGCCGCTATGCGGCTTGCCGTCTGCGGCGACGCCTGCAGGCTGATTCTCGATTCGACCGAGCTCCTGCTTGGCGCGCTGCTCGTCTTTGATAGCATCTCTTTCCGTTTCCATGGAAGGTATATTAGGTTTGTTCATCTTTAGTTCCTCCTTCAGCCAGTAGGCTTGATTGTCGGTTTCGGTTGTATCTTCCCTTACCAACATGTCCAGAGCCTTGAAACAAGGAAGATGCTCGAAGCACTCTCGTTGACACTCGGGAAGGCCTTGTCTAGACTGGAAAAATAGACAGCGAGATGATAGGGGAACGAGATCGATGAAGGAACTATTTTCGGACTGGCGGCATGTGTTTAAGTTGGACCCGGACCGAACGCTCCGGCAGCGGGAGCTAGAGGCCGTACTTGGTTCCGGCACGGATGCGATTATGGTGGGCGGCTCTAGTGGACTGACCTACGACAATACGGCCGCACTGCTGGAGCGATTGGCGGGGAGCGACATTCCGATTGTCCTGGAGGTAACGCATCCCGAGCTGGCGTTGCCGGGGTTTGACGCCTATCTCATTCCGATGGTGCTCAACACTGGACAGGGAGATTGGATTACCGGACGTCAGGCGCTGGCGCTTGAAGAGCTGGCTGGTCTGATTCCATGGGAAAAAACATGGGCGGAAGGTTATCTAATCCTTAATGAGGATTGCGAGGCGGCCAGAGTTAGCGGTGCAGACACCTCTTTGACGGAGTTTCAGGCGGCGGCTTTTGCCCGTTTGGCTGACCGCCTGATGCGGCTGCCCCTGCTCTATGTGGAATATAGCGGGCGTTTCGGCGATATGGGGCTGCTGCGTAGAGTGAAGCGTGTCCTGAGTGGGACAAGGCTCATTTACGGAGGGGGCATTGATGGTCCGCAACGTGCGTCGCAGGCGGCGCGAGTCGCTTCGACGGTAGTCGTTGGGAATGCCCTTTACCACGACCTGGATGCGGCGCTGAGCACGGTGCAGGCGGTACGCGAAACCGAGCAGGAGCTTTAGGAATGTTTTTGTGAAGATACAGCTAGGTAAGTTGAAACTAGGAAGACGAATAAGGAGACGAAGAGGGAGCATTAAGAGCCACGACTTTTGAGAGAAGCAGTGTGGTCAGTGTGTAACTTCTTTATGGGGAAATAAAGTAAAAATGGACTGAAACGGAAGCGTATGAAATCGGCTTGTTTCATTGACACATCCGGCCTCGTTGCCCTAGACTGGGAATAGGCGAACAAAGGCGAACAGACTCATGGGTAGAAGTCAAGTTATGGATTGTGATCAAGCAGATGGCTTTGAGCCCCGCAGTCGGGCTCGCCGTCCTAGAGAAGGAGAATTTGCTCTTATATGTTGAACAATATAGGGATTGAAGAAGCGGTTGCCAAGCTCAATCCGCCCCAGCAACAGGCGGTGCAGGCTACCGAGGGACCACTGCTGATCATGGCTGGAGCGGGCTCCGGCAAAACCCGCGTGTTGACTCATCGGATTGCTTGGCTGATCGAGAAGCGGCGCGTGGCGCCGTGGAGCATTCTGGCGATTACATTTACCAATAAAGCTGCCCGTGAGATGCGAGATCGGGTATCCAAGCTTGTCGGGCCATCCGGCAGCGATATATGGGTCTCCACCTTCCACTCCATGTGTGTTCGGATTTTGCGTAAGGACATCGACCGGATCGGTTTCACATCGAATTTTTCGATTCTGGATTCCGGCGATCAGCTGTCTGTCATTCGCGGCTGCATGAAGGATCAGAACATCGACACCAAGAAGTTTGAGCCGAAGGCCGTGCAGTCGGTCATCAGCAGCGCCAAGAATGAGCTTATCGATCCGGCTCGTTTTGAGCAAAAGGCGGGCGGGGACTATTTTAACAAAGTCGTCTCCGATGTGTACAAGATGTACCAGAAGCGACTGCGCAGCAATAACTCGCTGGACTTCGACGACCTGATCATGAGCACGATCCAGCTGTTTAAGGAAGTACCTGAGGTGCTGGACTTTTATCAGAACAAGTTCCGCTACATCCATGTGGACGAGTATCAGGATACGAACCGCGCTCAGTACATGCTTTGCCGCATGCTGGCTGACAAGCTTCACAACATTTGCGTTGTCGGCGACAGCGATCAGTCCATCTACCGCTGGCGCGGCGCGGACATCTCGAACATCCTTAACTTCGAGGAGGATTATCCCGAGGCAAAAACGATCATGTTGGAGCAGAACTATCGCTCGACCTCGAATATTCTGAACGCGGCGAATGCGGTGATTGGGCAGAATACAGGCCGCAAAGACAAACGGCTTTGGACCGAGCGCGGAGCTGGCGACAGCATTACGATGTATCAGGCGGACTCGGAGCATGATGAGGGTTATTACATTACGGGCGAGATCCGTACCGGCCGCAATGGCGGACGCAACTATGCGGATCATGCTATTTTGTACCGGACGAACGCTCAGTCCCGGGTCATCGAGGAAATTCTGATCAAGTCGGACATCCCCTACCAGATCGTAGGCGGAATTAAGTTCTACGATCGCAAAGAGATCAAGGATCTGCTAGGATATCTGCGACTCGTGTCTAACCCGGATGACGACATTAGCCTGGAGCGCATCATTAACGTTCCTAAACGCGGCATCGGCGACACTACGGTCGCCAAGCTTGCAGATGAGGCGGGGCGTCGCGGCGTTTCTATCTATAGGGTACTTAGTGATCTTACCAATATCGAGGTGAACGGACGCACTCGCTCCTTGCTGGAGGGCTTCCGCTCCATGATTGCGAACCTGACGGCGATGCGCGATTATCTGTCTGTGACGGAGCTGACCGAGAAGGTGCTTGAGCTGTCGGAATACACGATGGAGCTGCATCGGGAGAACACGCTGGAGTCCAAGGCGCGCATCGAGAATATTGAGGAGTTCCTGTCGGTGACTCAGGAGTTCGAAAAGCGCAACGAGGACAAGTCACTCGTTTCGTTCCTGACGGATCTGGCGCTTATCGCGGACATTGATACCGTGGACAAGGATGATGCCCCGGAAGACGCGGTCATTCTAATGACGATGCATAGCGCCAAGGGACTTGAATTTCCGGTTGTCTTCATCATCGGCTGCGAGGAAGGTGTTTTCCCGCATAGCCGGGCATTCACCGATAATGAGGAGCTTGAGGAAGAAAGACGCCTCGCTTACGTCGGAATCACCCGCGCCGAGCAACGGCTGTATATGACATGCGCCCGCATGCGTACGCTTTTCGGCCGCACGAACAGTAATGCCCCTTCACGTTTCCTCAAGGAAATTCCTGATGACGTGAAGGAATTGGCTTCGCCCGGCCGCACGATTGGCGGCGGGCGGTACAGCGGCGCGACAGGCGGAGCCGGAGGCTTCGGCTACCGCGGCGGCAGCGCCGCAGGCGCTTCTGCGCCGGGCTCCGCCCCCGGCGCAGCGCGCTATGGCCGCCCGGCCGGGTCCCCCGGGGCGGCAAGTTCCGCCGCGGGCGGAGTCAGCAGCGTGCGAGTCAGCACGCCGGGCGCTCCCGCGGCCGGGATCGGTGAGGCGGCGCGCAGCTTCGCCGCCGGAGACAAGGTGTCCCATAAGAAATGGGGCACCGGAGTCGTCGTGTCGGTGAAGGGAACCGGCAACGACACGGAGATTCAGATCGCTTTTCCAGCACCAGTCGGGCTGAAAAAGCTGCTCGCCAGCTTCGCGCCGGTCGAGAAGCTAGAAAATTAACACTCCCCTGCCCGGGTCCTGAACCGTTCAGTGCCCGGGCAGGGTTGCATACATATGGATTGGTGCAGACTAAAATTTAGTTGGGGCGCATGAAGAATCTTATAAGAGGTAGTTCAATGACCTTTTTGAACACGTACTATTAGTAGAAGGACGGGATTTCATTTGGATAACCGCACGAAGGAGCAGGAAGCACTGGTCAGCAAGGCCGACCCTGCCGTATTGGAGCGCATGCGGGTTCTAGCAGGAGAGCTTACCGTACACAACTACAATTACTACACGTTGGATAATCCGGTTATCAGCGATGCGGAATATGATCTGCTGTATGATGAGCTGATTCGCCTTGAGCAGGAAAGTGGAGTTGTTCTGCCAGAATCGCCTTCTTTGCGCGTGGGCGGGGAAGTGCTCAAAGGTTTCGAACCCCATCGTCATCGCGCAAGGTTATGGAGCTTGGACAAAGCCAAGGACGAGGACGCGGTTCGAGCGTGGCATCAGCGACTGCTCAAAGGAATCGCCGATTATAATACCAAACATCCCGACGAGGAGCCGCTTCCTGATCCATCTTATGTTGTGGAGCTTAAGTTCGACGGGTTAACGCTCAACCTCACTTACGAGAACGGCAAGCTGGTCCAAGCGGCTACGCGTGGTAACGGCACAGTGGGCGAGAGCATCATGGCTCAGGTGAAGACGATTCGCTCGGTTCCGCTGACCATTCCCTATACGGAGGGACTGATCGAGGTGCAGGGGGAGGGGTTAATGTTCCTGTCCGTGCTGGAGAGTTATAACAAGACAGCTGCCGAGCCGCTCAAAAACGCCCGAAACGGCGCTGCAGGAGCGCTTCGCAACCTGAATCCGAAGCTGACCGCGGAGCGTCGGCTGAACGCTTTCTTCTATAATATAGGATACTCCGATGAGCTGGAGTTCCAGACGCATAATGAGCTGATCCAATTTCTGCGCGAGAACCGCTTTAAGGTAAATCCGTATGTGGCTTACTTCAGCGAAATTGAAGAGGTGATCACGGAGCTGCATCGGATCGCCGTTCAGCGTCCGGAGTTCGATTTCCTTATCGATGGAGCCGTCGTTAAAGTAACAGATATGCGCACGCGAGCCGCACTCGGTTATACCGATAAGTTCCCGCGTTGGGCGGTTGCTTTTAAATTCGAGGCAGAAGAGAGTACAACCGTGCTGGAATCCGTGGCCTGGAATGTAGGTCGCACCGGCAAAGTAACGCCGCTCGCGCGAGTCGAGCCTGTAGAGCTGGCAGGAGTGACCGTACAGAACTGTACTCTCAATAATACGGGTGATATCGAGCGCAAGGGATTGAAGTTTGCCCTTGGTACA